>NZ_PKFQ01000001.1:5528882-5840425 GCF_002939475.1 Streptomyces cinnamoneus | reverse complement strand
GGTCTTCGCCTACTACGAGCACGTGTCCACCTTCATGCGGTCGGAGGTGTTCAGCCTCGCCGACCGCTGCAAGGTCGAGACGTACGCGGAGCTGGCGTGGCAGATGTGCGATCCGCGCAACAAGCCGAAGACCTACTACATGCCGCCCACCCGCGACCTGTCGGACCCCAAGGCCCGGCTGCTGCTGGCCTATCTGCGCAACCTCCAGGCACGCACCCGCCCGCCGCTCGCCGTTCCGGCCCGGAGCCCCGTGGGGCCGGTGATCGGCACGCGGGGCGAGCTGTGGACCGTGCTGAAGCAGGCGGCCACGCTGGAGCTGGCGGTGATGCTGCAGTACCTGTACGCGGCCTTCTCGGTGCCGACGCACGGCGCCGGGCGGGAGTACGTGCGGCGCGGCAGCTGGACGGCGCGGCAGCTGGAGCTGGCGTGCGGGCAGGGCGGCGCCACGCTGGACGACGGCATCCGCGGCATCCTGCTGAACGTGGCCCGCGAGGAGATGATCCACTTCCTGCTGGTCAACAACATCATCACCGCGATGGGCGAGCCCTTCCACATCCCCGCGATCGACTTCGCGACGCTCAACAGCGAGCTGCCGGTGCCGCTGGACTTCGCGCTGGAGGGGCTCAGCGTGGGCAGCGTCGAGCGGTACGTCGCCATCGAACAGCCGGCGGGCCTGACGCCGGAGCTGCGGTGTGCCGGGCGGCCGGAGACGGCCGGCGGGGTGGCCGCGGCGGAGGCCGCCCCGACCGCCTGGGGTTCGGTGAGCGAGTTGTACGCGGCGATCCGGGAGGGGCTGCAGCGCGTGCCCGACCTGTTCCTGGTGGACAAGGGCCGCGGGGGCGGTGAGCACCACGTGTTCATGCGGGAGTCGGTCAACTCCCGTCACCCCGACTACCAACTGGAGGTCGACGACCTGCAAAGCGCGCTGTTCGCCGTCGACTTCATCACCGAGCAGGGCGAGGGCGGCGCCCTGGGCCCCGCGGCGCCCTCGGACTCGTCGCACTTCCAGAGCTTCCTGCGGATCGGGGAGGTGCTGACCAGCGAGCGGGTCCCGGGCCCGTACGGGCGGCTGCTGCCCTGGAGCCCCGCCTACCCGGTGCTGCGCAACCCGACGCTGGGGCCGGGCGGCGACGGGGCGAAGGACCCGGTCACGGACCCCGAGGCGCGGGCCGTGGGGCGGCTGTTCAACCACTCCTACCACCTGATGCTCCAGCTGATGGCGCAGCACTTCGGGCAGAGCCCCGACGGGAGCCTGCGCCGCTCGAAGCTGATGAACGCCTCGATCGACGTGATGACCGGCGTCATGCGCCCGCTGGCCGAGCTGCTCGTCACCATGGAGTCGGGGCGGCGCGGCAGGACGGCCGGCCCGACCTTCGAACTGGCCGACGTGCCCGGCGTGACACCCCGCCCGGACGTGGCCCGCCGCGCGCTGGCGCTGCGCTTCGCGCACCTGTCGGCGGCGGCGCGCAAGTGCGGGCCGGTTCCCCCGCAGGTCGCCGAGATGACTGCTTTCTACGCCGACTTCTTCCGCCGCGACGAGTGAGGACCGGCCATGACGACGAAGGCGAGTGCGCGCGTCTGTGACACCGACGTGCTGATCGTGGGCGGGGGCCCGGTGGGCTTGGCCCTCGCCCTGGACCTGGCGTACCGGGGGGTGGACTTCCTGGTCGTGGACGCCTCGGACGGGGTGGTCGCACACCCGAAGGTGAGCAACGTCGGCCCCCGCTCGATGGAGTTGTTCCGCCGCTGGGGCCTGGCCGGCCGGATCCGCGCCGCGGGGTGGCCGGGCGACCATCCGCTGGACGTCGCCTGGGTGACCGCCGTCGGAGGGCACGAGATCCACCGCCTCCGCTTCGGCACGGCCGACTCCCGTCCGCTGCCGTCGTACACGCCCGAGCCCGAGCACGCCTGTCCCCAGCACTGGCTGGCGCCGCTGCTGGCGCGGGAGGTGGGGGTGCACGGGAGCGGTGCGGGGAGTCCGCTGCGGCGGCGGTGCCGGCTGGACGGCTTCGTCCAGGACGACGACGGGGTGACGGCCACGGCGACGGACCTCCGGGACGCCTCGCGCCTGACCGTGCGGGCCCGCTACCTGGTCGCCTGCGACGGCGCGTCGTCGCCCGTGCGCAAGGCGACGGGGGTCCCCGCGCCGGACCTGTACGCCACGCGCGTTTTCCGGAATATCCTCTTCCGGGCGCCGGGGCTGCGGGAACGGCTCGGAGCGCGGAACGCGCTGGTGTACTTCCTGACGCAGCCCCCGGCGCTGCGCTTCCCGCTGCGGTCGATCGACGGCCGCGAGCTGTACCGGCTGACGGTGGGCGTGGACGCGGGGACGGCGGAGGAGGGGGGCGGCGGGGACCCGCTCGCCATGGTCCGTTCGGCCATCGCCTTCGACACCCCGCTGGAGGTCCTCTCCGACAACGTCTGGCACCTCACCCACCGCATCGCCGGGCGCTTCCGCCTGGGGCGGGTGCTGCTCGCGGGGGACGCCGCCCACACGCTCTCGCCCTCCGGGGGCTTCGGCATGAACACCGGCATCGTCGACGCCGCCGACCTGGGCTGGAAACTGGCCGCCGAACTGGCGGGCTGGGCCGGCCCGCGGCTGCTCGACGCATACGACACCGAGCGCCGGCCCGTGGCCGAGCACAGCCTGGAGGAGGCCAACGTCAACCTGCAGCGGACCATGGGCCGGGAGCTGCCCAAGGAGATCCTGCTGGACTCCCCGGAGGGCGAACGGGCCCGCGCGGCGCTGGCGGCGGCGATGGAACGCGGCGGCGTGCGCCGCGAGTTCGAGGCCCCGGACGTGCACTTCGGATTCCGCTACGACTCGCCGCTGATCGTGCGCGACGGCACCGGGGCGGACGACGAGTGCTGGCGCACCGCGGCCGTCCCCGGCGCCCGCGCCCCGCACGCGTGGCTGGGCGAAGGGGTCTCCACCCTGGACCTGTTCGGCCGGGCCTTCCGGCTCATGTGCTTCACGGGCCAGGCGCCGGCGGGCGCGCCCGGCCCCGACGGGAGGGCGTCCACGGCGGCGGAGGGCGCGCTGGAGGACGCCTTCGCGCGAAGGCGCGTGCCGCTGGAGACCTTCCACTGCCAGAACCCGGCGGTGGGCGCCCTCTACGGCAGCCCGTATGTGCTCGTACGACCCGATGGCCACGTCGCCTGGCGCGGTGCGCGACCGCCCGCCGACCCCGGGGCGCTGGCCGACACGGTACGCGGAGGCGTGACATGACCGGCCCCCTTCCCGCTCCCTTCCGCACGGCGGACGTCCACCTTCCCGATCCCTACCCCCTCTACCGCCGCTACCGGGAGGCCGATCCGGTCCACTGGGCCGGGGACGGCTGGTACCTCTTCCGCCACGACGACGTGGCGCACGTGCTGACCAGCCGGCGCTACGGGCGGGGGGCACTGCCCGCCCGGCTGCCGCAGGAGTGCCCGCACCTGCGGCGCACCACCGCCAACTGGATGGTCTTCATGGACCCTCCGGAGCACACGCGCGTGCGGGCCCTGGTGGCCAAGAGCTTCACGCCGCGCATCGTGCGGGAGCTGCGTCCGCGCGTCCGCCGGCTGGCCACCGATCTGGTCGCCGAACTGGGCGCGAAGGCGACGGAGGACGCGACGGCCGACCTGGTCGGCGGCTTCGCCGCGCCCCTGCCCATCCTCGTCATCAGCGAACTGCTGGGCGTGCCGCGCGAGGACCGCCCCTGGTTCCGGGCCCAGGCCGTGGACCTCCAGCAGGCCACCAGCTCCCGCGTGGCCCGGCGGGCGGACGCCTTCGCGGTCGCGGACGCGGCGGCCCGGGAGCTGGACGCCTACTTCCGCGCCGAACTGGCCCGCCGCCGAGCCCGGAAGGAGGGCTTCGGGCCCGACCTCATCGGGGCCATGCTGCGCGCGGAGGAGGAACTTCCCCTGGGGGAGGACGCGCTGGTGGGCACGTGCATCCACCTGCTCACGGCCGGGCACGAGACGACCACCAACCTGCTGGCCAAGGGCCTGCTGGCCCTGTTCGCCCACCCGGATCAGCTGGCGGTGCTGCGGGAGCGGCCGGAGCTGATGCCGGGGGCCGTGGAGGAGCTGGTGCGCTACGACTCGCCCGTGCAGATGATCAGTCGCTGGGCCCGGGAGGACGACCGGATCGACGGACGCGCCATCCCGCGGGGCGCCAAGGTCACCCTGGTGCTGGGCGCCGCCAACCGCGACCCCGGCCACTTCCCGGACCCCGACCGGCTGGACGTCCACCGCGACGCGCGCCGCCACAGCGGCTTCGGCATGGGCATCCACTACTGCGTCGGGGCCCCGCTGGCGCGCGTCGAGGCGGAGATCGGCCTGAGCGAGCTGCTGCGGGGCCTGCCAGGGCTCGCCCCGGCGGACGGGGAGGCGGTGCGGTACGCGGAGGACCTCGTGTTCCACGGACCGGAACGGATGATGGTGCGGATCCACGCGTGAGGAACACCGGATGAGAGGAAAACCATGAGGTCCCAACGAATGTGACGACTTATCGTCTCCTGTGCGCTCGCACCCCGAACCCACAGGAGACTCGGTTGAGAACATTCCGGATAGGTGACCGGCTGCGCCGGGCGTTGGTCCCCCTGGCGGCCGCCGCGGCGGCGACGCTCGGCCTGCCCACGACCGCGGGCGCCGCGGGCGGCTCCACCGCGGTGGAGTCCGTACGCGCGATGACCTGGAACATCTGCGGCGAGGCCGGCGGAACCAGCCCGGCGGACGCAGGCTACTGCCCGTACCGCAACGAGCCGCAGAAGAAGGCGGACGCCATCGCCGAGGTCGTGCGGGTGCGCAACCTCAACGTCGTCATGCTCCAGGAGGTCTGCTCCGGGCCGCCCGTCGCCGGCGGGGCCACCGGGCCCAGCCAGCTCGACGTCATCCTGACGGCGCTCGGCCCGGGCTGGACGTCCGCGACGGCCCTCTCCGAGCGCCCCGACGGCCGCACGAACTGCCGGGGCGCCCTCTCCGGCACCCTCGGCACGGCCATCCTGGTCAAGGGCACCATCGACGACCGGCCCGAGCCCGTGGTGCTGCCCGTTCCCCTCGACACGGACGCCGACCGGTCCCGGGTGCTGTGCGTCGGCGTCGCCGGCTGGCGGACGCACCTGTGCACCACGCACCTGGCGAACAACGACACCCTGCTGAAGAGCGGCGCCTACGACGCCCAGGTCGCCACCCTCAAGCGCACGATCTCCGCGTACCCGCGGGTCGTCGTGGGCGGCGACTTCAACATGGGCCTCTACCACCACGTGATCCCGGCCAAGCTCCAGCCGATGTACGACCTGCTGACGGAGTGCGACCGCACGTCGTACGTGGCGGGCGACGCCGCCGACGAGGTCACGCACTTCACGTACGCCTCCGCCACCGGCACCTACACCTCATCGAAGATCGACTACCTGTTCTCCACGGCGGGCTTCACCGGCTGCGACTCGTGGACGCAGAAGGCCGACCAGGCCGACTACCGCACCACCAGGCAGCCCACGGGCGTCTCCGACCACGCGCCGCTGTACGGATACACCCCGGCCACGTCGTAGGCACTCCCCGGGCCGGCCCGGGCCATCCCGGGTTCTCAGACCGCGTCCCGGGCGAACCACCTGCGCAGATACGCCTCCAGCTCCTCCACCCGGTCGGTGCGCAGCCCGATGTGCCGGTCGGGCCGGACGAGCACCAGGGCCTTGCCGGGCAGCCGGGGCACCGTGTCCGGGTCCGTCCGGGGCCTGAGGATATCGACCGGGGCGCGGTAGCCGGCGACCAGCGCGCGCAGGTGGTCGTCGGTCATGCCGGGCCCCTTGGCCCCGGGTGCGGCCAGCAGGGTCCAGCGCTGGTAGGAGAGCAGGTCGTGGAGCCGGCAGTGCCTTCCCCGCACCCGGACGAACGGGTCCGGCAGCCGGTCCCCGCCACCGCCCTGCGACAGGGCGCTCTCCCGGTGGTGCATGGTCAGGTCGCTGAGCATCGACCTGATCCGGCCCGAGGCCCAGGGGGTGCTCATCACCGGCCCGCCGACGAGGCGCATGCCGCGCAGGGCGAGGGCGGTCGGCGGCAGCTCCAGGAGGTTGTGCCGCATCTCCCGCATGACCTTCTCGGCCGTGAGCCGCTGCTCGGTGCTGTAGGTGTCGAGCAGGGCGAACGGGTCGGCCGCCCAGCCGCGTACGGCCGCCGCGACCTTCCAGGCGAGGTTGTGCGCTCCGCGCAGCCCGGTGTTGAGGCCGTGGCCGCCGATCGGCGCCCACAGGTGCGCGCTGTCGCCCGCCAGGAGCGCCCGCCCCTCCCGCAGGGTCGCGGCGACGCGGTCCTGGAAGCGGGCGCGGTTGGCCCACGGCGGATCGGTCGGCGCCAGCCGCACTCCGGGCTCGTGCGCGGAACGCGCGACCAGGTCCCGCATCTCCTCCACTCCGGGCGGCCCTTCGACGGTCGGGTCGGGGTCCGTGAGGAAGGCGAAGAACCGGTATCCGCCGCCGGGCCGTGGCGAGACGCCCATCGACAGACCGCGTTCGAGGAAGAAGTAGGTGTGCCCGGGCCGGTAGGGCACCTTCCAGTCCGGCACGGCGTTGAGCTGGACGCACTGGAGGTCGGGGCGCCGACCGCCCTCGAACGGGATCCCGAGGCCCTTGCGCACGACGCTGTGCGCCCCTTCGCACCCGATCACCCACGCGCAGCGCAGGGTCGTGAGGCCCCCGTCCCCGGTGCGGACGTCGACTTCGGCGCCGTCGCCCCCGGTGCGGACCGCGACGGCCTCGGTGGACCATTCGACGCGGCCGCCGAGGGCGACCAGGCGCTCGCCGAGCAGCCGCTCCACGGCGTCCTGTTCGATGGACAGGGGGTTCGGGAAGGCCGTGCCGGCGCACTCCATCCCCATCCTCCACGCACGACGGCCCTCGGCGAAGACCTCCACGCGCCGCAGCTTGATGCCCTCCGCCGTCATCTCGCGCGCGCAGCCCAGGTCCGCCAGGACCTCCAGGGCCCGCTGCCAGATGATCCCGGCCCTGGCCTCGCGCTTGCCCAGCGCCGCCTTCTCCACCACGGCCACGTCCACTCCGTGCTGGCGCAGTCCCACGGCCACGGCGAGCCCCGTGGGGCCGGCCCCGACCACCACGACGTCGGCCTTGCGGATGTCGTCCACGGGTGTCTCCCCCCCTGTCGCGGTGCCTCGGGCGGTGCCGGCGCCGGGGCGCCGGCGGGCGAGGCCCCTTCCCTCCATCGTGTGGGACGAGAGGGCGGAACTCAGAACTTCCGGGAAAATCGGGGGCACGGTTCCGGTCAGCGTGGGGCGGAAGCGACGGGGAACGACGAAAGCCCCGGCCGAGGCCGGGGCTTTCTCACGCCGTCGTCACCGGCGGCGTCACTCCTGGGCCTCGGCCGCCACGGGCTTGGGGATCAGGAAGGACGTCGCGATGGCGGCGGCCAGGATGGCGACGCCCGCGATCATGCCGGCCACGTACCCGTCCGGCGAGGCCGCGTCGGACGGCTGGGCCGCGGTCTTGACCGCGTAGAGCAGCGCGAAGCTCAGGCCGGCGCCGAGGTTGAAGGCGCCCGCGTTGAGGCCGGGCAGGAAGCCCGGGTTGTCCTTGGGGGACAGCACGATGCCGAGCCCGTTGAGGACGATGTTCGCCACACCCGCGTAGGTGACGCCCACGAGGACCGAGGCCGCCAGCAGCATCAGACGCGAGTCGGCGGAGACCGTGAAGATCATCAGGGTGACGGACGCCACGGCGCCGACGAGCCCCAGCCGCAGGACGCGGCCGTAGCCGAAGGTGGCCGCCAGCCGTCCGGCGACCGGTCCCATGGCCAGTCCCGCCAGCGCGTAGGGGGTGAGCGTCCACCAGGCGGACTGCTCGGCGCTCATGCCGAGGCCGGCGTCGGCGTCCTGGGCGAGCGCCGGGATCAGTCCGTTCATGACGGCGAACACACCGGTCATGGTGAGCACGGTGGTCAGCAGGGTCGCCCAGGTGGCGCGCTGCTTCAGGTGCCGGGTGGCGACCAGGGGGTGGCCGCTGCGGTCCTCGGTGCGCCAGAACAGCGCGAAGGCGACGGCGGAGACGGCCACCAGGGCGCCGACGAAGCCCCAGCTGGCGTCGGCCAGCTTGCCGGCCTCGTTGAGGGCGATGAGCAGGGACCCGACGGACACGACCAGGAGGCCGACGCCCGGCCAGTCCATGCGGCTCGCGGCGGCCACCTTGGTCTCGGGGGTCAGGAAGGCGACCAGGCCCATGGCGACGGCGGCCACGCCAGCCATCGCCCAGAACACGGCCTGGAAGCCGTGCTTGTCGGCCAGGAAGCCGCCCGCGAGGGAGTCGACGCCGGCGACGCCGCCGTTGACGGCGGTGATCACGCCCAGCAGGGTGCCGTACCGCTTCGGCTCGGTGACCTCGACCCGCAGCATGATCAGGCACAGCGGGACGGTCGGGCCGGAGGCGCCCTGGAGGACCCGGCCGACGAACAGCACGGGCACGCTCTGCGCCAGCGCGGCGACGACGCAGCCGACCGCCATGAGGGCCAGCATGCCCACCAGGACCTTGCGGCGGCCGACGATGTCGCCGAGCCGCGGCAGGAAGAGGGAGAAGAGGGCCGCCGAGGTGAAGAAGGCGGTCTGCGTGAGGCCGATCTCGGCGGAGTCGGCGCCGAGGCTGTCCTCGATGCTCTTCAGCGCCGGGCTGAGCATGCTCGCGTTGAGCTGGAAGGCGACGCAGGCGGCGAGGAGCGCGGTCACCAGGACGCCGACGCGGACGGGACGGCCCGGGGCGGCGGAGGTGTCGTCGGTGGAGCGGGCAGGACTGGCGGTGCGGGTGGTGCTGGAAACGTTCATGCCTCGTGGATCTCTGGGTACATACACAGAAAAACCCCAGCTCAGCTGGGGTTCTCTCTGGTGTCCGAGGGGGGACTTGAACCCCCACGCCCGATAAAGGGCACTAGCACCTCAAGCTAGCGCGTCTGCCATTCCGCCACCCGGACTAGGTGTCTGCCTCTCGCGGGGGTGTTCCCCGCGGCGACATGGATAACTCTACCAAGGTTTCGGAGTGCCTTTCACCAGGGATTTCCTCGGGGGCCGGGACCGTGCGCCACGGGGCGTGGCGGCCGGGGCCGCGAGCCCCGGGCGCACGGTCGCGCCGGGCTCAGGGCATCAGGTGGTAGTCCGGGAAGTTGCCGGGCGCGCGCTCGTCCGCCGGGCCCTGCGTCACCGCCCTCACCAACAGCTCCCCGCCGACGAAGGCACCGCGCCACGAGGCGCCGAATCCTCCGAAGAGCTCCTCCCGGTCGCCGCGCGACCTGGGCTTTCCATGACCCACCTTGAACGCGCGGATCTGCGGGGCCAGCCGCTCGTACGCCGCCCGGTCGTCGCAGGAGAGGGTCGCGACGAGGGCGCCGTTGCTGGCGTTCATCGCGCTGAGCAGCTCGGCCTCGGTGTCGACCAGCACGATCGTGTCGACCGGCCCGAACGGCTCCGCGTGGTGCAGGGGCGAGGTCGAGGGCGGGCTGAGGAGCGTGACGGGGGGCACGTAGGCGCTGGTGTCCTGGCCCGGCAGGAAGCGGCCGGCCGACAGCTCGCCGCGGTGCAGGGGTATCGCGCCCCGGTCGACGGCCTCGGCCACCTGGTCGTTCAGCTCCTTGGCCTTGGCCGCGTTGATCAGGGGACCGAAGTCCAGGGCCGGAAGGTCCTCGTCCGCGGTGGCGACGGCCAGCGGGTGGCCGAAGGTCACCGAGCGGACCGCCGGGAGGTAGTGCGCCAGGAAGTCCGCGAACGCCGAGCGCTGCACCACGAAGCGCGGGTAGGCCGTGCAGCGCTGCTTCGCGTAGTCGAAGGTCTTGCGGATCTGCGGCGCGAGCGCGTCCCAGTCGGTGAAGTTCCAGACGCCCCAGGTGTTGAGGCCCTCCTGTTCCAGGATGTGGCGCTTGCCGAGGTCGGCGACGGCCGTGGCGACCCGGGCGCCGGTGTCCCGGCCGCCCACGAAGGAGACGCAGCCGACCTCGGGGGCCCGCACCAGCGCCTCGGACAGGTCGGCGCCGCCGCCGCTGACGAGCGTGACCGGCAATCCCTCCCGCGCGGCCAGGGCGCACGCGAGCGTGAGGCAGGCCAGACCGCCGTCGGTGGGGGTCTTGGCGATGACGGCGTTGCCGGCCAGCGCCTGGACGAGCATGGCGTGGACGAGCACGCTCATCGGGTAGTTCCAGCTGGCGATGTTGCTGACCGGTCCGGGCAGCGGAACGCGCCCCGCCGTCATGCGGTCGATCTCCGCGACGTACCAGCGGACGCCCTCGATCGCGCGGTCCACGTCCGCCCGGGCCAGCCGCCACGGCTTGCCGATCTCCCACACGAGGAGGAGGGCGAGCAGGTCACGGTGCTCGGCGAGGGCGTCCAGGGTGGCGCCCACCATGGCCTTGCGCTCGGCGAGGGGGACGTCGCGCCAGGCGCGGTGCTGGTCCAGTGAGGCCCGTACGGCGTGGTGGGCGGTGGCCGCGTCGAGCCGGGGCGGGCCGGCGATCGGGGTGCCGTCGACGGGGGTGGTGGCGGGCAGGGGCCGGCCGTCGGCCTGCCAGAGGCCGTTCCAGAGGTTGAGGACGCGGTCGTCGCGGAAGGCCTCGGGGGCGAGGGCCTGGCAGCGCTGCCAGGCCGTGGCCCATTCGGTGCCTGGCCGGAGGATGAGGGTGGGTGCCATGTGGATCTCCGCTCTCGGTGCACGGTCGGGGCGGGAATCGGCGCTTCCTACCGAACGGTAGCCACTGGGAGGGGTACGGGGCGGGGCCCTGCCTCCGATGAGGCCCACGTCACGTGAGACGGTGCCCCTGGACACGGCCGCGCACGGCCGGGGGCGCCCGACGGGCGCCCGGTCCGCCGAGAAACCGCCGAGCGCACACGGGGAACGATCAGCATGGGACGGGTCACCGCACGCCGCCGCGTCATCCGCATCCGCGACGGGGCCGTGAGCGCCCGCCCGGACACCCTCGTGGCCGAGGAGCCGCTGGAGATCCGGCTGAACGGCAAGCCGCTCGCCATCACCATGCGCACCCCGGGCGACGACTTCGACCTCGCCGCCGGCTTCCTGGTCAGCGAGGGCGTGCTGGGCGGTGCGGAGGAGCTGGCGAACATCGTCTACTGCGCCGGCGCCACGGACGACGGCTCGAACACCTACAACGTCGTCGACGTACGGCTCGCGCCCAGCGTGCCCGTGCCCGCCGTCAGCCTTGAGCGCAACGTCTACACCACCTCCTCCTGCGGCCTGTGCGGCAAGGCGAGCCTGGACGCCGTACGGACGACCGCCCGCTGGCCTCTCTCCGACGGCCCGTCACCGCTGCGGCTGGAGACGGGGCTGCTGGCCGCTCTCCCCGGCCGGCTGCGCGAGGCGCAGCGGGTCTTCGACCGCACGGGCGGGCTGCACGGCGCGGCCCTGTTCTCCGCCGAGGGCGAGCTGCTGGACGTACGGGAGGACGTCGGCCGGCACAACGCCGTCGACAAGCTCGTGGGCCGCGCCCTGCGGGAAGGGATGCTTCCGCTGGCCGGCGCGGTGCTGCTCGTCTCGGGGCGCGCCTCGTTCGAGCTGGCGCAGAAGGCGGTCATGGCGGGGATCCCGGTGCTCGCGGCCGTGTCGGCGCCGTCCTCCCTGGCCGTGGACCTGGCGGTGGAGACGGGGATGACGCTGATCGGCTTTCTGCGCGGCTCCTCGATGAACGTCTACGCGGGGGAGGAACGCGTCGTGCTGCCGTGAGGGTGGTGCGTTACTCCTACGTCCTGCCCGGCCGGCCGCGCCAGCGGCCGCTGAGACGGCCGAGGACGCCGAAGCGGTCCCACTCGTGGAACGTCTCCGCCCACGGACCGCCGACCTGCCGCAGGCAGTGGCGGATCTCCTCGACCTCCTCGGTGGACATGCGGCGCACTTCGGGCCGCAGCACCGAGGCGAGCAGGTCGGTGCGGATCTCGTCCCACAGGTCGTTCACGCCCGGGGCGGTGTGCCAGGCGACGAAGCAGACGGCGGCGTAGGTGGGCGTCCGCCCCAGCAGCGCGCGCACGCCGTCGCTGTGGGCCTCCAGGGCGTAGGCGTCCAGGAGGAGTTCGTCACCGGAGTGGATGAGGTCGGGCAGCTCGCCGGGGGCGGGGGGCGGGTCCATGCACAGCAGCCGCCGGGCGAGCGCGGCGCAGAGCCGCTCCGCGATACCGGCCTCCAGGGGGTGGGCCTGACGACGGAGGGCGATGACGCGGGCGGTGTATCCGGGTGGGGCGGCGCCGGAGGCGAGGTCGCCGGCCTGTTCCAGCAGCAGGAGCGCGGCGCGCTGGCGGGCGTCCAGCTCCCCGCTGCGGCCGAGGAGGCTCTTCAGCAGGCTCTTCGCGAGCCGTGGCGCCACGGGGTCGTCGGGCCCGCTGTCGAGGGCGGCTCCCACGAAGGCGTCGACGAGGTCGGGGGCGCGGTGCCAGCCCGGCGGCAGGCCGGTGAGCAGGGCCTCGGCCTCGGCCGGGCGCAGGGGGGCGTCGCCCCAGACGAGCCGGAAGGCGGTGCGCAGGACGGACGCGGTCTCCTGGTGCTCGGGGCCGGCCGTCTTCAGCAGGGTGTGGAGCTGGGCGGCGGCGTCGTGGTCGCCGTCCGGCAGGGGGGCGGCGGCCACGGCGGCGGCCATGGTCAGGTGGGGGCGGCCGGTGAGGTCGGCGCCGGGGAGTTCGGCGCCGAGCAGCCGCACGATGGGCTCGGGCGCGCTCGTGGCGGCGGTGTGGTCCAGCGAGTCGAGGACGGCGGCGCGCAGTTCGGGGTGGGCGTCCATGGCCGCCCGTACGACCTTGCGGTCCTGTGAGCGCTCGTCGAGCAGAGCGGCCGTCAGGCGGGCGGCCAGGACGGGCAGGACGGTGTCGCGGTCCACCCAGAGCGCCTCGGCGAGGCGCAGCAGGGCGAGGAAGCGGACGAGGGGGGTGGCCGGGTTCCCCGCCGCGCGGTCCAGCTCCGCGCGCAGGTCGTCCTTGAGGGGGGTGGTGGCCATGCGGAGGGCCGGTCCCGAGAACTCCTCGGTGAGCGAGGCCAGGACCGTCCACTCCTCGGGGGTGCGGTCGGTGCCGCCGGCGGCGACGGTGGTGAGGAGCCGGGTGCGCAGGGTGTTGCCGGGGTCGGTGCCGGGCGCGTGCCGGCGGGTCCAGCGGGCCGCGGCCGTGCGGCCCGCCGAGTCGAGGGTGATGCCCTCGCGGGCGGCCAGGGCGGCGAGCCGGTCGGCGTCGTCCTCCGCCTCGGGCACGCAGACGGTTCCTCCCGTGCCGCTGCGGGCCGCCGCGGCGCGGCCGGCGCCGGCGGTGACCGCCCCGGTACGGCCGAGGGCGGTCCGCCGGGTGGCCTCGGCGAACAGCTCCGGCCGTCCGGCCAGCCAGATCCGGGCGGCGACGGCCGCCCAGAGGTCCCGCTCCGTCCGGGCGGGGCTGGAGTGGCCGCCGGTGCAGTCGTGGACGCGGTAGCGGTGCTGTGAGGCGGCTGCGGCGTAGTCGAAGTCGGCGTCGGGGAAGACGCCGACGATCTGCTGCCGGGCGAGCATGGGGCGGCGAGTGTAGGTGGTGAACGTCAGCCGGCCGGCGAGTTCGCGCGGCAGGACGGCACTGGCGACGGCGACCCAGTACGCCGTATGGGCGCTGTTCTGCTCGACGACCAGGAGCTGGGGGGCGTCGGGGGTGCGGAACAGGGTGCGTACGTCCGTGAGGAAGGCTTCCAGCCGGTCCGCGCGGGCCTGGACGAAGTCCAGAAGCCCTTTCTTGTCGATGCGGCGGGCCGGGACGAGCGCCGTCAGGGGGACGGGGATGCCGCCGTCGGGCGTACGGTCGGCCCAGGAGGGCGACTCCCACGCCTCGATAGGCAGCAGGCCGCCGGGCAGGCCTCCGCTGTCGGGCAGCCGGATGGCGTGGGCGTGGAAATTTCCGTGGCGTCCGCTGCGGCCGGGGCCGGTGCGGACGGTGCGGCACAGCAGGCGGCTGCCGTCGGACAGCCTGTTGTGACTGAACGCCACGGGGAACGAGCTGAGTTCCTCGACGGTCGGGCGGCGGGGGGCGTCGCTCGGCGGCTCGTACCCGATCAACTGCTCCGCCTCGCCCAGCAGGGTGATGGGCAGTTCGGGACTCGCGGCGGTGAAGCGGAATCCGGAGCCGTTCGGTCCCAGCGTGGCGGTGGAGGTGTAGTGCAGCTGCTGCAGGTTCACGCGGCACCCCGTCTCGCCTTGTCCTTCTTGATCCTTGCCCTGTCGATTCTCGCCGTGCTCGGTGCACTTGTCGTGCTCGCCGTGCCCGTCGGGTGGTTTCTTGCTCCGCTCTGTAGTACGGGCAGGGGGCACCCAGGGGCTGTTCCCGCGCCCCTGCCTCCTCACATCGGGTGACATCCCACCAGATCCGGCGGGTCGTCACCTGGGGTTTGCGGAGGTTGGGGAGGAAGCGGGGGCGTACGCGTCGTCCTTACCGGGTGTCGCTCGCCGCCTGTCGGTGTCCCTACCGGGTGTCGCTCGCTATCTGTCGGCGTCCCTTCTGGGTGTCGCCGCCTGTCGGCCCTGGTCGTTCCTGCTCGCCTGGCCGGCCTGCTCGCCTGTCGGCCTGCTCGCCTGTCGGCCTGCTCGTGTCGGCCTGCTTGCCTGTCGGCCTGCTCGCCTCTGCTCGTTGCTGCTCGCCCTTACTGCTCGCCCTCGACGATGCGGGTGAGGAGCGCGAGGAACAGCTCGCGTTCGACGGGGGTGAGCGCTGCGAGCAGGGCCTCGTTGGCCTCGTCGCCCAGCTCGGCCAGGTGGGCGAGGCGGCGTCGGCCGGCCTCCGTGAGCGTGATGGCGTTCTTCCGGCGGTCGGCGGGGTCGGGCTCGCGGGTGATCAGCTCTTGAGCCTGGAGCTCGTTGAGGATGCCGACCATGTCCTTGGGGTCGAACCCGGTGGTGCGCCCGAGCTCGGCCTGGGCGACCGGGCCGAGGTCGGCGACGGCGGAGAGCACGGCGTGGTGCGGCATGCGCATGCCGTCCTGCGCCAGCGCGTCGGCCACGAGACGGCGTCCGCGCGCCGAGGCGCGGTTGAGCAGCCAACTGGGGAGGGAGCGGATGCGGGTGAGCGCGGGCCGGTCCTCGGAGGCGGACTCGGAGTCCTGCGTGGCGGGCGTTGCGGGTGACGGAGGCATGGGGCAAGCCTACCCAGAATCCGTTGGAGTTCCCAACGAAATAACCGTTGGACTTCCCAACGAACGGGTGTACCGTAGGCATAGCCAACGTTGGTGACCCCAATGAAAGCGCGGTCTCTTCGACTGTGCCCGCAATCCGATCCGTGGAGGTGTGCCCGCATGCGTCGTGTCCGGTATTACGAGAACGGCGGCCCCGAGGTCCTGAAGGTCGAGGAGGCCGAGGTCCCGGAGCCCGGTCCGGGTGAGCTCCTGCTGCGCACCGAGGCGGTGGGCGTCACTCTGCCGGTGGTGCGCAAGGTCCGGGAAGGCGGCCTGGCGTTGCCCGCGAGCGTGGGCGGCGAGGTGGCCGGAAAGGTCGTCGCCCTAGGGCCGGGGGTGACCGGCTTCGCCGTGGGCGAGCGGGTCACGGGCCTGTGTTTCGGCGACGGATACGCCGACTGTTCCCTTCTGCACTCCTCGATGGCCTCGCTCGTTCCCGGGGGCGCGAGCGCTGTCGACGCGGTCGCGCTCGTGCGGTCGGGGATCGTCGCCCTGGGGGCCTACGAGGCGGCGCGGCCCGCCGAGGGCGAGTCCGTCCTGGTGACGGGTGCCGCGAGCGGCGTGGGCCATCTGGCCGTGCAGCTCGCCAAGGCACGCGGCGCCGGACGGGTCGTGGCGGCGGTCGGCTCGATGGAGAAGGCCGAGTTCGTGCGCTCGCTGGGGGCGGACGAGGTCGTGACGTACGGCGACGACTGCTGGGGCGAGCCGGTGGACGTCGTCCTGGACGCGGTGGGCGGGGAGCTGCTCTCCCCTGCCCTGGCGGCGCTCGCGCCGGGCGGGCGGCTGGTGGCCTACAGCTCGGGCGGCGGCACCCTTCAGGCGTACGACCTGCTGGTGGGCGGAAAATCGGCGATCGGCTTCCAGGTGGCTCTCATAGCCCGCCACAAGCCCGCCCTGATGGAGCGGTGGCGGCGGGAGCTGTGGGAGCTGTTCGCCGCCGGACGGTTGCGCCCGCGGGTGCACGCGGAGTTGCCGCTGGAGAACGCGGCGAAGGCACACGCGATCATCGAGGCCCGCGCCAATCTGGGCAAGGTGGTGCTCCGCCCCGTGTGAGCCCGGTGAGCCCCGGTGAGCAGGGCGGGCTGCGGGCGGGAGCGGCGGCCTGTGCGCCCCCTTCGGCCCACGGTGCTTGTGAGGGGAAGGTCCGCCACGTACGTTTGCCCACCCGGACACGTGGGGCCTTCGGGCCTTGACGCGAAAGGGACGGGCCATGGCGGCGCATCCTGTTCCCCCAGTTCCCTCAGTTCCGTCTGCTCCCTCCGCTCCCCCGGGACGAGGTGGCCCCCGTGTGTGGGGGCGGCTCAGACAGGCCGTCAGACGTACGCGCGGCACAGTGCGCAGACGTGACATCAGGTGTGGCGGGGACGGACGCTCGGGAGCGCGGGGCAGCGGCATGCGTGACGGCCGCGTCATCCGTGCCCTCCGTGCCCGGCCCGGTCTCTCCACCCTGCTCGCGACCGGCGGGGCGTTGCTCGCCCTGCTCCCCCACCCGGCGTTTCCTCAGCCGGCGAGGGACCTGGCGCCGTTCGAGGAGCAGGTCCTGTTCCGGGCCGACCTGGACCCCGGCTACGCCTGCTATCGCATCCCGGCCGTCGTGACGACCACGCGTGGCACCCTGCTGGCGTTCGCCGAGGGGAGGAAGGAGAACTGCGGCGATGCCACCGACATCGACCTCGTGCTCAAACGCTCCACCGACGGCGGACGCACCTGGGGGCCTCTTCAGGTCGTCGACCCCGGTGACGGCGACACCCACGGCAATCCGGCGCCCGTCGTGGACCGGCGCACCGGCCGGATCGTCCTGGCCACGACCTACAACAAGGGCCGTGAGGACGCGGGCAACTGCGACGTGCCCTGCGACCGCACCCCCCATCTCCAGCACAGCGACGACGACGGGCTCAGCTGGTCGCGACCGCGCGACCTGTCCGCGCAGATCCGGCCGCGCGGCTGGAACTCCTGGTACGCGACGGGCCCGGGGCACGGCATCCAGCTGGCCGGCGGACCGCGTCGCGGCCGTCTGGTCATCGGGGTCAACGCCGAGAGCCATGACGGCGGCCACACCTCCGCCAACCACGCCGCGCTCGTCCTCAGCGACGACGGGGGCGAGCACTGGCGGCTCGGGGCGCTCGACAGCTACCCCGTGGGGTCCGACGACACCTACCGCCAGAAGCCCTCCGAGCTGACTCTGGCCGAGCGCGGCGACGGGGCCGTCTACGTCAACGGCCGTGAGCAGAACGGCACCGAGCTGGGGAACCGGGACGAGGCCGTGAGCCGCGACGGCGGGGCGAGCTTCACGGCGCCCTTCCGGGCGCTGCCCGGCCTCTACTCCCCCATGGTGCAGGGCGCGGTCGCGCCCCTGCGCCCGGGGCGCTGGCTGCTGTCCCTGCCCGCCGACCCCGACCGTCGCCGCACGATGACCATCCGTTCCTCCTACGACCAGGGGCGCACGTGGGAGAGCGCCGAGCTGGGCCGCCGGGTCACGGCCGACTGGTCCGGCTACTCGGACATGGCGGTGATCGCGCCGGGCACGACCGGCCTGCTCTACGAGGCCGGCAAGGCGGACGCCCGCCAGGAGATCCGCTTCGCCCGGTTCACCGAGGAGTGGCTGGGCCTCCGGCGTGACCCCGGTCCGACGACCCCGGACCGGGCGCCGGGCGGGCGGGACGGACAGCTGTTGGGGGCGCCGCGGCTGGTGGGCGGGCGTTTCGGGGGCGCGTTGTCCTTCGACGGCAAGGACAGTGCGGTGCGGGTGCCCTATCGCCCGTCACTGCCGTTGGGGACGCGCGACTTCACGGCGGTGCTGTGGTTCCGCTACCGGGCCGGCCGGGGGGAGCAGCCGTTCCTCTGGATGGGCGGGATGGGCGGGGCCCCGCAGGTGGCGCTGCGCGGCGAACCGGGCGAGCGGCGGATCGCGGGGCAGGTGACCGCGGTGACCGGCGCCGGTCCGGCCAGGACGGTGACGGTGCGGTCGGCCGGTGCGTACGACGACGGGAAGTGGCACCAGCTGGCTCTGCGCCGCACGGGCGACCAGGTGACGCTGACGGTCGACGGCGTCTCCACGGTCGCGCCGGGGGTGCCGGGGACGGTGGCGCGGAACTCGACCTTCGGGGTCCACGTGGGGCAGAAGCCGGACGGGAGGGCGTCTTTGACGGGAGACCTGGACGAGGTGCGGGTGTACGGGCGGGCGTTGACGGACGGTGAACTGCGGGCCTTGCGGGGCGCGAACGCGCTACCGGGGGCACCCGAGAGGAGGGGGGTGAGCGGGGAGGCGCCGGGGGCGGGGACGGCCGGGCGGGAGCCGGTGCTCTGGCTGCCGCTAGACCGGATCCGCCGCGTCGGCGGTCCTGATCGTTCCGGCGGGTGAGGGACGGCCGGCGGGGGTGTCGACGGACGGGACATCTGTGTCGGCGGGCGGGACGTCCGACTTGCGCCCGAAGCGCTTGGCGAGCACGGCGCCGACCATCAGCTGCATCTGGTGGAAGAGCATCAGCGGCAGCAGCGCCAGGCTCGCCTGCGCTCCGAACAGCACGGTGCCCATGGGCAGCCCCGCGGCGAGGCTCTTCTTGGAGCCGGCGAAGGTGATCGCGATCCGGTCCTCGCGGTCGAAGCCGAGCCACTGAGAGCCGCGCATGGTCAGCGTGAGCATCACGGCCAGCAGGACGGCCTCGACCGCCGCCAGCGCGAGGAGCCGCCAGGGCGTCACCTGGTGCCAGACGCCCTTGACGACTCCCTGACTGAACGCCACATAGACGACGAGGAGGATCGAGCCCCGGTCGACCAGCCCGAGCACCGACCCGCGCCGCTTGAGCAGGCCGCCCAGGTGAGGCCTCAGCAGCTGGCCGGCGAGGAACGGCACCAGCAGGCGCAGCACCACCGACAGCAGCGAGTCGAAGGAGAAGCCGCCCGTGCTGCCACCGAGCAGCGCGGAGGCGAGCAGGGGGGTGAGGAGGATGCCCACGACGCTGGAGAACGAGCCCGCACAGATCGCCGCGGCCACGTTGCCGCGAGCGAGGGAGGTGAAGGCGATCGAGGACTGCACGGTCGACGGCACCAGGCACAGGAACAGCAGCCCCGTGTGGAGCTGCGGAGTGAGGACGTACGGCACGAGGCCGTGCGCGGCCAGACCGAGGAGGGGGAAGACGGCGAACGTACACGCCAGGACCGTCAGGTGCAGGCGCCAGTGCCGCAGCCCGGCGAGCGCCTCGCGGGTGGAGAGCCGGGCCCCGTAGAGGAAGAAGAGCAGGGCCACCGCGCCGGTGGAGGCGCCCTCGGCGACGGTGGCGGCGGAGCCGCGCACGGGCAGCAGTGTCGCGGCGAGGACGGTGCCCAGCAGGGCGGCTATATAGGGGTCGACGGGCAGACGCAGACGGGCCATGGCGCCAGCCTGCCCGCCCGGAAAGCCATCGGGAACCCCGTTCACCGCTCTGACTGTCATCGGGATTCATGATGACGGCGGGGGTCGTTCCGGCCTAGGCTCGGGCCATGTTCGACCCGGTTCATCTCCGTACGTTCCTGGCGGTCGCCCAGACGCTGAGCTTCACCCAGGCCGGCCACCGCCTGGGGCTGCGCCAGTCCACCGTCAGCCAGCACGTGCGCAGGCTGGAGGAGGCGGCCGGGCGTCAGCTGTTCGCCCGCGACACCCACAGCGTGGCCCTCACCGAGGACGGTGAGGCGATGCTCGGGTTCGCGCGGACGATCCTGGAGGCCAACGAGCGGGCTGCGCACTGGTTCGCGGGGACGAGGCTGCGGGGGCGGCTGCGCTTCGGGGCGTCGGAGGACTTCGTGCTCACCCGGCTGCCGGAGATCCTCGAGAGCTTCCGGCGCGACCACCCGGAGGTGGACCTGGAACTGACCGTGGGGCTGTCCGGCACCCTGCAGGAGCAGGTCGCCGCCGGCCGCCTCGACCTGGTGCTGGTCAAACGCCACCCGGACGTGCCGCTGCCCGGCCGCGGCCGGCTGGTCTGGCGGGACCGGCTGGTGTGGATCGGCGGTGAGCGGCTGCGCCTCGACGCGCACCGTCCCCTTCCCCTGGTGCTCCTCCCACCCCCGGCGGTGACGCGCGCCCGGGCCCTTGAGGTCCTGGAGCGGCACGGCCGGCCCTGGCGCGTGACCTGCACGAGCGGCAGCCTCAACGGCCTGGTGGCCGCCGCCCGCGCCGGGCTGGGGGTGATGGCGCACGCCGAGGGCATGAGGCCGCCGGGCCTGGTCCGCGTCCCCGCCAGGGCCGGGCTGCCGGAGCTGGGCGGCATCGACGTGGTGCTGCTCTACGGCGCCGACGCGCTGCGGGACGGGTCGGTGCGCGGCAGCGCGGAGGCGCTCGCCGCAGCGGTCCTGGCGGCCGGCGACCGGCTGCACGCCCCGGCGGCGGAACCCTCGTAGGCCGGGGACGCGCTCCCGCCGGTCGCCAAGTCCCCCCGGATGGCGGCCCGGTGACAAGTCCGTGCACACCCTGGAGAGGTTATGGAGAGGAATCGTGCAGATCCGGTCGAGTCCGGCTCGTCAGACGAGACAAGCCGTGACGAAGGGGTTCGCCGCGGGACGGGATCGGGTACGGTCACGGCGCTGTGCGGAGCGGCCCGAGGAGCGAGAGGTTGCGCGAGTTCACCGTCCCACCCGTGGTGACGGCGCCCCCCGTCGGAGGACTGGCGGACGTCGTGTTCGACCATGCCGCCGACGATCCGGACCGGGTGGCGCTGGGCCGCAGGCCCGCACCCGGCGAGCCGTGGCAGGAGGTGACCGCCGCCGCCTTCCGGGACGAGGTGCTGGCCCTGGCCAAGGGCCTGATAGCGCAGGGCATACGGTTCGGCGACCGGGTGGCCGTCATGTCCCGCACGCGCTACGAGTGGACGCTGTTCGACTTCGCACTGTGGTGCATAGGTGCCCAGCTGGTGCCGCTGTACCCCACGTCCTCGACCGAGCAGGTCTTCTGGATGCTGCACGACGCCGACGTCTCCGCCTGCGTCGTCGAGCACGAGGACCACGCGATGACCGTCGGCTCGGTCGTCGACCGGCTGCCGCGCCTGGCCCGGCTGTGGCAGCTGGACGCCGGAGCGGTCCACGAGCTGACCGAGGCGGGCGCGGGCATCGGCGACGACGTGGTGCACCGGCACCGCATGGCCCTGACCCCCGACTCCCCCGCCACCGTCATCTACACCTCGGGCACCACGGGCCGGCCCAAGGGCTGTGTGCTCACCCACGGCAACTTCATGGCCGAGGCCGACAACGTCGTCCGGCGGTACGACCCCGTCTTCCGCTCACGCCCCGGCGACGAGGCGTCCACGCTGCTGTTCCTTCCCCTCGCCCACGTCTTCGGGCGCATGGTGCAGGTCGCGGCGGTGCGGGGCCGGGTGAAGCTGGGGCACCAGCCGCAGCTGACCGTCGCGGCCCTCCTGCCCGACCTCCAGGAGTTCCGGCCGACCTTCGTCCTCGCGGTGCCCTATGTGTTCGAAGGGATCCTGGCGGCGGCGCGCCGGGAGGCGGAGCTCCAGGGCAAGGGCAGACCGTTCGAGAAGGCGGTCGAGGTGGCGGTGCGGTACGCGCGGGCGCAGGAGTCCAAGGCCTTCGGCACGGGCCCGGGTCCGGGAACGGCGCTGCGCGTCCAGCACCAGGTCTTCGACAAGCTGGTGTACTCCAAGGTGCGCGAGACCCTGGGCGGCAGGGTGCGGCACGCGATGTCGGGCGGCTCGGCGATGGAGCGCCGGCTGGGGCTGTTCTTCGCCGGTGCGGGCATCACCGTGTTCGAGGGGTACGGACTGACGGAGACCACCGGTGCCGCGGTCGCCAATCCACCCGAGCGCACCCGCTTCGGCACCGTCGGCCGGCCCGTGCCGGGGACGAGCGTGCGCATCGCCGACGACGGCGAGGTCTGGCTGCGCGGCGGTCAGGTCTTCCCCGGCTACCTCGGCGACCGACGGGCCACCGAGGAGGTGCTGCGGGGCGGCTGGCTGGCCACCGGCGACCTGGGGGCGCTGGACGACGACGGCTATCTGACGATCATCGGGCGCAAGAAGGAGATCCTGGTGACGTCCGGTGGCAAGAGCGTGCCGCCGCTGGTCCTGGAGGAGCGGGTGCGGGCCCATCCGCTGGTCGCCCAGTGCATCGCCGTCGGCAACGACCGTCCCTATGTGGCCGCTCTCATCACCCTCGACCAGGAGGCGGTGGCGCACTGGCGGGCCATGCGGGAGCAGCCGCCGGTGGAGCCAGCCGAACTGGTGCGCGATCCGGAGCTGGAGGCCGAGATCCGGCGGGCCGTGGTGGCGGCCAACACGCTCGTCTCCCAGGCCGAGTCCATTCGCGCGTTTCGCATCCTCGTCGGGCGCTTCACCGAGGAGCAGGGCTTGCTGACGCCTACGCTGAAGCTCAAGCGGAAGGCGATCGAGAAGGCCTATGCCACCGAGGTGGAGGCGCTCTACGCCACCTGACGAGGCGCGAGAGCCCGATCCAGGCGACCGTGAAAGAAAATTACGTGTAAGGGGAATGCGATCCGGAGGGCATGGGTTGTCCCGGAAGTAAGCGTTCCGAAATCAGTAAGGATCGACTGCCCGTGAGCAAGGTCCCGACCATCACCCTCAACAACGGCGTCGAGATGCCGCAGCTCGGCTACGGCGTGTGGCAGGTGCCGGACGACCAGGCGGCCGAGGCCGTCTCGAGCGCCCTCGAAGTGGGTTACCGCAGCATCGACACGGCCGCCATCTACGAGAACGAGGAGGGCACGGGCAAGGCCCTGACCACCTCGGGCATCCCCCGCGACGAGCTGTTCGTCACGACCAAGCTCTGGAACAGCGCTTCGGAGACCTGGACGCGTGACAACGTCCTGCGCGAGTTCGACGCCTCCCTGTCCAAGCTCGGCCTGGACTACGTGGACCTGTACCTCATCCACTGGCCCCGGGCCATGCGCGACGACTACCTGACCATCTGGCGCACCTTCGCGGAGATCGCCGAGAGCGGCCGCGCCCGGGCGGTCGGCGTGTCGAACTTCCAGCCCGCGCACCTGGAGCGACTGCTCGCCGAGAGCCCGCTCGTGCCGGCCGTGAACCAGATCGAGCTGCACCCCTACTTCCAGCAGGCCGGACTGCGGGAGTTCGACGCACGGCACGGCATCGTCACCGAGGCGTGGTCGCCGCTGGGCCAGGGCCGGGGCCTGCTGGAGGACCCGGCGCTCGTCCGGATCGGCGCCAAGCACGGCAAGTCGGCGGCGCAGGTCGTCCTGCGCTGGCACCTCCAGGTGGGCAACGTGGCCATCCCCAAGTCCGTCACCCCGTCCCGCATCCGCGAGAACTTCGACGTCCTCGGCTTCGAGCTGGACGCCGACGACCTCGCGGCCCTCGCGGGCCTGGACAAGGGCACCCGGCTGGGCCCGGACCCGGACGAGTTCGACTTCAGCTGACGGCACCGCGGGTCCCCGGGGCGCGCCCGCGCCCCGGGGTCCGCGTCAGCGTGCCCCGTGCCCGGCGGCGACCGCCTCGACGCGGCGGGCCAGCTCCACGTCCAGTCCGGTCACCTTGCCGCCGACGCTGTGGGTGTTCACCGCGAGGGTCAGCGTGTTGTAGCCGAGCGTCAGGTCGGAGTGGTGACCCAACTCCTCCTGGATCTGGGCCACGTGGATCACCATGGCCGCGGCCTGGAAGTGCCCGTCGAAGGAATAGCTGCGGGTGATCCGGTCACCGTCCACGCTCCAGCCCGGCAGCTCCTGGAGTCGTTCCTCCACGTCCTTCTGTGAGAGCGGTTCGACTGCCATCACGCATCTCCTTCGGCCCGTCGCCACGGTCTGGTGAAGCCGGTCGGCGCAACCGGCCGATGAGACCGGCTGATGAAACGAATAGGGGAAGCAAGCGTCCCACGGGACGGGGGCGCTTTCGCGTCAATGTGCCACTGTTGGCACGGGCGCGTCGGTTGTGGCCTTCCGGGGCGACCGTGACGCACCTATGCTCCTGCGCCGGACATGACACGTTACCGGCGGCAGGGGCTGTGGACATGGGCGAACGCACGGACGGCAGCACACGAAGAGTCTTCCTCGGCGGCGCCGGCGCCCTAGCCGCGACGGCCGCGCTCGGCACGGCCACGGCGCAGGCCGCTCCCCGGCCGGTCACCGTCCCCGGCAGCCGCGGCCGCTCAGGCCGACGAACCGTGGCCGTGCTCGGCGGCGGCGTCGCCGGGCTGACCGCCGCGCACGAACTCGCCGAGCGCGGCTTCCACGTGAGCGTCTACGAACGCAAGTCCGCCCTCGGCGGCAAGGCGCGCAGCATGGACGTACCCGGCAGCGCCAAGAACGGCCGCAGGCCCCTGCCCGGCGAGCACGGCTTCCGCTTCATCCCCGGCTTCTACCGCAACCTCCCCGACACCCTGCGCCGCATCCCCTTCCCCGGCAACAAGAACGGCTGCCACGACAATCTCGTGGCCTCCACGGAAGTGATGCTGGCCCGCATGGGGCGGGAGAACATCCGGCTGCCGTTCGCCACGCTCGGCAGCGCGTCGCCGGTGCTCACTCCGGACGACTTCCTGCGCGCGGTCACCGCGCTGTGTGAGACGTTCCTGCGGTTGCCCGCCCATGAGATCGCCTACTTCGCCGGCCGTCTGCTGGTGTGGTTCACCAGCTGCGAGCGCCGGCGCACGGAGACCTGGGAGCGTGTGCCCTGGTTCGAGTTCACCCGGGCCGCGCGGATGTCGGAGGACTACCAGCGGCTGCTGGCCGTCGGCATCACCCGCAACATCGTCGCGACCAAAGCCGAGGTGGCGAGCACCCGGACCGTGGCGACCTGCGCGGAGGCCTTCCTCTTCAACGCACTGGGCCGTGACTCGGACGGCGAGCCCGACCGGGTCCTGAACGCCCCCACCAATGAGGCGTGGATCGACCCGTGGGTGACCCACTTGCGGTCACTGGGCGTGGAGTTCCACACCGGCTGGGGCGTACAGGACCTCCGGCTCGACGGTGGACGGATCACCGAGGCCCTGCTCCAGGACGCGGGCGGCAACCGCCACCCGGTCGCCGCCGACCACTTCGTCTCCGCGATGCCGGTCGAGCACGCCCGCAGGACGTGGAACGCCGAGGTGCGGGCGGCCGACCCCGCCCTGGCGCGTTGCGACAAGCTGGAGACGGACTGGATGACCGGCATCCAGTTCTATCTGACCGAGCCCACGCCCATCATCCACGGCCACGTCAACCACATCGACACCCCGTGGTCGCTCACCGCCGTGAGCCAGGCCCAGTACTGGGCCGGGCGGGACTTCCGGGCCGACTACGGTGACGGCGCGGTCGCCGACTGCCTGTCGGTGGACGTCTCCGAGTGGGACAAGCCCGGCATCCTGTACGGCAAGACGGCCAAGCAATGCACGCGCGAGGAGGTCGCCCGCGAGGTGTGGGCCCAGATGAAGGCGGGACTCAACGACACCGGACGCACGGTCCTGAGCGACGCCCGGCTGCACTCGTGGTTCCTGGACCCGGCCGTCGAGATCGGCGGCCCCCGCCCCACCAACGACGAGCAGTTGCTCATCCACCCCGTGGGCACGTGGTACAACCGCCCCGGCGCCCGCACCCGGATCCCCAACCTCTTCCTCTGCGGGGACTACGTGGCCGTGGACATCGACCTGGCGACCATGGAGGGAGCCAACGCGTCGGCCCGCGCGGCGGTCAACGCGCTGCTGGAGGAGGCCGGTTCGCCGGCCGAGCGGTGCACCATCACCCCGCTCTACCACGCTCCGGAGTTCGAACCGTTCAAGCGCCGCGACGAGGTCCGCCACCGGCTCGGGCTGGGCAACGCCTTCGACCTGGGCTAGTGGTGAAACGGTTCATCCGGGTTACGGTCAGCGCATGACGACTGTTGCGGTTGCCCCGGACACGGGCGTGGGCGTGGGCGCGCTGCTGCGCGAGTGGCGGGACCGGCGCCGGATCAGCCAGCTGGAGCTGGCGCTCCGCGCCGACTCCTCCGCCCGGCACATCAGCTTCATCGAAACGGGCCGCTCCCGGCCCAGCAAGGACATGGTCCTCCGTCTCGCGGACCACCTCGACGTGCCCGTCCGCGAGCGGAACGCCCTCCTCATCGCGGCGGGTTACGCCCCGCACTACCCCGAGCGGCCGCTGGACGACCCGGCACTGGGGGACGTACGCGAGGGGCTGGAGCGGCTGCTGAAGAGCTACGAGCCGTTCCCCGCCCTGGTCGTGGACGGCACGTACCAGGTGCTGGCGGCGAACAGCGGCATCGCGGCGCTCCTGGAGGGCGTGGCGGAGCCGCTGCTCACGCCCCCGCTGAACGCCATGCGCATCACCCTGCACCCCGACGGACTCGCGCCACGCATCCGCAACTTCCTGGAGTGGCGCGGCCATCTGCTCCACCAGATGGAACGTCAGCTCGCCCTGATGCGCTCGGCACCGCTGCGCTCCCTTTACGACGAGGTGAGCACCTACCCCCTCCCCCAGCCGCTGGGTGAGGAGAGGGCGGCGGCCGCCGAGGGCCGGCTGCCCTTCGCGCTCCCCATGGTGATCGAGCACAGGGGCCGCACCCTGTCGTTCGTCTCGACCATCGCGACGTTCAACACGCCGATGGACGTCACCGTCTCCGAACTGGCCCTGGAGACCTTCCTCCCCGCCGACGCGGAGACGGCGACCGCCCTGCGGGAGGGCCTCACACCGTAGGCGGGACCCGGTCGAGGAAACCGAGCACGGAACGGATGCGCCCGTCCTCGGCCAGCGTGATCACGTCGAACCCGGCCACGGGCGCGGACCCGTCGCTGACAGACACCAGCTCCCAGGAGAAGCGGGCGATGTCGTGGTGCCCGTCGACGCTCCCGGTGTGCCGGAACTCGAACCCGGCGAACTGCTCCTGGGCCCCACCGATCACGGCGGCCAGAGCGTCGTGCCCGCGCACCTGGGCGAGCGGGTCGGTGTACGTCCCGTCCTCGACCCACGCGGCGGCGACGGCCTTGGCCCGGGCGTCGGCGTCGCCGGCGTTCCACGCCTCGAAGTAACGGGCGACGGCGGTCTCGTACGGGTTCATGGCACATGCCTCCTGGCAACGAAACGAACGGTAAGCGGCGGCCCCCCGAACCCGAGTGCGCGGGTCCGGGCGGCTGCTGAGACCAACCTTGCCGGGGAGGGGGCGGGGGCGCGATTACGGCGGAGGTAATGGAGCTGCGGCGCGTGGGTGGGGGGCGAGGGGGCGTGGCGTGATGATCGTCCCTTTCGGTGCAGACAGGGAATCACATAGGATCAATGATCGAAAACAGACAAGTTCCGCAGTCACCCGTGCAATCGGAGTCTTCCGACGACACAGGACCAGGTCGGGCCACGGTGACCGCGGATGGGGGAAGGAACAACGATGAACGCATCCCGTGTCCGACGCCGTCTCGCCGGCGCCACGGCCGCCACGCTCATGGCAGGCGTGGGGGCGCTGGCCGCCGCCTCGCCGGCTGCCGCCAAGGCCAACCTCCTGGCGGTCGACAAGGTTTCCCTCGTCGGTGAGAACGTTCAGGTGGACGTCACGTACTCCTGTGACCCCGGTGAGAGCTACCAACTCGTCGCCAACGCGCTCACCCAGCGCGACACGCACTTCCAGGCCCGGGCCGCCACCCTGGTCAAGCCGGCCAAGCTCACCTGCGACTACAACAGCCGCACGCTCCACCTGACGCTGAAGAACGAGCTCTCCGCGCACTTCGCCAAGGGCGACCAGGTCAAGGTCAAGGTCTTCTACCTCGACCCCGACGGCTTCGACTACGCCAACGAAGAGACCGCCACGGTCCTGTAAGCGTGACGGTGCCTCCCCGCCGTCGCGCGCCGCGGGGAGGCGTCAAGCGCTGCGCGGGGGTGCGCTCACGGAAGATCCGTTGAGCCTGGCGCTCGCTCCGGACAGTTCCGGAGCCGTGGGCCACACGCGGTGTCCGCGCCCTGGTCAACGCCGGAATATCGGTGGTCCAGAGCGAGACGCCACCCACGCGAAAGGGGTGCTCCCGAAACCGGGGGCGCCCCCGCCGCCCGCGTGATGCTGGCGGCCATGGGCGAGCACGGCGTGGACACCCTCGACGCGCTGTTGGAGAAGCTGCGGATCCGGTACGGCCGGCAGGAATGGGGCTCGCAGTCGTGGGAGGGGTGCCGGCGGCGGGTGCACGAGAGGCGGCCGCCCATACCCCAGGCCAACCCTGACGCCGACCCCGACGGTCTGCTCTACGGGCGCAGCGTCTGCATCACGGGCACCCTGACCTCCATGACGCGCGCCGAGGCACAGGCCCTGCTGGCCGAGGCCGGCGCCCAGGCCACCGGATCCGTCAGCCACAGGACCGACATCCTGGTCGTCGGCGTCGCCGACCCCTCGCGCTTCGCCCCCGGGATGGCTCTCAGCAGCAAGCACCGCCGGGCACAGGAGCTGCTCGACGCCGGGCACGACATCGAAGTCATCACCGAGGCGGACCTCCGGGAGCAGCTGGCGGTCTGACCCCCACGGATCTCCACGGTTCCCCACGGCTCCCCTGCGGATCCCATACGCGTACGGGCCCCACACGGCGTTCTGCCGCTGACGCCCTCTGCGAGGTCGTCAGCGGCAGAACGGACCGGCGGTCGGCTAGGCGCGCAGCGGGCCCTCGCAGGAGAAGGAGCTGGTGGCGGCGGAGCCGGTGGACCAGATCTCCGGAGAGCTGAAGGAGCAGTTCATGTCCGCGAAGTTGTTGGCGGCGGACTCGCTCCGGTGGAGGATGAAGTAGTCGACGGTCTCGGTCATGTCGACGAAGACCTGGTCGGCGTCGTGTGAGTCGGTGAGGTTGGCGGTGATGCGGCCCGTGCAGGTGAAGCGCGGCTTGCCGCCCGTGTCGCCGTTGCCGGTGCAGGCCGGCGTGATCTGGGTGGCCGAGGCGAAGGCGGTGGCCACGTCGGTGGGGCGGGAGAGCTTCAGCGAGCCCACCGGGGTGAACGTGGTGGCGGGCACGTAGAGGTCGTCGACCTTCGCGATGTGCTCGTCGAGGAAGGCGTCGTACTCGCGCTGGAGCCCGGCGTCCGCGCCCGTGCGGGTGCGCCAGTCGTCGAATCCCTTGGGGTCGTCGGCGCGCTGGTAGCCGTACATCTCCCGCAGCAGCGACGGGTGGTGCTCCCAGAGGAACTCGAAGAACGTGCCCGCGTAGTCGTAGAAGCGGAATCCGTCGCCGTCGTAGGTGGAGTGCAGGAGCCTGTTGACGGTCATCCGGGGCCCGCCCCCGGCGGTGTCGCGGATGATGCCCTTGACCAGGGACTTGCGGACCTTGATGCCCTCGTCGCGGGTGGCGCCGTCGAAGAACTCGGCGGTGCCCTCGTCCATCGCGGTGGTCAGGTCGTTGGCGAACCAGCGGGAGTCACCGAACATGCCGGGCACGGCCCAGCGGCCGTTGAGGTAGTGGGTGTACTCGTGCCGGAACAGCTCTTCGAGGGTGAGCTGGGAGTCCTGGGGGACGCGGCGCTGGTAGGTGTAGAAGGTGGCTCCCTCCTCGATGTAGACGCCGCCGTTCTTGGTGCCCATGCCGGTCAGCAGCGGGTGGAGCACCTCGTAGTCCGCGCGCGAGGCGTACAGGTGGATGTGGAGGGTGGCGTTGGGGTCGCCGGCCAGGGGGGCGTCCGTGCCGAGCACGCGGAGGAAGTGGGCCTTGACCTGCTTGCTCGCGTAGTAGAGCTGGTCGACGGTGGACCGGTCGAGTGCGGTGCGGACCTCGATGCCGCCCTTGTCGTAGGTGTACGTGCGGGGGAAGACCCTGGCCTCTATCTGCGGCTTGCAGACGTTGAAACGCTTGCAGTCCTCGAAGAAGTTGAGCCAGGAGGCGAGGGAGGCCCAGGGGGCGCTGAGGTCGCCGAAGTTACCCTCGGCCGTCTTCAGGAGCGCACCGAGGTCGCCCACGATCGCCGTGCGCAGGCTGTCGATCTGGCCGAAGCGCCCGTATTCGCTCAGTGCGTCGCGGACGGCCCAGGCGTTGGCCGTGCCCTTGAGGTGGACGTGGCGGGCGAACGCCCGGAAGCCGGCCCGGTAGGCGGAGTTCGCGGCGACGGCGTTGCGGAAGGCGGTGTCGTTGTTGCCGGGGTAGATGCCGAGGTAGTTGGTGCTGAGTGCGGCCAGTGCCGCCCCGCCCCAGCTGGGGTCGGTAGCGGTCGCGGCTTTGGGCCCCAGAGTGTCCAGCACGCGGGAGATCAGCCCGAGTTGGTGCTGCCGCAACCCCGGTGCGCTGCCGGTGGTCAGCGCCTCGCGGAGGGTGTCGGCGTTCTGCTTGGTGGGGTCGAAGGTGCGGGCCGCGCCGCCGAACGCCGCGATGGCCCGGCGCATGGCGTCGACCGTCGGGGCGTCCGTCACGTCGATCTCGGTGCGCGAGAAGTCGTGGTAGACGACCGCGTGGAGGTAGGTGAACAGCTCGTAGAGGTGGGTGGCGTCGGTGCCTCCGTGGCTCGGCGCGAGCGACGCGGCCCGCCGGGCGACGGCCTGGACGTGGGCGCGGGACATCACCGGGGCGAGCCGGGCGTCCCAGGTCCAGATCAGGCCGCGCAGGCAGCCGTCCGCGGTGACGGCGGGATCGGTGAGGAAGTCGGCGAGCCGGTCGGGGTTCAGCCCGGTGATGCCGTCGAGGGTGCAGGGGACGGCTCCGCCCTGGGCGACGCCGTCGGGTCTGCCGGCCTTGCCCTCGGCCAGGTCGCCGGGTATGCGGCCCGGTGAGACCTTGCCTCCGCCGGGGGCGGGGGGTTCCACCCGGTGCTCGGGCGCCACGGCGAGCCGGTCGACGTCGGTGCGGGGGTCCTTGTGGGGGGTGTCGTGGGGGGTTCCGGGCACGTCGGTGGCGGTGACCGGTGGGCGGGTGGGGGGTTTGCCGGGCGCCGCCGCGGCGGCTTGGGCGGCCGGCAGGGCGAGGCACGCCGCGAGGGTGGCGGCGAGCAGGCCCTTGCGCGCGGTACGTAACGCGTTCACCGCATCTCCTAGTGGGAGTTGAGGCCTCGTCAGTCACGAGGTGCGCCGTACCATAGTAATGTGAAATTGCACTGACAACCCTTCCCGCCGCATCACCCTCCGCTTTACCTTGCCTTTCCCGAAGCGGAGGGGGGCGGGTGCGGCTCACCGCCGTTCACAGGGGCGGGAGCCCGTTCAACTGGACGATCACGCGGGGCCGTTCACCCGAGCTGTTCGACGCGGCCAACCGACGCAGCCGGGACGCGGCCGACCGACACAGCCAGCCAGCCGAGCGTCCGTCGAGCCCTTCGACTCCTTCGCGCCCTTCGCGCCCTTCGCGCGGAACGGCTCAGAGGGCGCCGAGGCGCGGCCGGCGGCTCGGCTCCACCGGTTCGTCGCGGGCCTGCGCCCACAACGAGCGCACCTTGCCGAGGTGGCGGCCCATGCACGCTTCGGCGCCCGCCGCGTCGCCCGCCAGCGCGAGCTCCAGCAGTTCCAGGTGCTCCTCGGCGGAGGGCAGCAGTTCGCCGCGCTCGTCCAGGCGCGTCAGGCCGTAGAGACGGGAGCGCTTGCGCAGGTCGCCGACGAAGGTGACGAGGTGATCGTTGCCCGCCAGGCTCAGCAGGGCGAGGTGGAAGCGGCGGTCCGCCTCCAGGTAACCGATGAGGTCGTGCGCACGGGCGGCGTCGACGATCTCCTCGGCGACCGGACGGAGCGCTTCGAGCTGCTGCCTGGTGGCCGTGCGGGCGACCCGGCCGACGGTGGGGATCTCGATCAGGGCCCGGATCTCCGTGAACTGGTCGAGGTCGCGTTCGCTCACCTCGGTGATCAGGAATCCCCTGTTCCGGATGGGCTCCACGAGCCCCTCCCGGGCCAGGTCGAGCATCGCCTCGCGCACGGGTGTGGCGGAGATGCCGAAGTCGGCGGCGAGGGCCGGCGCGGAGTAGACGCAGCCCGGGCGGAGTTCACCCGATATGAGCGCCGCCCGCAGCGCGTGGGCGACCTTGTCCCGCAGTCTCTCCTGCGCGGCGATCGCCACGATCGGACTGCGGCCGCGGTGCGTGCGCTCCCCCACTGCCTGACCTCCGGACGTTCCGTGCGTGCTCGGAGCAACAGCCTAGGGAGCCCCCTGATGCCATGTCACGTTGCGCCCGCAGCAAGGCCGGTTACCGCCCTTCCTGCGCCCGATCTCCCTCGCCCCACTTTCTTGACCGATCGTTCTCGATAGCACTAGGATCACGGATGTGGCCAGGACCAAGGAATTCGACCCGGACGCCGCCCTGCAGTCAGCCCTGGAGCTGTTCTGGGAGCGCGGCTACGAGGCGACGTCGATGGCGGACCTCGTCGAGCGCCTCGGCATCGCCCGGGCGAGCCTGTACGGGACGTTCGGCAGCAAGCGCGAGCTCTACCTCAAGGCACTGGAGCGCTACCGCGAGCAGCACGGCCCACGCGCCGTCGAGGAGCTGTCCCAGCCGGGCCCGGCACTGCCGGCCGTACGGGCCCTGGTCCGCCGCTTCGCCGACGAGGCCGCCTGCGACGTGCTGGGGCGCGGCTGCTTCGTCACCAACACGGCCGTCGAGCTGGGGGTGCGCGACTCCGGCAGCGCACGCCGCGTGGAAGAGAGCTGGAACAGCCTGGAGACGGCGCTGACCTCGGCGCTGATGCGCGCCAGGGCCCAGGGGGAACTGCCGCCGGGGCGCGACCCGGTGGCGCTGGCACGGATGCTGCTGGTCCTCCTGCAGGGGCTGCGCGTGGTCGGCAAGGTCACGCCCGACTCCGGCCGGCTGCGGGACGCGGCCGATCAGGCGCTGACGCTGCTGGACTGACACCTGCCACCCGCCCGCGCTTCGGCGCGGGCTTTTGCGGGACCTCTTTTAAGACCGATCGTTCTTGATTGCTGCAACGCTGAGGAGTAATGATCATGACCGCACGCTTCACCGGCAAGACCGTCCTCGTCACGGGCGGGGGCACGGGCATCGGCCGGGCCGTCGCGCTGGCCTTCGCCCGCGAGGGTGCGGCGGTCGTGGTGGCGGGCCGCCGGGCGGAACCCCTGGAGGAGACCGTCGCCCTCGTCGAGGCCACCGGCGGGGTGGCCTCGGCGGTCACCGCCGACGTCACCCGCTCCGAGGACGTACGGAACCTCGTCGAGCGCACCGTGGAGCGCCACGGCGGCCTGGACATCGCCGTGAACAACGTCGGCATGTTCGTTCGGCCCGCCAAGGTCGCCGACATCCCCGAGGACGACTGGCACGCCATCATGAGCACGAACCTCACCGGCGCCTGGCTGTCGATGAAGCACGAGATCGACCACATGCGCGCGCACGGCGGCGGCGCCGTCGTCAACGTCTCGTCCAATCTGGGCGCCCACCTGCGCAAGCCGGGCCTCGGCGCGTACTCCGCCGGCAAGGCGGCCCTGTCCGCGCTCACCCGCACCGCCGCCCTCGACCACATCGCCGACGGCGTGCGCGTCAACGCCGTCAGCCCCGGCCCGATCGACACCTCGATGTCCTCGTGGCCCGGCGAGTCGGCGAAGGACAAGGCCGAGCGGATGAAGCACGAGGTCCCGGCAGGCCGGGCCGGCGCCCCCGACGAGGTCGCCGCCGCCGTGCTGTACCTGGCCTCCGAGGAGGCGGGCTTCACGGTCGGCACCGAACTCGTCCTGGACGGCGGCGTCACGGCCTGACCGGGACCGGTCGTTCAGGCGGAGGGGGCGGGGGGCTTAGGCCACCCGCTCCTTCTCGGCCGGCTCAGCAGCCTCAACGGCCTCAGCGGCCTCAGCGGACTCGCCGGCTTCCGCGGACGCCGTGGCGTCCGCCGGGCGGCGGGCGGCCATCCACACGTAGACGATGACCCCCGCGAAGAGGAAGAGCACGCCCTGGTAGACCGCCGCGTAGCCGGCGCCCGCGACCAGCCAGAAGGAGAAGCCGAAGCCGCCGAGCGCCAGGACCAGGTCGCGGGTCAGGCGGGCCGGCTGGACCTTGTCGCGCCGGCCCCGCAGCAGGAAGTAGACCTGCGCGGCGGTGGCCAGGAGGTACGGGACCGTCGCGGAGAAGGTCGTGATCAGGACGAGGATCTCGAAGACGCCCGCCACGCCGGAGGTGTAGTTGATGACCGTCAGCACGGTCGCCAGGACCGCCGCCGCGAGCACACCGGCGGTCGGCACCCCGCGCCGCTTCTTCGCGAAGGCGGCCGGGAACAGTCCGTCCTGCGCGGCGGCGTACGGCGCCTGGGCGCTCATGAGCGTCCAGCCGTTGAGCGCGCCCACGATGGAGACCACGGCGGCGAACGCGATCAGCGTGCCGCCCCACTCGCCGCCGAACATCGCGTCGACCGCGTCGGAGAAGGGGGCGCTGGACTTCACCAGCTTGTCGTGCGCCACGGTCCCGAAGACGGACAGCGTGCCCAGCAGGTAGACGACGGCCGCGCCGATGGTGCCCAGGACGCTCGCGCGCCCCACGTTGCGCTCCGGGTCGCGCACCTCGCCGGCGCTCATGGCGGCCGACTCCACGCCCACGTAGCTGTAGAGGAGGATCGCGGCGGACGCGGTCAGGCTCCCGCTCCAGCTGCTGCCGCCCTCGGTGAAGGAGCCGAGGTTGGACGGGTCGAAGAAGAAGAGCCCGACGATCGCGACGAAGAGCAGCGGGATGAACTTCAGCACCGTGGACACCATCTGCACGGCACCCACCCAGCGCGTCCCGGCGAGGTTCGCCAGCGCCGGCAGCCACAGCAGGAGCAGCGCCACGGTCAGGTCCGAGGCCATCGAGCCGCTGCCCCCGGTCAGCACGTGGACGTAGCCGACGCCGGCGACGGCGAGGGCCGCGTTGCTCACCCACGTCATGGTCCAGTACGACCAGGCGGACAGGAACCCGGCGAAGTCGCCGAAGGCCTCGCGGGCGTAGACGTACGGGCCTCCCGTGCGCGGGAAGCGCTCGGTGAGCCGCCCGAAGACGAGCGCGAGCGCGATGGCGCCGATCGTCAGTACGCCGAAGGCCAGCAGGCTGACCGTGCCGAAGGGGGCGACGGAGGCGGGGAGCAGGAAGATGCCGCCTCCGATGATGTTGCCCATCACCAGCGCGGTGGCGGTGGGGAGGCCGAAGCGGCGGCTCTGCGTGCCGTCGGTGTCGTGCATGGGGTGGTGCGCCTCTCGTCCTGCGGGCAGGTCGCCGGTTCTCGTGCGACTGCACACGCCCGTGCGGTGAGCATAGGTCTGTGCGACTGCACATATTGACCGCCACCCGCCGCCGCGCAAAATCGGAATTTTTTGTTCCGCGAAGGGGGGTCGCCGGCCGCAAATGGTGCGGGGAACGCGCCCCGGGACCGTGATTCATTCACCGGGCCCGGCCGGGCTGATCTGCGCTCGCACACGGTCCCGGCTCTCCGGAATGCGGCCCCGCGCACACGAATTGGTATGGACCACCCAGGTGTCCGCGCGCACGCGCCGCCGACCGCCCGCACCCCCGCACGCCCCTGGCCCGCCCCACAGCGGCGCACCCCCGGGCGACCCGCCCCGGCTCCAGCGAAACACCGGGCAGGGACACCCCTCCCGCCACGAACGGGAATGCGGGGGGCGCGAAGAAGTGAACTCGTACACGGGGAGCTCCCGCCGCCGTGAAATTCATGAAAATCCCTATAGCCTTACCGGCCCGGCAAGGGCGCGGGGCACTTGCACGGGGATACACGGAAATACGCGGGGATATCGGACACGGGAAACGCCAGGCCAAAGGAACATCAGGGGCACTTCGCGGCTCGGGGGAAGACAATGCCTACTTCAGCCTCGATCATTCTTTTCGTCTTCGGCGGCCTCATGGTCCTGATCTCCCTGCTGGGCAGTGGATTCGCCGTCCGGGAGATTTCCTTTCCGCGGATCAGCCCGCTGATCCGCTCCACGGCCGCCCTGCTGGGCGCCGGGCTGGTGGCCACCAGCATCGTGTTCCTCGTGACGCAGGAGAAGAAGGAGCCGGCGCCGGGGCCGCCGACGGCGGGCCCGGTCCCGGATCCCGCGAGGACGTCACCGCCCCCGGTCTCGGTCTCCCCCACCGCCCCCGCCCCGCCGGCCACCGCTCCGCCCCGGCCCGCGCCCACCGGGCCGCCGGACGACGGGACACCGACCCAGGCCCTGCTGACCCACGTCCCCAGCGGCCTCCGCAGCGGTTGCAGGGCCGTGGACCGGTCCCGGTACGGCGCGTCGGTGACCGCCGTGGTGGAGTGCCGGCTGACCGGCGGGGTCACGGCGGTGTACGCGCAGTTCACCGACGTTTCCGGCATGAACACCCGGCTGGGCGAGATCATGAGCCGGGAGACCTTCACCCACAGCGGCTGCGGCGCCTCCACGCCCCTCAACGGCCGGCAGCGATTCGTCGTCGGAAACAACCGCTCGGAGGGCACCCTGATCTGTTTCCAGGGGGACGACGGCGACCCGCACCTCATCTGGAGCGACGAAAGCCTCGCCATCATGACCGAGGCCCAGTCGGCGCCGGTTTCCTACGGCGACCTCCTCGACTGGTGGCGGAAGTCCGCGGGCCCCGTTCCCGCGACGCCGGACGAGGCCGCGCAGAACGCCGGAGGGACGACGTGAAAACCTTCGAGTTCCCCTTGGAATCGGGCGGGACCATCCTGGTCGAGAGCACCCAGGCCGCCTTCCAGGCCGCCGACGGCGTCGTGACGCGGGGCTTCTCGGCCCAGGCCGCCGTCGCCCGGGCCGAGCAGACCTTCGAGGCCGCCCTGGGCACCGTGCGCACAGTCGCCGAGAGCGTCGTCGCCCAGCTGTGCGGCCTGCGCCTGCGGCCGGACACTGTCACGGTCGAGTTCGGGGTGGTGCTGGGCGCCAAGGCCGGGGCGATCCTCACGGCCGGCGCCGAGTCGCACTTCCAGGTGACCCTCAGCTGGGACGGCTCCACGCCGCCGCGGCCGTGATGCCGCATGCCGACGGACAGCACGGACTTCGTCGTCGAGATCGGCAGGGGCGGCGACACAGCCGGACGGTACGTGGTGGGCGTCTCCTCCCCCGCCGGTGAGGAGACACTGCACGTCTGCCTCGACCCCCACGCCGTCGGGGCGCGCCTGGAGGACATCCAGTCGGCGGTCCTCGCCTCCTCGGTGGCCCGGCGGGCGGCGGCGCTCGGCTTGGAGCAGCCGGTGCGGGAGGTGGGGGTCGAGCTCTTCGGCGCCGTCTTCGGCGGCCACGTCCGCAGCCTGTTCCTGTCGAGCCGGCAGCGGGCCGAGGAGCGCGACGAGGCGCTCCGGGTGGTCTTGAGGATCCGGGCCCCGGAACTCGCCGCGCTGCCCTGGGAGCTGCTGCACGACGCCGACCTCGGTGGCTACCTGTGCCTGCGGGACCCCGTCGTCCGGCACGTCGACGTGCCGGAACTCGTCCTTCCGCTGCGTGGCGACCCCCCGCTGCGCATCTTGGGCATGACCGCGCTGCCGGGCAGCCGCGCGCCCCTGGACGCGGACAGCGAACGGACGGGCCTGACGCTGGCGCTGCGGCCGCTCGTCGACCGGGGCCTGGTCCGGCTGGACTGGGTCACCGGCCAGACCGCGGAGGACCTGCGCCGGCGACTGCTGGACGGCTGCCACGTCCTGCACTTCATCGGCCACGGGGCCTACGACCCGGCCCGGCAGGAGGGCATGATCGCTCTGGCCGACGAGCAGGGCCGGGAGCACCTCCTGCACGCCACCGCGCTGGCGGCGCTCGTCAGCGTGGCGAAGCCCAGACCGCAGATGGTGGTGCTGAACAGCTGCCAGGGCGGCATGGGCAACTCCGAGGACCTCTTCTCCAGCACAGCCTCGGTGCTCGTGCGCACCGTGCCGGCGGTCGTCGCGATGCAGTTCGCCGTCACCGACAAGGCGGCGGCCCGCTTCGCGGCCTCCTTCTACCAGGCCGTGGCGTTCAACCGGTCCGTCGACGAGGCCGTGCGGATCGGGCGGGTCGCCCTGGTCGTCGACAAGGACGACAGCCTGGAATGGGCGACCCCGGTGCTCTACCTGCGCGGCCGCAACGCCCGGCTCTTCGACCTGGGGGTCACCGAGGACGACGGCGGCCCGGAGCCGGAGCCGTCACCGCCGCCTGTTCCCCCGGCCGCCCGGATCACCTCCCGCGTGCTGCCGGCCGGCCAGTGGGTGCACGCGGTGGCCTTCCACCCGGACGGCCGGCGACTGGCCACCGGCTCGCGCAGACGGATACGGGTCTGGGACACCGAGACCGGCAACCGGGTCTGGGAACAGCCCGTCGGCGGCTGGCTCTCCAGCGTCTTCGCCTGCGCGTTCAGCCCGGACGGGCAGCGGCTCGCCACCGGCGGCGCCGACGGCACGGCGCGGATGTGGGCCGCCTCGGGCGACCAGCTGCTGACCCTCCGCCACGACCACGTCGTGACCGCCGTGGCCTTCGGCCCGGACGGCCGGCACCTCGCCACGGCCTCCGCCGACCGCAGCGCCCGGCTGTGGGACACGGTCAGCGGCGAGCCGCTGCTGCGCGTCCGGCACGACCAGGTGGTGTCCGACGTCGCCTTCGACCCGGACGGACAGCGGCTGGCCACCGCGTCCGGCGACCGCAGCGCCCGCCTGTGGACCCTCAGCGGCGAGCCGCTGCTGCGGCTGCGCCACGACCACGGCGTCAAGACCGTCGCCTTCAGCCCCACCGGCCACCAGCTCGCCACCGGCGGTGACGACGGCAGCGTGCGCCTGTGGAACACCCACACCGGGCACCAGGTCCTGCTCGTCCGCCACGCCGGGGCCGTCAAGGACCTCGCCTACAGCCCGGACGGACACCGCCTCGCGACGGCCGGCGCGGACCACAGCGCCATCGTGTGGCACACGGCCGACGGCAACCGTCTGCTGCGCGTCCAGCACGGTCACACCGTCTTCGCCGTCGCGTTCAGCCCGGACGGGCGCTGGCTCGCCACGGGCAGCGAGGACAAGACCGTGAAACTCACGCCGCTGCCGCCGACGGCTCCACCACGGGTGGGGGACCTGACGGCGGGCTAGGCGGTGTCCGCGCCCTCCGGTCCCTCCGGGCCCCCGCCGCGGTCCAGGGTGGGGTCGAGGCGTGAGTCGTACGTCCCCCTGCCCAGGCAGTGCTTGCACTGCCCCGCGCGGTGCACCGTGTCGGCCGGGCCCTTGAAGGGGTCCGCCCCCGGGCTGTACGCGAAGGCACACGACACGAACCCGGAGCCGTGGCACCACTGGCACGTCCGGCCCTCGGGCTCCGGCTCGGGATCGGGCGGATACTCGCGCTCACTCATCGAGCACCGATTATCGCCGCGGCACGGGCCGCGAGGGGTGTTCGCGGGCCCGGTTCCCTCAGGGAAGTGGCTACGGGGACGCGTGTTGACCGGGTCCGGGGCGAAGACGGCGGTCACCGGGCGCCCGGCCGGCCCGGCGCCGCCGCGGTGACCATGTGCCGTCCCCCGCCCCGCCGGGCATGCTCCCCCCATGGCCCTCTCCCTCCGCACCCCGCGACTGACCCTGCGCCGCTGGCGCGAGGACGACATCGTCCCCATGGCGGCCATCAACTCCGATCCGGAAGTGATGCGTTGGATCGGCGACGGCTCCGTCCGGGACCGGTCGCAGACCGAGGCCGGGATCGTCGCGTGGGAGCGGGAGTGGGAGGAACGGGGCGTCGGGCTCTTCGCCGTCGAGGAGCGCACCAGTCGTCAACTCGTGGGCTTCGCTGGGCTGTCCGAGCCCGTGTTCCTGCCCGAGATCCTGCCGGCCATGGAGATCGGCTGGCGCTTCGGGCGGCCGTACTGGGGGCGCGGGCTCGCGACGGAGGCGGCGCGCGCCGCGCTGGACTTCGCGCTGCGGGACCGGGGGCTCGGGCGGGTCGTGAGCGTGTGCGCGCCCGGCAACGTCGCCTCCGAGCGGATCATGCGCAAGCTCGGCATGCGCCGGGAGCGGGAGACCGCCCATCCCCTGCACGGGGTGCCGTTGCGCGTGCACGTGATCGAGGCGCGGTCGTAGCCGGCCTCCCCTCACCTGTTCAGCCGCCCCCGCGTGCCCCGGCACCGTTCACCCACCAGCGTGGACCCCAGCGCGTCCGCGATGGAGGAGAGGGCCCTTGTCCGTGCACTTCGCCGAGCAGCACCCGGCCCCCGCCTCACCGGCGCACCCCGCCGGGCAGCTCGTCGCCGCCGGGCTGGGCCTCCAGGGGCAGGTGCCGGGCATCCTGCTCGGTGCGAAGGGGCACCGGATCGCGGCCGTCGCGGCGGGTGACTACCACAGCCTCGCCGTGACGGACGACGGTGCGCTGATCACCGCCGGGCTCGACGACGACGAGCAGGTGTCCGGCATCTTCGCGGCGGCGAGCGGGAAAGCGGTCTTCTCGGTCGCCGCCGGGGGCTTCCACAGTCTGGCCGTCACCCACGACGGCCGGCTGCTGGCCGCCGGCAAGGACCAGAACAAGCAGGTCTCGGACATCCTGGCGGCCGCCCGCGGCACCCCCGTCGCCGCCGTGGCCTGCGCCGCCGTGCACTCGCTGGCGGCGGCCAGGGACGGGCGGATCCTCGCCGCGGGCTGGGACGGGGACGGGCAGGTCACCGGCATCCTCGACGCGGCACGGGACGTCAAGGTGAGGGCCGTGGCCGCCGGTGACTTCCACAGCCTCGCCGTGACCGCCGACGGCAGGCTCCTCGCCGCCGGCCGCGACGACGACCGGCAGGTCTCCGGGATCCTCGACGCCGCGCGCGGCAAGAGGGTGGTCGCCGTCTCCGCCGCCGCCCTGCAGAGCCTGGCGGTGACCGACGAGGGCGAGCTCCTGGCCGCGGGGCGGGACGGCAACCACCAGGTGTCGGGGATCCTGCGGGCGGCTCAGGGGCTGCGGATCGCCGCCGTCGCCGCCGGACACCTGCACAGCCTGGCCGTCACCCGGGACGGCCGGCTCCTCGCCGTGGGCAAGGACTCCGACAAGCAGGTCTCGGGCATCCTCGCGGAGACGAAGGACAAGCAGGTCACCGCGGTGGCCGCCGGGGGCTACCACAGCCTGGCCGTGCTCGCCCCCGACGGTCCGCGGGGCCGGACGGTCCGGGTCGCCTTCGTCGCCGCGCACGGGCCGGAGCAGGGCGTGACCCTGCAGTTCCTGGAGCCGGAGGACGGCCTCGACGTCCGCCTGTACGCCGGCCGGCCCGCGAGGGACTTCGCCGTCAGGGAGGGCGTGGCCCTGCGGACGGCCGTCCGGAGGGACGCCGACGGCGGGGAGGAGGTCCTCGGCACCGGCTCGGTGCACTTCACCTACGACGAACTCACCGGCGTGGCCGGACTCGACACCCGGGCCAGCCGCTTCCCCTCGCACCTCACCTGCACCAGCCACGGCGGCAACCGGTTCACCTTCACCTGGAACAGGTAGGCGAGGAGGACGCACAGGTAGGCGAGGACGCGGGGCGGGTCAGACGTCCGGCAGCACCCGTGACGCCCCCACCGCCAGGTCCCACAGGTCCGCGCGGGGTCTCCCGGTCGTCTCCCACGCCGCCCGGACCCTGCGCAGCGGCTCCAGCGGCGGCTCGGCGGACAGCAGGAACGTGGACCAGTGCATCGGCGCCATCGCCCGCGCCCCGACGTCCTGGCAGGCCCGCACGGCCTCCTCGGGGTCCGTGTGCACCGGGCCGAGCATCCAGCGCGGGTCGTAGGCGCCGATGGGCAGCATCGCCACATCGATGTCGCCGTAGCGCTCGCCGATGCGCTCGAACCAGTGGCCGTAGCCCGTGTCGCCCGCGAAGTACACGCGCCGCCCCCCGGGCGCGGTGATCACCCAGCCGCCCCACAGCGAGCGGCAGGTGTCGGTGAGGGTGCGCTTGCTCCAGTGGTGGGCGGGCACGAAGTCGAACCGGACGGGGCCGGCCGGGCCGGGCAGTTCCACGGCCTCCCACCAGTCGAGTTCGGTGACGCGGGTGAAGCGGCGGCGCCGTGCCCAGCGGGCCAGCCCGGCCGGCAGGAGCAGGTGGGTGTCGGGCGGCAGCCGCCGGAGCGTCGGCAGGTCGAGATGGTCGTAGTGGTTGTGGCTGATGACGACCGCGTCGACCGGCGGCAGCTCCTCCCAGGGCACGCCCACCGGGGTGACGCGGGGCGGGGTGCCCAGGATCCGGCGGGACCAGACGGGGTCGGTCAGCACGGTGAGCCCGCCGATCCGCAGCACCCAGCTGGCGTGCCCCGCCCAGGTGACGGCGAGGGAGCCGGCGTCGACGGCCGGCAGCCGGGCGGGCTCGACGGGCAGCTCCGGGACGTCCCGCAGCGCCTGCGCGCCCGGCCGCAGGCGTCCCTCGCGGGCGAGGCGGGCGAGGGCTCTGACGCCCGGCAGCGGGGCCGTGAGGCGGTCGGTGAACGACCGGGGCCAGGAGCGGACCTCACCGAGGGGACGCGGTTCCGCGAGGGGGCGCTCGGTCTGTTCGGTCATCTGGGGGCTCCATTCATGGGGAACCGGAACCTGGGTGGCGCGGTGCGGGGGCGACGGCCGGGCACGGCGACGGAGGCGGGGGCGGAGGCTCTCCGACGACGGTAGATCAGTCGCCCGCGAGTTCACTGAACGCCGATCCAAAAGTGGACAACGCCTCCGCCACGCCGGGCGAACGCAGCGGGTCGGGCGCGTCGAGGGCGCGTTGCCGCTGGTCGTCGGCGGGGCCGAGGAGCGCGAGGGTGGAGAGCCGGACGCGGAGGGAGTCCGGGACGTCGCCGAAGCGGTGGCCACCGGGGGCCGGATGGCCCAGAACGGCCCCGAGATGGGCCTCCAGTTCGACGGAATCGGTGATGCCGCGGGCGGCGAGCGCGTCGCGCAGCTCGCCCAGGTCGGCGTAGAGGTGGGGGCCGGTCTGCGAGGGCCGGCACAGCGCCCCGGCGGCGTCGAGCCGCTGCCGCAGGGCCTCGCCCAGCACGCCGTACAGCCGGGCGGCCGCGGCGGTGCGGGCCCGTACGGGCGCGGGCTCGCTGAGGGCGAGGCTCGCGGCGGCGGCGATCGGGGGCGGCAGTTCGGCGCGCAGGGCCGCGAGGACGGAGGCGGCGCGGGCGTGCAGGGCGGGGCCGGTGCCGGCGGCCGGGAAGCGGGCGACGGCGGCGGGCCAGGCGGTGGGGGTGAGGGCGCCCGCGAGGTCGGTGAGGACGACCACGCGGTCGGGGTACATCTCGGCCGGGCTGACGAAGACGGTGGCGGGGGGCGGGTCGTGGACGGTGTCGCGCCAGGTCTCGTCGCTGACGACGGTCAGCTCCTCGGCCGCGGCGGCCTCGCAGACCTCGTGCAGGATCTCCGGCGGTGCGACGGTGCCGGTGGTGTCGTCGGCGACGGACAGGACCAGGAAGCGCGGCCGGCCGCCCTCCGCGCGGATCCTGCGCACGGTCTCCAGCAGGGCGAACGGGTCGGGGACGCCGCCGCACTCGGCCGGTACGGGCACGTGGTAGGCCAGCCGGCCGGCGAGGCGGGCGAGCGGGCCGTACCAGGGCGCGCAGGGCCGGGTCAGCAGGACCTCGCCGCCCGCGGAGGCGAAGAGGGCCAGCAGCAGGGGCTGGGCGCCGGGGGCCGCGACGACGCGGCCGGGCTCGGTGGGCAGGCCGCGCCGCGCCCAGTAGCCGGCGGCGGCCGAGCGCAGGGCGGTCCCGCCGCCGAGCGGCTCGGGCCCGGTGCGGCCCGCCGCCTCGGCGAGCCGCGCGGCGAGTTCCGGCAGGACGGGCAGGCCCGGCCCGGGGAGTGCCGCAGAGCCCTGCTGCATCCGTAGCTACCTCCGTGCCTCACCGACTCTTCCGTCCACCTTGGCAGACCGGGCGGTGCGCGGCGGTCCCGACACGGGCGGGCGAGTGACAACCGGTATCACATGACGAGACGGGTCTCTCGCGATCCGAGACGGATGCGTACGGTGAAAGTGCCCACCGGAACGACGGAGCGAAGGGAACGAGCATGCCCGAAGCACAGGGAGAGCGGACGGGGAACGACGGGCCGGGGCCGGACGCGCCCGGCGGGAGGGCCGTCTACATCCACGGTCACCACGAGTCGGTCCTGCGCTCCCACGGCAGGCGCCGGGCGGCCGACTCGGCCGCGTACCTGCTGCCCGAGCTCAGGCCGGACCACCGCGTCCTGGACATCGGCTGCGGTCCCGGCAGCATCACGGCCGACTTGGCCGTGCTGGTGCCGCGGGGGCGGGTCACGGGTCTGGACGCGGCCGAGGGGATCCTCGGGCACGCCCGCCGGGCCGCCCGCGAACGGGGCGTGGACAACGTGGACTTCACCACCGGCGACGTGCGCGCGCTGGACTTCCCCGACGGCTCGTTCGACGTCGTGCACGCCCACCAGGTGCTGCAGTACCTCGACGACCCGGTGGCCGCGCTGCGTGAGATGCGCCGGGTGTGCCGCCCCGGCGGGATCGTCGCCGTCCGCGACGTGGTCTACACGGCCATGACCTGGTACCCGAGGGTGCCCGGACTCGACGACTGGCAGCGGCTCTACGTGCGCGTCGCCCGGGCCGGGGGCGGGGAGCCGGACGCGGGCAGCCGGCTGCTGGGCTGGGCGCGGCAGGCGGGTCTGACGGACGTCACCACCTCGGCGGGCGCGTGGTGCTACGCGGGCGAGGAGCAGCGTGCGTGGTGGAGCGGGCTGTGGGCGGACCGCACCCTCGCGTCTCCTTACGCGCGGCTGGCGGTGGAGGGCGGGCACGCGGACCGGGCGGAGCTGGAGCGGATGGCGCGGGCGTGGCACGAGTGGGGCCGGCACGAGGACGCGTGGTTCGCGGTGCTCAACGGCGAGGTCCTCTGCCGGGTCTGATCCCCGGCGACCGCCCCCCTCGCCCGCGGCCGCCAACTAGCCTGGATTCCATGAACATTCTGGGGACTTCGCTGAGAGTGTGCGTCGACGATCTGGACGCGTCCATCGCGGTGTACGAACGGCTGACCGGTCAGGAGGCGGTGCGCTTCCAGCGCGGTGGGGTCAAGGTGGCGGCGGTCGGCTGCTTCTTCCTGATGAGCGGACCGGAGGCGGAGTTGTCGATCCTGCGGAGGATCGCGGCGACGGTCGCCGTGACCGACGTGGACGAGGCGCTCGCGGACCTCCAGGCGGTGGGGGCGGACATCATCGCCGGCCCGGTGCCGACCCCGATCGGGCGGAACCTGGTGGCCCGTCACCCCGACGGCTCGGTCTTCGAGTACGTGGACCGCCGCCGGCCGGGGTGAGGGGCCCGGGAGCCGGTCAGGCGAGGTGGTCGTACCGCGCGGGCAGGGGGTGCCTCTCGCGGGCGCGGGCCCGCACCTCCGCGGTCACCGGGCCTGGTCCCGCGACGAGGCGCTCGGCGACGGCGTACCACACGTCGGCGAGCGTCCGTTCGCCCTCTTGGAGGTCGTCGACGTCGAAGCCCTCGTCGAAGACCGCGCGGGCACCGGCGGCGTCGCCCCGCGCGAGCAGGATCCGGGCGTTCAGCAGGCGGAAGCGGCCGTGCGCGCGGGCGGGGGCGGGCACGCCCTCGACGATCCGCGCCGCGTCGTCCGCGCGGCCGGCGGCGAGGAGCGCGCAGGCCGCCTCGCGCGTCAGCGCGGTCAGGGCCGCGGGGGTGGCTCCGCCGGTGCGGGCGGCGCGGGCCGCGGCGGCGTAGCGGTCGGCGGCCCGCTCGTGGTGGCCGGCCGCGCGGTCCGCGGCGGCCAGGCAGCGCAGGGCGGGCCAGTCCAGCCCGTCCCGCAGCGCGCACTCCCAGCTGCGTACGGCCTGTGAGCGGTCGCCGGCGTGCCACTGGGCGACGCCCAGGTGGTACGAGGCGTACGGCCCCGGTTCCGCGGCCTCCAGCAGCTCCCGCCAGTGCGGGGAGACGAGGGACGGCCCGGGGTCGCGGCCGTCCTCGGTGAGGACGCCGGTGTGCAGCAGCTCCTGCCAGGGGCGCTGCTGGTCTCCCAGGGCGCTCGCCGGGAAGGGCGTGCCGGGCAGTTCGCGGCCGCTCCGCTCGGCCTCCAGCGCGCCCCAGCCGGAGCCGGTGGCCAGCGTCTCCTTGGGGGCGTGGTCGGCGTACGGGCGCCAGGCGGCGTACGCGGCGTCCACGGCGGCGCGCGGCAGTACGGCCTGGAGCCGGCCCGCCGCCTCGGCGCGGGCGGCGGCCCAGTCGGGGCCGTGGATCCGGCCGGGGTCCGCGGTCAGCGGCCCGTAGGCCTCCAGCCAGGCGAACTCCCCGCCCGCTTCCAGGGGCACGTGCTCCAGCTGGGTGCGGGTGAGCCCCGCCTGGACCTCGGCGTAGCCGCCGGTGCCCGGCTCGGTGAGCCACTCCTGGCGGCGCCGGTCGGCGGGGGCGGTGCCCCAGGCGTAGAGCTTGCGGCCGCGCAGCAGGTCGGTCGAGGTCTGGACGAGGCCGTGGCCGTCCCCGTCGAGGGCGGCGACCCAGCGCCGCTCGCCGTCGGGGAGGTCGTAGAAGTGGTCGCCGGACCGTTCTCCGGCCAGCAGGTAGGTGTGGTCGGCGCCGTCGTGGGCCGGGACGGGCACCCGGCGCAGGGTGCGCTCGCGGCCGTAGGACCAGGCCGCGTCGGCGGGGGCGAGGATCCGGGTGCGGGCGTCCTCGGGGACGGCGGCGTTGGACCACCAGTAGACGGGCACGGGGCGGTCGTGGGGGTTGCGGACGCGCACGCCGGCGTAGAGGAAGTCCGAGCCGTCCGGCAGCCAGAGGTCGACCTGGAAGGGCAGGTCGCGCAGCCGTTCCCACTCCCACAGCCGCAGCATCTCGCCGCCGTCGGGTGCGGGCAGGCGGGCGGCGTGCAGCGGGGCCGTGGCGAGGGGTCCGTGGCCGGTGGCACCGGTGTTCCATTCGATGCCGCCGGAGAACCAGGCGCCGTTGAGGGCGTAACCGGCGGGCTGGAGCACGGGGTTGGTGTAGAGGAGCGAGCGGCCGGTGGGCTTGTGGAGGAGGGAGTGCACGCGGCCGCCGAACTCCGGCAGCACGGTGGCGCGCAGCCTGTCGTTCTCGACGACGATCGCGGTGACGTCGGTGGGGACGCGCTTGCGGCCGTAGTCGTCGCGGCGGCGCACGGGCAGCAGGGACCGCAGCCGGCCGTGCCGCACCTGCCGGGCCATGTCGGGGGGCAGGTCGTCGGGGAGGCCGGCTCCGGGGCCGTGGACGTCCTGGGGTGCGGACAGCGGGGGCAGCGGGTTCTCGGGGCCCAGCGGCGCGGCGGGCAGAGTCAGGACGGCCGTCCTGACGGTGGTGGACACGGCGACTTCAGCTCCTCGGACGGGCCGCCGCCGGATGCCGGGCGGCCTCGTGTCTGTCCAGCGGTTTCCATGGATGTCGGACTGTTTCCCCGCCGGAGCGGCGGGGACGCGTGCCGGCGGGGCGGCACCGGTGGCGGGGTGTGCGGGGGCGGGTCCGGCGGGGCCCGCCCGGCGTCACGCCGGCCGCCAGGCGGGCTCGTCCGCGCCCCAGCGGCCGGCCGGGCGGGCCCAGTCGCGCGGGCCGCCGTCGAAGGTCACGGGCGGCAGGGCGTGGCGGACCCGGCCCAGGGGGCCCGGCCGCTCGGTCAGCCACGGCCCGGGGTCGTGGACGTCCCCGGCCGCGGGCTCGCCGGCGTCGCGGGCCACGTCACGGGCCAGCCACGCCGCGGTCTGGGCGAGGGCGAGGCGGGCCAGGTGGGTGCCGCCCTCCGTACGTTGCCGTGTGAGGGCCCGCAGGACGGCGGCGGCGAGCAGGTAGCCGGTGCCGTGGTCGAGGGCCTGGGCCGGCAGGGCCCCGGGGCGGGCGTCGTCGCCGGCCTCGGTGGCGGCTATGCCGCAGGCCGCCTGGACGAGGCTGTCGAATCCGCGCCGGTCGCCCCACGGGCCGTAGGTGCCCCAGGCGCTCACCTGGCCGACGACCAGCCCCGGCCGGCGCTCGGCGAGGGCCTGCGGGGACAGGCCGTGGCGGTCGAGCGCGCCCGGCCGGTAGCCAGTCACGACGACGTCCGCACCGGCGAGCAGCTCCTCGAAGGCGGCCCGGTCGGCGCGGCGCGCGAGGTCCAGGACGGTCGACCTCTTGCCCAGCCCCGTGTCGTCGTGCAGGTCCTGGCTCTCGGGCAGGGCCGGCGTGTCGACGCGCAGCACGTCCGCGCCGAGCAGGGCGAGGGTGCGGGTGGCGACGGGTCCGGCGAGGACGCGGGTGAGGTCGAGCACGCGCAGCCCGCCGGCGGGCAGGGCGCCGGACGCTCCCCCGGGCAGGCCGCCGAGGGTGCGCACGGGGCCGTCGGCGAACCGTTCGAGGCTCAACAGCGGGCGCTGGAGCACGGCCGCGCCGTGCGGGTGGACGGCCCATTCGTGCGGGGTGCGCACGGCGACGGCGAGCCCGCCGGCCGCGTGGACCTCCTCCTCCGTCCGCGCCGCCTCGCGTCGGGCGAGTGCGGCGGCGACGGAGGGGACCAGGGCCTCGTCGGCACCGGAGTCGGGGACGCCGAGCGCGGCGAGCAGACGGGCCCGGTGGTGGGGGTAGTTGGCGTGGGTGCGCAGCCAGCCGTCCGCGGTGCGCCAGAACCGGGACAGGGGGGCGAAGGAGGTCGCGGCCCGGCCGTCGACCCGTACGTGCCGCTCGCTGACGAACGCCGTCGCCACGGCCCCGTCGCAGACGCGCACGGCCGGGAGCGTGCCCCCGCCCCGCCGCGCCGCGGCGAGCTCGGCGGCGGCCAGCGCGCAGGCCGCCACGGTCGACCGCGCCATCTCCCGGACGGGGAGCCGGGCTTGGAGCGCGCCGCCGGGGCCGTCGGTGACCACGGCCGCCGTCAGGGCGGGATCGCCGCCGAGCGCGGCCCAGACGTGCTCCAGGGCGTCGGTCGATCGCTTGATCATCCCCTGAGTGTGGCACTGAGTGCCACAGGGTGGGAAGAGGTCCGCCGCGAGATCATGGGCCCGGCGACCAGGGCCCGCCGGATACCGGCCGGTGCCGCGGCCAGTCCGTTGATCAACTGCTCGTCGGTGAGCAACACCCGGACGATCTGGCGGCTGTAGCGCTCCACGGACTCGCGCTGGAACCCCATCAGCGGCCAGCCCCAGACGGACGACAGGAAGACGCCGTTCCTGACGAAGTAGGGGTCGGCCGGGTGCGTGGACTCCACGATGGGCTCCACGGCCGTCCGGTTGGTGGCGCAGCCGCCGACGAGGTCGACGACGACCGTGCCGGGCCGCAGGACGGACCGCACGTCCTCCTCGGTGACGAGGTAGCTCGTGCCCCGGAACCGGGAAGGCTGCTCGACGCCGTTGATCACGAGGTCGCTGGCCTGGAGGAGGCGGCTCACTCGGGGGCGGCGCGTGTCCCGCTTCGTCAGCACGTCGACCCTGGTGACGCCGTGCCGCACGCACTCGTCCAGGGCGCCGAAGGCGACGTTGCCGTAGCCGAGGACGGTGGCCGCGATGCCGGCCGGGGCGCGGACGCGGGGGTTGGCCCGCAGCGCCAGCTCGATGCCGAAGCGGGCGCCGGCCCGCCCGGTCTCGTGCAGGCACTCGATCCTCCGTCTGCCGTACGGGCGCAGCGGGTGACGGGCCAGGTGTTCGCGTACGAGGGCGGCGGGGACGTGTGCGGCGCGCTCGGCCAGCTCGTCCACGTCGACGAACAGCACGTCGGCGGCGGGCCGTCCGGCCGGGCGGCCGGACAGTTGGTGGAGGGACCGGGGGCCGCAGCGCGCCGCGTACTGGACGGCGCCGAAGGCGTCCGCGGAAAAGCCGACGAAGGCGACCGAAAGACGGTCGGGCGGTGTACCGGCGAGACCGCTGAAAATCTGCCGCAAGGCCAACTGGCTGCGCAGATAGGCCTCCGGGAGGGTTTCCGGTATTTCGCGTATCAACTCCATGGCTATGACGTTGACTTTGCTCTCGTTGGCCACGGCGACTCTTCGGGGTATGGACTGCACATGTGCCATGCAGAGCAGACAGGAGCCGGGATCCATACGGCGGACGTCCTCGTGGGCGGGGCCTTTGAGTTTGATGACGAGGTCCTTGTCGCGATAGACCTCGGCGCGTGATTCGATGACGGCTCCCGCCGCACGGTAGGCGGCGTCGGGAAAACCGACCGCCGAGCCGGCGTCGCGCTCCACCCCCACCGCGCACCCGTGGGCGACCAGCGCCGCGACACCGGCCGGGGTCAGGGCGACCCTGGTCTCCGAACCGTCGGGATTCTCGGGGGATTCATGCTCGGCGGCAAGCCCTATGCACCGGAAGGGCCGGTGCATTCGTGTGGGGTCGAATCCTGCTGTCATTATCTCCGGGCCCCTTCCGTGCTGGCACGCAAACGACCGAAGGGTGGCCGACAATTCATCATCGCAGCATTCCCCGCCCTGCGCCCGACGGGGTGACGGCGCACAGCGGGCGCGGCTCCGCCACGTCCTCACTAAAATGGGACGGATCCGTGCCGGACGCGCCGGGAGGCAGCTGTGAACTTTCACGTCCGCGCCCTGCTGATCGACATCAACGGAACCGTCTTCGACCACGGTGACGCCATCGACGGCGCCCCGAAGGCGATCAACCGGCTCCGGGACGGCGGTTACGCCCTGCGTTTCCTCACCAACACCGAGTCCAAGACGGTCGAGGTGACGCTGGAGAGCCTGCGCGCCTGCGGTCTGCACGTCGAGCGGGAGGAACTCTTCACGCCCGTGGTCGCCGCGCAGACACTGCTGGCGTGCTCACCGGGGGCCCGGGTCCTGCCGCTGATGTCCGAGGAACTGCGGAAGGCCTTCCCTCCCTCCGGCCGGACGGTGGGCGCGCCCGCGGCGACACCGACGCACGTGATCGTCGGCGACTGTCAGGCGGTCCTGGACTACCCGCTGCTGAACCGGGCCTTCCGGGCCGTGCGCGCGGGAGCGGAGCTGATCGCCCTGCAGCGCGGGGCGCTCTACCGCACTCCCCAGGGCGAGGAGTTCCTCGACACCGGGGCGATCGTCGCCGCGCTCGAGTACGGCACGGGCCGGTCCGCCCGCCTCCTGGGCAAGCCGTCGAGCGAGTACTTCGGGCTGGCCGCCACCTCGACGGGCTTCTCTCCCCAGGAGACGGCGGTGATCGGCGACGACGCCACCACGGACGGCACGGGCGGCCGGAGCATCGGGGCGATGACCGTGCAGGTGCGCACCGGCAAGTACGCGGATCAGGTCGCGGCGGGCGTGGCCGGAGGCGCCTCGCACACGGTGGCTTCGGTGGCCGAGGTGCCCGACCTGCTGCGCCGCCTGGAGCACGCCACCCCCTGACATGTTCGTTCACCTGTTCTATATGTGGCGTAGGCTGAGCGCATGACGGTCCAGCTTCAGGGCTCGCTCTTCGGCGCGGCCGACGCCATCGGCCTGGGGCGTCCCCTGGCCGAGGCGCGGCGTACGACGCTCACGCACGGCGCGTGGCTCGACGTCCTGCCCGGCTGGCTGAGCGGAGCCGACACCCTGTTCGAAGTCCTGGCCGGTACGGTGCCGTGGCGCGCCGAGCGGCGGCACATGTACGACAACGTGGTCGACGTGCCGCGCCTGCTCGCCCACTACGGGGAGGCCGACCCGCTCCCCCACCCGGTCCTGGCCGAGGCCCGGGACGCACTGAGCGGGCACTACGCCGCCGAGCTCGGTGAGGCGTTCCGCACGGTCGGCCTGTGCTTCTACCGCGACGGCCGCGACAGCGTGGCCTGGCACGGCGACCGGATCGGGCGCGGCGCGCGGGAGAACACGATGGTCGCGATCCTCTCCGTCGGGGAGCCGCGGGCCTTGGTGCTGCGGCCGCGCGACGGCGGCGCCCCGCACGTCCGGCAGCCCCTGGGGCACGGGGACCTCGTCGTCATGGGCGGCACCTGCCAGCGGACGTGGGACCACGCGGTCCCCAAGACCTCCAAGCCCGTGGGTCCGCGCATCAGCGTCCAGTTCCGCCCGCGCGGGGTCTCCTGAGGCCCCGGCCGCCGCGGCGGCCGGGAAAACCGATTTGACCGGCCCGTGCCCGCCGGGCTCTACTCGATCCCGGATCCGGCCCGACGCAAGAGGACGACAACACCGTGCCCGACGAGAGCGCAGCCGCGCACCCCGATTCGTTCAGCGACCTCGGACTGCGGGCCGACTGCGGCGACTGCTTCGGGCTGTGCTGTGTCGCACTGCCCTTCGCGGCCTCGGTGGACTTCGCCGTGAACAAGGACGCCGGAAAGCCGTGCGGCAACCTCCAGGAGGACTTCCGCTGCGGCATTCACAGCCGGCTGCGGGAGCGGGGCTTCAAGGGCTGCACCGTCTTCGACTGCTTCGGTGCCGGGCAGAAGGTCTCCCAGGTCACCTTCGGCGGCGAGGACTGGCGGGGGTCCGGGGGCACCGCCCGGGAGATGTTCGGCGTCTTCCCCGTGATGCGGCAGCTGCACGAGCTGCTCTGGTATCTGGCCGAGGCGCTGGAGCGGCCGGCGGCCCGCCCGCTGCACCGTGACCTCCGCCGTGCCCTCGACGCGACCGAGCGCCTCTCCCGGGAGAGCGCGGCGGCGCTGCTGGAGCTGGACGTCGCGGCCCACCGGCAGGAGGTCAACGTCCTCCTGCTGCGCACGAGCGAGCTGGTGCGGGCGAAGGCCCCCGCCGGGCGCAAGGCGAAGGACCGCCGGGGCGCGGACCTCATGGGGGCCCGCCTCAAGGGCGCCGACCTCCGGGGGGCCAACCTGCGAGGGGCGTACCTCATCGCGGCGGACCTCACGGGGGCGGACCTGCGGCTGACCGACCTCATCGGGGCGGACCTGAGGGACGCGAGCCTCGTGGGCGCGGACCTCTCCGACAGCCTCTTCCTCACGCAGGCGCAGGTGAACGCGGCGAAGGGCGACGGCCGGACGAAGCTGCCGCGGTCCCTGACGCGGCCGGGTCACTGGGACCGCTAGCGTCCTCGGCTGATGCGACAACACAGCGAGGTGCCGTGCCGGGCTCCGCAGGGCCCGTGCTGACCCATCGGACACCCCCTAAGGGGTATCCGCACGCTCCCGTACCGCCAGCGCGCCCGCGTACCCCTCCCCCACCGCCACGTCCGTCAGCGTCCAGCCCGGTGGTGACACCGGGGCAGGGCCCGTGCCGACGTAGGTCACGGAGGGGGCCTCGGACAGTCCCGTGCCCGTGCCCTTGAGGTAGGCCTCCTTGCGGGTCCAGCAGCGGGCGAAGGCCGGCGCGCGACGGGCGGGCGGCAGGGCGTCCAGCTCCTCCGTCTCCTTCGGGTGCAGCAGCCGGGAGACGTCGGCCACGACGGAGTCGGGCTGCCGCCGCTCCACGTCCGCCCCCACCGGGGTGTCCGCGAAGGCGAGGAGCGCGAGGTCCCCCGCGTGCGAGAGGTTGAAGTGCAGCCGCGGCGGGGACCCCGCGACGGCGGGGCGGCCGTGGAGCTCCCCGCAGCCGGGGCACGGCTCCCGCACCAGAGCGACCGCCTCCGGGGACGTGCCGGTGTACGCCCCGAGGAGCTGCCGCAGAGCCATGTGGGAGGCCACGTAACGCTCGCGGTGCAGCGGCCGCACGAAGCCGGCGGCGCGGGTGCGCTCCTGGGCGTCGAGGACCCGTTCGTACTCCTCCGGCCGCCACGGCGCGCGGTCGTCGATCCGCAGCAGCCAGACGTGCGGAGCGCCCTGGGGCGTCCACGCTTCCGGCAGCGGGTCGCGACCGATGACCCGAAGACGCATCAGTGCTCATCCCCCCTGGTCGGGCTGTATCCGAGTATCCCCCGCGCCGCCGGCGGCGAAGCGGGCGGACCGGCCCCGGCGGCGGCATCCGCCGGGGCCGGGGTCACGGGGACGGCCGGTCCGCGGCCGCCGCGGCACCGCCCGCGTGCTCGAGCACGCCGTCCGGCCGCCAACGGGCCGGCACCCCGGTGGGGCGGGCGTCCTCGCCGGCGACGTACAGCTCCCCGGTGACGCCGGGCGGGCAGGGCTGGCTGGCGGAGTCCAGCACGTGCAGGCGGGTGTTCCACACGGGCCGGCCGAGGGGCACCGGGCCGGGCCCGCCCGGCTCGCACCGGTGGTGGGCGACGACGCCGACCGCCTCCGACGGCCCGTACAGCTGGTGCAGGGGCACGTCCGGCAGCGCCTCGCACCAGCGGCCGGCCACCTCGGCCGGCAGCGGCACGCCGTCGCGGGACACGTCGCAGAAGACCTCTCGCAGACCGGTCAGGGCCGGCGTCCTTCCCGTGACGGACGCCACCTCGGACGGCGTGAAGTGCGCCACGGTGACGCCCTGTTCGCGGATCGTGCGGGTGGTGTCGGCCTGCTCGCCGGCCACGACGAGGGCGGCGCCCGCGCGCAGCGGCGCGAGGACCTCCCAGGCCAGGACCGCGGACCCGGGCGGCGCCTTGACCAGCACCCGGTCGGCCGCCGTCAGCGGGTGCTCCCCCTGCATCCAGCGCAGCAGGTTGTCGGCGGCGGCGTGGGGCACGGCGACGCCGTCGACGACGTACGCGGGGTGCCGGGGCGTGAGCGGACGGCCCGGGTCGGTGGGCAGGTGCCCGGCCAGGTCGCCGGCCGCCGCGGTGTCGTCGAGGACCACGAGGGGCCGTCCCGTGTCCGGCAGCGCCGCCCGCGTCGCCGTGTCGGTCAGCACGCACACGAGCGCCGGGTCCCGCTCCGCGTCCGCGAGCCGCGTCCGGGCGTCGGCGGCCGCCAGCGCCACGTACGCGCCGCCCGCCTTGAGGACGGCCAGCAGGGCCACGACCAGGGAGGCGGAGCGCGGCAGCGCCACGGCGGCCCGGGTGCCGGGGCGGACGCCGAGACCGATGAGGTGGCGGGCCAGCCGGTTGGCGCGGGCGTTCAGCTCCGCGTACGTCAGGGTCAGGTCCTCGGCGATCAGCGCGGGGGCGCCGGGGGTGCGGGCGGCCTGCGCCTCGACCGGGCCGATCAGCGTCGTGGGCGGCACGGCGACCGCCGTGTCGTTGAACTCGCCCAGCACCCGCTCGCGTTCCTCGTCGGTGGCCAGGCACAGCGCGGACAGCGGCCGGTGCGGGTCGCCGTCGGCGAGGCGGGTCAGCAGGTGGACGAAACGCTGCTGGTGCGCGGCGAGTTCGCCGGCGTCGTAGCGCGTGGGGTCGGCTTCGTGGTCGACGCGCAGGCCGCCGTCCTCGCCGAGCGCGAAGGTGACGGTGAGGTCGTCGACGGGCCCGGAGGAGACGACGTGCGCGGTGGCGGGCGCCCCGGCGAAGGACAGCTCCGGCCGGCGGGGCACGACGTGGACGAGTGTCCCGCCCGCAGGGCCCGCAGGGCGGTGGCGCTGATGGCGGCGGGCCGCCCGGATGCCGACGTCGGCCTGGCGCGCGAGCTCGGCGAAGGTCGTGTCGGGGGTGACGGTGAAGCACAGCGGGAGGACGCCCGCGAGGGCGGCCGGCACGCGCAGCGCGGTGGAGCCCGTGCGCCCCGTCATGGGCACGCCCAGGACGACGGTCTCGGCGCCGGTGGCGCGGGCCAGGTAGAGGGCCTGGGCGGCGAAGAGGACCTCGGTCCGGGTGGCCCGTACGGAGACGGCCAGGTCGCACAGCCGGGCGGTGGTCCGCGGGCCGAGGCGGGCCGTGTGGCGGTGCGGCGGCGGGGCGTCGGGGCCTTGGGGGACGGGCGGCCCGGCGAGGGTGGGCGCGGGGCGGGGGTGCGCGGCGAGGCGGCGCCGCCAGTGGGCCCGGTCGCGGTCGTGGGCGGCGGAGGCCCGGTAGGCGGCGTCCTCCGCGACGAGCGCCGCGAGCCGGCCGAAGGGGCTCGCCGCGGGCCGGGCGCCCCCGACGAGGGCGGTGTAGACGTCGGCGACGCGGCGGGCGAAGAGGGCGTGGCCGTGGCCGTCCAGGACGGCGAGGTGGGCGCGGTGGTACCAGAGCCAGTGGTCGCCGCCGACGTGGAAGAGGACGTGGGCGAAGAGCGGGCCGCGCGCCAGGTCGAAGGGCAGGGCGAGGTCGGCCCGCATCCACTCCAGCGCGCGGGCCACCGGATCCCCCTGGTGGCGCACGTCGGCGATGTGGAACGGGAAGCCGCGGTAGGGCGGCTCGGTGCCGGCGTCCACCTGCCGCGGCCCGTCGGGGGTGGCGGCGAAGCGGACGCGCAGGGCGTCCGCCTCGCCGACGGTGCGGTGCAGGGCCTCGGCGAACAGCTCGCCGTCCAGGTCACCGCGGATGTCCACGTACTCGGCCGTGCTGAGCGCGCTGGGGCGGCCCGGACCGAGGTTCCTGGCGGACCACAGGGCCGACTGGGCGGCCGTCAGCGGCAGGCCCTCCGGGGCGGAGGAGCCGGTGCCGCCGACGCGCCGGTCCAGTGCGTGGACCGTCATCCCCGGGCCCCCAGCAGGGGGGCCCACTGCTCGATGGCCGGCTTCTCGGCCAGCTCGACGAAGCCGGCCTGCACACCGTGGTCGCGGCGCCAGCGCTCCAGGAGGCTCATGATGCGGACGGAGTCGAGCCCGTAGTCCACGAGGTTCTCGTCGTCGGGGATGTCGGCGGGGTCCTCGCCCAGCACGTCGGCGACGTCGGCACGGATCTGTTCCAGAGTGAGAGCCACGAGGCTCACTTCCCTTCGAGGACGCGGTCGGTGGTGGTGACGACGGCGCACTTGGCCGCGGCCCAGCGGAGCGCCATGGCGTGGTCCTCCGCGGAGAAGTCGGCGACGGCGTCGGCGACGAGGAAGGGCTGGATGTCGCGCATCCACGCGTCACAGGCGCTCATCATGACGCCGATGTGCGCGTACACCCCGACGATGACCAGCTGGTCGCGGCCCTGGGCGGCCATCCGTTCGGCGAGGTCGGTGCGGACGAACGCGCTGTACTTCCACTTGGTGAGCACGGTGTCGTCCGCGCCCGGGGCGACCGGCTCCGCGATGGCCTTCGCACGGGCGTCGTCGGGCAGGCCCGGGCCCCAGAAGTCCTGCTGGAGGCCGCGTTCGGCGGCCGTCTGGCCGCCGGGCTGGGCGGAGTAGACGACCGGCACGCCGAGCCGGGCGCAGTCCTTCTTCAGCCGGCCGACGTTCGCCAGCAGCTCGGTGACGGGCGAGGCGTGGGCGGTGAAGGCGTCCAGGAAGTAGTTCTGGAGGTCGTGCACGAGCAGGACGGCGCGGGCGGGGTCGACGGTCCAGGCGACCTTGTTCGCCGGCAGGTCCGCCCCGGTGGGCATGGGATAGGGGGCGATGGCGGGGAGCGCCATGGTGGGTGGGCCTTTCTCAGTGCTTCGTGGCGGTGGAGGCGAGCTGGGCGGCGATGGCCGCGCGGAGGTCCTTCTTGGAGACCTTGCCGATGCCCGTCTGCGGGAAGGCGTCGACGAACTCGACGCGGTCGGGGACCTTGAAGGCGGCCAGGCCGCGTGCGCGGACGAACTTCTTGACGGCGAGGGACTTCACCGGCTCCGCACCCTCGCGCAGCACGACGTACGCGCAGGTGCGCTCGCCGAGGTAGTCGTCGGGCATGGAGACGACGGCCACGTCGTGGACGGAGGGGTGGGCGAGGATGTGGTTCTCGATCTCCTCGGCCGCGACCTTCTCGCCACCCCGGTTGATCTGGTCCTTCGCCCGGCCCTCGACCACGAGGTGGCCCGTCCCGGTGAGCCGGACGACGTCGCCGGTGCGGTAGAAGCCGTCGGCGGTGAAGGACCTGGCGTTGTGCTCGGGGGCCCGCCAGTAGCCGCGGATGGTGTACGGGCCGCGGGTGAGGAGGTGGCCGGTGGCGCCCACGGGCAGGTCGTTGTCCTCGTCGTCGACGACGCGGATCTCGTCGTCGGGCGAGATGGGGCGGCCCTGGGTGGTGACGACGATCTCCTCGGGGTCGTCGAGCCGGGTGTAGTTGACCAGGCCCTCCGCCATGCCGAAGACCTGCTGGAGGGTGCAGCCGAGGGCCGGTCGCACCCGCCGGGCGGCCTCCTCGCTGAACTTCGCGCCGCCGACGAGGAGGACGTCGAGGCTGGAGAGGTCGTGCGTGGTGTTCGCCGCGGCCTCGGTCCACACCAGGGCCAGCGGCGGTACGAGGCCCGTGAGGGTGACGCCCTCGCGCTCGATGAGCGGGAACGCCACGTCGGGGCTCGGGCGGGGGGCGAGCACGACGCGGGCGCCGGCGTAGAGGGCGCCCAGCGTGCCGGGCGAGCTGAGCGGGAAGTTGTGGGCCGCGGGCAGGGCGCAGAGGTAGACGCTGTCCTCGTCGACCCCGCAGATCTCGTTGGAGCTCCAGAGCGAGTAGATGTAGTCGTCGTGGGTGCGCGGGATGAGCTTGGGCACGCCCGTCGAGCCGCCGGAGAGCTGGAGGAAGGCCAGCTCGTGGGGGCGGGGCTCGTCCTCGATGACGACCGGCTCCGCCGGGACGTCGGCCAGCGCGGTGTGCTCGCCGGGGTCGCCGACGACGAAGACGTGCCGGAGGCCCGGCACGTCGGCCCGTACCGTCGTCGCTAGTGCGCGGTAGTCGTAGCCCTCGCTGACGTCGGGGATCACATAGGCCACCGCCTCGGTGAAGGCGCAGAAGTGGCGGATCTCGCTCTCGCGGTGGGCGGGGAGGGCGAAGACCGGCAGGGCGCCGATGCGGAAGAGGGCGAAGACGACCTCGAAGAACTCCGCGATGTTGGGGAGTTGCAGGACGACGCGGTCGCCCTTGCCGACGCCCCGGGCCAGCAGGCCCGCGGCCAGCCGGTCGGCGCGCGCGTCGAGCTCGGCGTACGTCCAGCGGCGGCCCTCGCCGGCGGGGTCGACGACGGCGACGCGGTCGGGGTACTTCTGGGCCCGTTCGCGGAGCATCCGCCCGAAGGTCTCGCCCCGCCAGTAGCCCGCCGCGCGGTAGCGCTCGGCGAACTCGGCCGGGTAGCCCGGAGCGTCGGTCGTCTCGGTCACTGGTCAACCCCCACTGCCTGCAGGAACGTCTGGAACTTGGCACCGGTCTCGGCCGTCTCGGCCTCCGGTGAGGACTGCGCGACGACGCCCGCGCCCGCGTACAGCCGCAGGGAGCGCTCCGCGGCCTCCGCGCAGCGGATGGTGACGACCCATTCGCCGTCGCCGTTCGCGTCGCCCCAGCCGACCATGCCGGTGAAGAACCCGCGGTCGAAGGGCTCCAGCTCGCCGATGACGTCGCGCGCGGTGGCGGTCGGGGTGCCGCAGACGGCGGGCGTGGGGTGCAGGGCGGAGGCCAGCTCCAGCGCGGACACCGCCGGGTCGGCCGGCTCGCCGGTCACCGTCGTGGACAGGTGCCACATGGTGGCGGTGCGCACGAGCGTGGGGCGGGCGGGCACCTCGAGGGTGCGGCAGTAGGGGGCGAGGGCCGCCCGGACGGCGTCGACGACGACGGCGTGCTCGTGCAGGTCCTTCGCCGACTCCAGCAGCGCGGCGGCGCGGCGCACGTCCTCGGCGAGGTCGGCGCTGCGGGGCGTGGAGCCGGCGAGCGGGTTGGCGACGAGCCGTCCGCCGCGCCGGGAGACGAGCAGTTCGGGGCTGGCGCCGAGCAGGGTGCGGCCGGGGCCGGAGGGCACGGCGAAGGTGTAGCCGGTCGGGTCGCGGCGGGCGAGGCGCTGGAGCAGCGCGGGCAGGTCGAGGTCGCGGGAGGAGCGCAGTTCGAGCGTCCGGGCGAGGACGACCTTGCTGAACTCGCCGCGGTTCATGCGGCGCACGGCCTCGGCGACGGCGTCGCCGTAGACGCCCGGCTCGGGTACGGGCCGGACGTCCCACGCGGCGGGCGCGGGCGGCGCCGCGGGGAGGGCGACGAGCGGGTCCTCGGCCAGCGGGGGTGCCCAGCGGACGGCCTCGGGCACGGCGAGCGCGGCGGGGGCGGTGTGGTCGAAGGGAACGGCTCCGACGACGACCGGCGCGGCGTTGCCGGCCAGCAGCTCGGCGTCGAGGGTCTCGGCGACGCGCCGGGCCAGCGGGGCGTCGCCGTGCGGGACGTGGGCGCGGGCGCCGTGGGCGAGCAGGGTGCGGGTGGGCGAGGCGAAGAAGCGGGCGCGCCCGGGTTCGTAGGCGTCGAGCAGCGACGTCGCGGCGCCGACCGTGGCGTCGCGGTCCGCGGGGATGCGCTGCGCTGTCGTGGCGGCGAGGCCGTCGGGACCGGCGCCTGGCTCGCTCGGCCGGTCGGCGACGTGGTGAGCCGTGGTCACCTGCTGCTCCGTTCCTCCGGTGGATCGCACCGGGTGTGAGGTAAAGATCTCCGGCGGACCGGCCCTCTTCGGGCACCCCGCCTGACGGCGACGGCCGGCCCGGTGGGGCGCGGCCGCCCTGGGGACGTGCGTGGTTGCTGTGCGGCGGACGGTTGACGGCCGTGGGGAGCGGACGGTGGCGGAGCCGTGGGGGCGGTCCGCCGGGAGCGGGAGCGGTCCCGCCGGTGGGCGCGGCGGCCGGCCCGGCGAGCCGTCCGGGGAGGACGGCGCCGTGTGCGCCGGCACCCCGCTGGCGGGTCCCGGAGGCGACCGGAGCGGGCCGGCCCGCCCGCGCCGCCGCGCACGGCCGCCACGGGCCGACTGCCCGTCAGGTGCCGTGCGGGGCGGCCGGTTCCGGCCGGTCGCGCACCGTCAGGCGCGCAGGGTGGCTCCGCCGTCGACGTACAGGTCGTGCATCGTGATGTGCCGGGCCTGGTCGGAGACGAGGAAGAGCACGGCGTCGGCGATGTCGGCCGGCTCGGCGAGGCGGCCGAGGGGGATGCCGACCCGGTACGCGCCGGGGTCGCCGTCGATGACGCGGGCGGGCGGCTCGTCGCCGTCCCACAGGGCGCGCTGCATGGCGGTGTCCGTGGAACCGGGCGAGACGACGTTGCAGCGGACGCCGCTGCGGGCCAGCTCGAGCCCGAGACACTTGGTGAACATGGTGGCGGCGGCCTTGGAGGCGGCGTACGCGGCCATGCTGGTGCGCGGGACGCCGGCGGCGTTGGAGCCGACCGTGACGATGCATCCCGAGCGGCGCCCGCTCATGCGGCGGGCGGCGGCGCGGGAGGTGTTGAAGACGCCCGTGGAGTTGACGGCGAAGGTGTGCGCCCAGTCCTCGTCGGTGATGCCGACGACGGGCGAAGTGCGCAGCACCCCGGCGACGTTGACCAGGATGTCGAGCGGGCCGACGGTGGTCTCCACGGCGTCGACGACCTTCTCGACGGCGCGGCTGTCGGAGACGTCGGCGGTGTGGTGGGTCACCCGTCCGGCGCCGAATTCCGCTTCGAGGCCCTTGATGCCGTCCGGCGTCGCATCGACGGCCGCGACATGTGCTCCCTTTGCGACGAGGGCACGGGTCACGGCCTCGCCTATGCCTTGTCCGGCGCCGGTGACCAGCGCTGTCCGGCCGGCGAGTTCGGACTGCTCCACGGCGGTTTCCCCCATTCCACTTGAATTAAGGTAAGCCTTACCTTACATGACGTTCACGGTCGAAGGGAATTGATGTGCGAGCGAACATACGACCGCGACCTCAAAATCCAAGCGAACCAAGAAAAGCGACGGAGAAACAGAAGACAACCATTAGGTTAGGCTAACCTCATGCGACTGGTCGTCGAACAGCTCACCGCCGGATACCCCGGCCACCCCGTCGTGCGCGGTGTGGACCTCACCGTCCCCGAGGGACAGGTCGTCGCCGTCGTCGGACCCAACGGCTGCGGCAAGTCCACCCTCCTGAGATCCCTCGCCCGGCTCCACCAGCCCGACTCCGGGACCGTGCGGATCGGCGACGCCGACATCTGGGCGCTCGCCCCCCGCAAGGCGGCGCACCGCATCGCCCTCCTGCCGCAGTCGCCGCAGGCCCCCGAGGCCGTGACCGTCGCCGGGCTCGTGCGCTACGGCCGCCATCCGCACCAGGGCCTCTTCCGCCAGTGGTCGCGCGAGGACGAACGCGCGGTCCGCGAGGCCCTCGACGCCACCGGCACCACCGCCCTGGCGTCCCGCCGCCTCGACCAGCTCTCCGGCGGCCAGCGCCAGCGGTGCTGGCTCGCCATGGTGCTCGCCCAGGAGACCCCCGTCGTCCTGCTGGACGAGCCCACCAGCGCCCTCGACCTCGGGCACGCCGTCGACGTCCTCGAACTCGTCCGCGAGGTCGCCGCCGCCGGCCGCACCGTCGTGATGGTCCTTCACGACCTGGCCAGCGCCGCCCGCTACGCCGATGTGATCGTCGCCATGCGCGACGGCCGGATCATCGGACACGGCCCCTCGCGCGAGGTCGTGGACGCGGCGCTCGTCCGCGAGCTGTACGGCATCGAGGCCGACGTCCTCGCCGCGCCCGGCGACGGCTCGCCCGTCGTCGTCCCCGCCGCCCGCACGGCGACCGCCTGCGCGGGGGCGGGCGCGGGGGCGCGCTCCGTGCCCGCGCAGGCGGGGTGAGGGCCGCGCCTACTTGACGAGTTCCAGCGGGGGGACGTCCGGCGCGACGACGCCGAAGGTCTGCGCGTAGAGGGAGAGTTCCGCCTCCAGGGCGCGGACCAGCGTCTCGGCACGGCGGAACCCGTGCCCCTCCCCCTCGAAGGTCAGATACGCGTGGGGGACACCGCGCCCGGCCATCGCCTCGGCGAACCGCTCGCTCTGCGCGGGCGGGCAGATGGGGTCCGCCAGGCCCTGGAGGAGCAGGAAGGCCGCCGAGACGCGGTCCGCCCGGGCCAGCGGCGAGCGGTCCCGGTAGCGGTCGGGGACCTCGGCCAGCGGGCCGACCAGCGAGTGCAGGTAGTGCGACTCGAAGTCGTGCGTGCCGTCGTTCGCCCAGGCCGTCAGATCGAGGACCGGATAGACGACGGTGCCGCAGGCGTAGGTCGTCGTGGACACCAGCGAGGCGGCCGCGGTCCAGCCGCCCGCGCTGCCGCCCCGGATCGCCAGCCGGGCCCGGTCGGCCGTGCCCTCCTCGGCCAGCGCCTCGGCGACGGCCGCGCAGTCCTCCACGTCGACGATCCCCCACCGCTCGCGCAGCCGCTCGCGGTAGGCGCGCCCGTAACCCGTGGAGCCGCCGTAGAGGACCTCGGCCACGCCTATGCCCCGCGAGGTGAAGTAGGCGATCTCCAGGTCGAGCACGAGGGGTGACCGGGCGGTCGGGCCACCGTGGGCCCGTATCACGTACGGCGGCGCCTCCTCGGCGGGACCGGTGAAGTCGGGGCTGTGCGGGGGGTAGACGTGCGCGTGGACCTCCCGGCCGTCCGGTCCCGTGAAGGTGCGGATCAGCGGCTCGGGGTAGTAGGCGCGGTCCACGGCGTCGGTGTGCCGGGCGCCGACGGCCCGGGCTCTGCCGGTACGGGTGTCCAGCTCCACCACCTCGTACGCGGTGCGGGGGCTCGCGGCGACGCCGACGACCCGCGTGCCCTGCGCGGCCAGGGCCGGCAGCCACTCCGTCCACGGCCCCGCGGCGTCGACAAGCTCCCCCGTCTCGGGGTCGAGTATCCCCAGCCGCTGGGCGCCCCGGCCGTGCACCACGGCGACGAGGCCGCCGTCCAGCGGTATGAACCAGCGCTGGCCCACGCGCCACAGCGGGCCCGCGAACTCCTCCTCGCGGGGGCAGAGGTTGACGCTCCCGCCGGTCGCCGGATCGACGCGGTGCAGGTTCCACCAGCCGCTCGCGTCGGTGGCGGCCAGCAGCGTGCCGTCAGCCGCCCACTCCACCTGCGCCACGGACTCCTCGGGCCCGCCCAGCACCGTCCGCGCGTCCGCGAAGCGGACCCCCTCGTCCCCCGGCACGACCCGCGCCACCAGCAGCTCGGTGCCGTCCCAGGGCATGCGGGGGTGGTCCCACGCCACCCACGCGGCGTGCCGGCCGTCCGGGGAGAGCCGCGGGCCGGTGACGAAGCGGTGCCGGTCGTCGCTCAGCTCACGCACGGCGGACCGGTCGGCCGCCGCGGAGCCGTCCAGGGGCACGGCGGCGATCACACGCCGTACGTCGCGCGGCCCCTCGCCGGTGAACTCCTCCAGGACACACCACACTTCACCGGACGCGGGCCGCAGCACCGGATCGGCCCAGCGCAGCCCGCCGCCCACCGCCGAGCGGGGCGTGAGCGGCCGGGGCGCCGCGCCCGCCGGGTCGTCCGGCTCCCAGGCGTACAGCCGCTGGTCGGCGAAGTGGACGAAGACCACCAGTGGGCCCCCGGCCGGCCGCGGCACGGCGGCCCAGGGGGCGCCCCCGTACTCCATCACCCTGCTGCGCGCGTTCCACGGGGCCGGGAGGGCCACGGCCTCCCGGCCCCCCGGCCGCAGCCGCACCAGGGCCGCCCGGCCGCCCTCCGCCGGGCGGGCGGCGACCCACCACACCTCGTCACCCACCATGCCCACGAAGTCCGGCTTGCCGTCGTGGGACGCGACGAGCGCGGCGTCGATCGGGGACCGCCAGGTTCCGTAGGGTGCCGTGGACACCATGATTGCTACGCCTCCTCGGGACAGTGTTCGTACGGTTCGGTCATCGGGCGCGGTCACGTCGTCGTGAACGCGCTCATCATGAAGTCGTCGAGCACGCGGACGCCGAAGTGCAGCCCCTCGACGGGCACCCGCTCGTCGACGCCGTGGAAGAGCGCCTGGTAGTCCCAGCCCGGGGGCAGTCTGAGCGGCGAGAAGCCGTATCCGGCGATGCCCAGGCGGGAGAAGTGCTTGGCGTCCGTACCGCCGGACATGCAGAACGGGACCACCCGCGCCTCCGGCTCGAACCGCTCGACGGCCTCGCGCATCCGGGCGAACACCGAGCCGTCGACCGGCGCCTGCACGGCCGCGTCCCGGTGGTGGAACTCCCAGTCCACGTCGGGCCCGGTCAGCAGGTCCATGGTGGCGCGGAACTCCTCGTCGCCGCCCGGCACCGTCCTGCCGTCCACGAAGGCGGTGGCGGTCCCAGGAATCACGTTGACCTTGTAACCGGCGTCCAGCACGGTGGGGTTGGCGCTGTTGCGCACGGTCGCGGCCACCAGACCGGCGGACTTCCCGAGCTTGGCCAGCAACGAGTCGACGTCGAACCCGGGCGCCTCGGGGTTCTCCTCGATGCCGTGGAGCTCCGCGAGTCCGCGCAGCGCCGCGGCCACGGTGGGGGTCAGCCGGACGGGCCAGCGGTGCTCGCCGATCCGGGTGACCGCGGCGGCCAGCCGGGCGACCGCGTTGCGGTGGTTGACCTTCGAGCCGTGCCCGGCGGTGCCGTGCGCGGTCAGCCGCAGCCAGGCGGTGCCGCGCTCGCCCGCGCCCACCGGATAGATCCGCAGGCCGCCGTCGCCGTGGAAGGTGTACGCGCCGGACTCGCCGACGGCCACCGTGCAGCCCTCGAAGAGCGGCGCGTGGTCGGCGACGAGGTGGGCGGCGCCGGGTGCGGCGCTGTCCTCCTCGTCGGCGGTGAAGGCGAGCACGATGTCGCGGGGCGGCCGGACGCCGGCGCGGGCCCAGGCCCGTACGGTCGCCAGGACCATCGCGTTCATGTTCTTTATGTCGACGGCGCCCCGGCCCCACACCACGCCGTCGCGGACCTCGCCCGAGAAGGGGTGCACGGTCCACTCCGCGGCGTCCGCGGGGACCACGTCGAGGTGGCCGTGGACCAGCAGCGCCTCGGCGCCCGGGTCGGTGCCGGCGACGCGGGCGACGACGTTGGTGCGCCCCGGCTCCTTCTCCAGCAGGACCGGTTCGAGCCCGGCCTCGGCGAGCCGCTCGGCGACGTACTCGGCGGCCGGGCGCTCCCGGCAGTCGCCGCCGCCGCGGTTGGTGGTGTCGATCCGGATCAGCTCCGAGGTGAAGCGTGTCGCCTCGTCCAGGGCCACTTCGTCGACCCGCCCGGCTCCCCCGCTCCCCCCGGTGACCGCGTCAGCCATATTGCTCCTCCACCGCCGCGGACACGACGGTGGTGACCGCCTTGAAGCAGCGGATTGCCTCGTACATGGTCGGCATGGTGTAGGAGACCAGCCGCTCACCCGTCTGCTCGACGCCGGGCACGGCCGTGGCCGCGCCGGCCAGGTGCTCCGCGTCGAACTCCAGCTCCATGGTGAACGGGCCGCCCCGCACGGGGTCGTGCCGCGCCGCGAGCGCGACGGCCTCCTCGGCCGCGGCCCGGATGGCGGCCGCCGTACGGGCCGGGGGGCGGCACACGGCCGCGTACCGCGAGACGTAGTCCTTCACGGCCACCGAACGGGCCAGGGGCGCATAGCGCTTGGCGTCCTCGCACGTCCGGTCGTCACCGGTCACCAACACCACGGGGACACCGTATTCGGCGACGACCAGAGAGTTCAGCAATCCCTCGCTCGCCCGCGTGCCGCCCACCCGGACGCCGATGAGGGAATTGGCGAGGTACGTGTGGGCGAGCACCCCCTCGGCCCCCGCCGCGGCGTGGTACCCGACGAAGGCGATGCCGTCCACGTCCCCGTGCTGCACCCCCTCGACCATGCTGAGGGACTTGTGCTTCCCCGTCAGCATCTCCGCTCGCTCGTCCAGGTCCTCCAGCAGCAGATTGCGCATGCTCCAGTGCGCCTCGTTGACGAGGACGGCGTCGGCGCCGCCGTCGAAGAACCCGGCGATCGCCGCGTTCACGTCCGAGGTGAACAGGTGCCGGCACCGCTCCCACTGCGGCGTTCCGGGCAGCACGTCGGCGGGCCAGGTGACGCCGGTGGCCCCTTCCATGTCCGCGGAGATCAGGATCTTCACCATGCACCAGTCCTACCGCAGGTCACCCCCGCCGTGCCATCGGTCGGCACGCGCCGCGCGGCACCGGCGCCGCCGGAGACGCCCGGGGAGCGCCTGCCGGCCGCGCGGCGGTGACTACTGGTCGGCGTGGCCGAGTTGGAGGTCGCGTTCGGTGCGACCGCCGCCCGCCACCTGCAGGACGGTGGCCACGGGCGGGTAGCCGGCGGCGACGACGGTGTACTCGCCGGCCGAGAGGTCCACGAAGCGGAACGCCCCGTCGGCGCCGGTGATGGTGGAGTCGACGACGTTGCCGGCCGCGTCCAGCAGGGTGATGCGGGCGTCGTCGACGGGCCGCCCGCCGCTCGCCCGCACCGTGCCGCGCAGCACCGCGCCGCCCGCCAGTTCGACGTCCTGGCGGGTCTCGCGGGCGGACTGGACGGTCACCTGCAGCGCGGCGGGCCGGAAGGCGGGGGCGCTGGCGGCGAGGGTGTACTCGCCGGCCACCAGCTCGTCGATGACGTACCCGCCCTCGATGCCGGTGCGGGTGGAGGCGACGACCTCGCCGTGCACGTTGGTGAGGGTGACCAGCGCCTCGCGCACGGGGGTGCCGTCGGCGGTTCGCACGGTGCCGGCCAGCCGGCCGGCGCCGCCGAGGACGACGTCGAGCTCGACGGGGCGCTCCCCCACGGTGACGGTGACGGCCTGGGGCTGGTGTCCGCCGGCGGCGGCGATGAGGACGTACGAACCGGTTCCGGGCGTGCTGAGCGCGTACCGCCCGTCCTCACCGCTGGCGCCGCGGCCGATCTGGCGGCCCTGGACGTCGATGAGGGTGAGGGCGGCTCGGGGGACGGTGGTGCCGTCGTGGTGCTGGACGGCTCCGGTGACGGGGATGCCCGCGACGTAGGGCGCCGGTTCGGCCGGCGGTGCGGGGCGCGCGGACGGGACGACGGCCTCGGGGGCGTTGTGGGACACCAGTGGTTTCTCTTTCAGCAGGAAGGCGAGCAAAAAGCCCACGATGAGCACCGGTACGAGATAGAGGAGGACCCGCGGCATGGCGTCGGCGTAGGCCCGGACGTATCCGTCGCGCAGCGGGGCGGGGAGCGCGTGCACCAGCTGCGGGGTGAGGGAGTCGGGGGCCGGGAGCCCGGCGCGGGGCGGCAGTTCGGCGGCCAGGGCGGCGGTGAGCCGGTGGGCGAAGAGCGTGCCGAGGACGGCCGCGCCGACCGAGCCGCCGATCTGCCGGAGGTAGTGGTGGGCGCTGGTGGCGGTGCCCACGTCGGCCGGGTCGGTGGAGTTCTGCACGGCAAGCACGAGGACCGGCAGGGCCAGCCCGATGCCGACCCCGAGGATGGCCATCCAGAGGCTGTAGACCAGCCGGCCGGTCTGGGCGTCGAGGTGGGAGAGCAGGTACATGCCCTCGGCGGAGAGGGCCCCGCCGAGGATGGGCAGGAGTTTGTAATGGCCCGTTCGGCTGATGAGGTGGCCGGAGACGAGCGAGGCGGCGACGATCCCGCCCATCATGGGCAGCATCAGCAGCCCGGACTCGGTGGCGCCGACGCCGTCGGCCATCTGGAGGAAGGCCGGCAGGTAGCCGGCGGCGCCGAAGAGGCCGACGCCGGTGACGGTGCCGACCAGGGCCGTGACGGTGAAGACGGAATCACGGAAGAGGTGCGGTGGGATGATCGGTTCTGCGGCGAAGTGCTCCACCACGGTGAAGAGCAGCGCCGTGCCGACGGCCCCCGCGGCGAGTCCGAGGACGGTGCGGGAGGTCCAGGCGTATTCGGTGCCGCCCCAGGTGGTCACGAGCACCGCGCAGGTGGTGGACGCGGTGAGCAGCAGCGCGCCCAGGACGTCGAAGCGGGCCCGGCGCGGCGGCCTGGGCAGGTGGAGTCCGGCGGCGACGACGGCCAGGGTGACGAGCCCGAGGGGGACGTTGACGTAGAAGCACCAGCGCCAGGAGGCCCGGTCGGTGAAGAGGCCGCCGAGCAGGGGGCCCGCGACGGAGGCGAGGCCGTAGGCGGCGCCGACGGCGCCCATGTAGCGGCCGCGGCGCCGGGCGGGCACGAGGTCGGCGACGATCGCCTGGACGCCGACGAGCAGCCCGCCGGCGCCGGCGCCCTGGACGGCGCGGAAGGCGATGAGCTGGTCCATCGTGCGCGACCAGCCGGCAAGCGCGGAGCCCGCGACGAAGACGGCGACGGCGACGAGGAAGACCGCCTTGCGGCCGGAGAGGTCGCCCAGCTTGCCGTAGAGGGGAAGGGTGATCGTCGAGGTGAGGAGGTAGGCGGTCACGACCCAGGACATCCGGTCCGGGCCGTGGAGTTCACCCACGATCTTCGGCAGGGCGGTGGCGACGACGGTCTGGTCCAGCGCGGCGAGCAGCAGCGTCAGCATCAGGCCGGCGAAGACGAGGCGCACCCTCGCCGTGCCGGGTGGAGGGCACCGGTCGGCCGGGGCGGGTGCGGTCGGGAGCGGGGCGAGCGTCCTGTCGCTCTTCTCCAAGGTGGTCTCGAAGGTGGACCCGCCCACGTACTGCTCCCCTCGTCGCGCCTGCAGTTGCCGCCCATTTCTCGCATTACGCGACAACGGCCAGCAAGCGCGACGATTTGCCGGGGAACGCCGAACGAGCGTTTTTCCCCCGGTCGGAGGGGGTTTGGGCGCACCGGCGGGGCAACGGGAAAACCACTCGATCCGGTGAGCCCGGACCGGTGAGGTCCGGGCGGCTCACGGCCGGAACCGTGCGCGTCGGACGTTTCGGGCCGCACCCGGCCCCCGCGCCCGTCCCGGATCAGGCGGCGCCCGGCCGGCCCTCCACCTCGGCGGCGAGCTTGTCGAGCACGGCGTCGTAGATGCGGGCGAGACCCTTGGGCGCGAAGGTCCGCTCGAAGAAGCCGCCGACGCCACCCGCACCCTTCCAGGTGGTGGTGACGACGACCTTCGCCTTGCCCTCGCCGGCCGGGGTGACCGTCCAGGTGGTGACCATGGAGGAGTTGCGGTCCCGCTCCACCAGCTGTCCGGTGGACGGCTCGGAGACCTCCAGCAGGCAGTCACGGACGCGCTTGCTGGTGGCCTGGAGCTTCCAGTGCACCACGGTGCCCTCGCCGTCGCCGCCCTCGCGCACCTCGTACTCGCTGAAGTGCTCGGGCAGCAGCTTGGCGCGGGTGTCGCTGTAGTCCGCCAGCGCGTCGAAGACGTCCTCCGCGCCCGCCGCGATGATCCGCTCCGTGCTGGCCTCGACCTGGCCCATGGCTAGTCCTCCGGGACGATGAAAAGTGCCGTGCTCTTCCGGTCCGCTGCGCTTCCCGGTCCTGCGTGTGTGCGGCACAGCCAACCACCAACATCACACCCGCCCAAATCGGGGGTCGCGCGGTTTTGCGTACATACATACGTTCTGCATCCGGGCGGGACATCCTCTAGCGTTTCGCTCCATGGTGCGGATACGGGAGATGACCGAGGCCGACGCCGACGCGGTGGCGGAGATCCGGGTGCGCGGCTGGCGCACCGCCTACGCCGGCCTGCTCCCCGGCGGGCACCTGGACGCCCTGGACGCCGCCGAGGACGCGGCACGCCGGCGGGAGCGGCTGGCCGCGGGCGACGCGCGGGTGGCCGACCTGGTGGCCGAGTCGGCGGAGGGGGACGTCGTGGGGTGGGTGTGCTTCGGCCCGTGCCGCGACGCCGACCAGCAGGCGGACACGGCCGAGTTGTACGCGCTCTACCTCCGGCCCGAGCGGATCGGCACCGGCGTCGGCCGGTCGCTGTGCGCGGCGGCGGTCGAGGGCACACGGAAGCGCGGCTATGCGCGGATGTCCCTGTGGGTGGTGCGGGACAACGCGCGCGCCCGCCGGTTCTACGAGCGCGCCGGCTTCGCCCCCGACGGGGCCGAGGACGTCTACGACGCCGACGGCACGCCCGTACCGGAGGTGCGCTATGTGCTGGACCCGCTCCGCACGCCGTGAGGGCCACCGCCCCGGCCGGTGAGCCGGGCCAGGGCCACGAGGGCGGCGGGACGCAGCCGTTCGTGCTCGCGGGCGGCGACGAGGGTGGCCTCGGCGCGGCGGTCACCGAGGACGCCCAGGCCCTCCACGCAGGCCCGGGCGACCGGCCAGCAGTGGTCGCGGGCGGCCAGCAGCCGCTCCAGGGTGGACAGCAGCGCCGGCACGGACTCGGGTGCGCGCAGCTCGGTGAGCAGGCGCACGGGGTGGACGGCGTAGGCGGTGCGCAGCGGGTTGGTGGCGAGGGCCGCGGCGGCGCGGGCGGTACGGGGGTCGCGGAGGCGGGCCAGGGCGTGGGCGGCGGTGGCGCAGCGCACGGGTTCGCGGTAGTTGAGGAGGAGCACGAGCGTCTCGAAGGCCCGGCGGTCGCCCTTGACGCCGAGGGCGAAGGCGGCGATCTCCCGGGCCCACAGCGGCCGTTCGGGGGCCACCAGGACCTCGGCCAGTTCGTCGCGTGCGGCGGGGCCGTCGGCCCGGACGAGCGCGAGCAGCGCCTCGTATGCCGCATGCTCGGCCGAGGAGGCGAGTTCGGCCCTGATCCTCTTCAGCAGCGCGCGGAATTCCTCTTCCATCTCCCGCTCTCCTCCCCGAGTGGCCTGCGCCACATCGTAAGTCGCGCGTACGCCCCCTGGCGCTCCCGGTTACCCGTGGGTTAATCTCCCGGCAAGAGCAGCACATCCGCTCTGGCGGGCTGGTGACGCAGCCGCCACGGCGTCTCCCCTCTTTCCGACGCCGGTTCGTCGGTTCGGCACTCCAGTACGGCGGGGCCCCGGGACAGGGCCCGCCGGCCACACCATTCCCTCTCCGCGGGCGCCCTCCACCCGTTCGCGGAAATCCCCTCATCGTCGACGTGCCCCGCCGGGGGCCGCCGACCGCCGTCCCCCCTGTGCACGGGGAACACCTTCTGGAGTCTCGCGATGGACCGTCCGTCCACCCCTCCGCCGTCCCCTCTCCCCTCCTCCGCCGGCTCGTCGTCCCTCATCTCCACCGTCGCCGTGATCGGCCTGGGCACCATGGGCACCGGCATCGCCGAAGTCCTCGTCCGGGCGGGCCGCGAGGTCGTCGGCGTCGACGTCAGCGAAGCGGCCGTGCTGCGGGCCGGCGCCGCCCTGGAGGCCGCCACCGCGCGCGCGGTCGAGCGCGGGCGCGTCACCGAGGACGAGCGGCGCGCCGCCCTGGCCCGCTTCCGCGCCTCCTGCGACCTGAACGACGCCGCCGGTGCCGACCTGGTGATCGAGGTCGTGCCGGAGGACTACGACCTCAAACACGAGGTGTTCACCGCCCTCGACGCCGTCGTGCGGCCCACGGCCGTCCTCGCGACCGGCACCAACGCCCTGTCGGTGACGCGGCTCGCCGCCGACTCGGCACACCCCGAGCGCGTGCTGGGCCTGCACTTCTTCAACCCGGCGCCGGCCATGAAGCTCGTCGAGGTCGTCTCCTCGGTGCTCACCGCGCCCTCGGCGGTCGCCGCCGTCACCGAGCTGGCCCACGAGCTGGGCAAGGAGCCGGTGGCGGTCGGCGACCGGCCCGGATTCGTCGCGGACGGGCTGCTGTTCGGCTACCTCAACCAGGCGGCGGCGATGTTCGAGTCGCGCTACGCCACCCGCGAGGACATCGACGCGGCCATGCGCCTGGGCTGCGGTCTGCCGATGGGACCCCTGGCGCTGCTGGACCTGATAGGCGTCGACACGGCCCACACGGTCCTGGAGGCGATGTACGCCGCCTCGCACGACCGGCTGCACGCGCCCGCGCCGGTCCTGGGCCAGCTCGCGGCCGCGGGGCTGACCGGCCGCAAGGCGGGCCGCGGGTTCTACACCTACGAGGCGCCGGGCTCCGCGACCGTGGTGGCGGACGCGGCGACGCCCGCCGGGGACGCCTCCGCGGCGGGCGGGCGCGAGGTGCGGTCGGTCGGGGTCGCCGGCTCGGGGACGATGGCCAGCGGGATCGCGGAGGTCTTCGCCAAGGCCGGCTACCAGGTGGTCCTCGCGGCGCGTTCGCAGGAGAAGGCCGAGGCGGCGACGGGGCGGATCGCGAAGTCCCTGGCGCGCTCGGTGGACAAGGGCCGGCTGACCGCCGAGGAGCGGGACGCCGCCCTGGGGCGGCTCGTCCCGGCCGCCTCCCTCGACGCCTTCGCGGAGGTGGACCTGGCCGTCGAGGCGGTGGCGGAGGACCTGGAGGTCAAGCGGCGGCTGTTCGCGACGCTGGACAAGGTCTGCAAGCCGGGCGCGGTGCTGGCCACCACCACCTCCTCGCTGCCCGTGGTCGCCTGCGCCCGCGCCACCTCGCGCCCGCAGGACGTGATCGGCATGCACTTCTTCAACCCGGCGCCGGCCATGAAGCTCGTCGAGGTGGTCCGCACGGTCCTGACGGCCGACGACGCGCACGCCACCGTGCGCGAGGTGTGCGCGAGGCTGCGCAAGCACCCGGTGGACTGCCACGACCGGGCCGGGTTCATCGTCAACGCCCTGCTGTTCCCGTACCTCAACAACGCGGTGAAGATGGTGGAGGAGCACTACGCCTCGCCGGACGAGATCGACGCCGCGATGAAGCTCGGCGGCGGGTACCCGATGGGCCCCTTCGAGCTGCTCGACGTGGTCGGCCTCGACGTCTCGCTGGCCATCGAGAGGGTGCTCCACCGGGAGTTCCGGGACCCGGGGCTGGCTCCCGCTCCGCTGCTGGAGCATCTGGTGGCGGCGGGGTGCCTGGGGCGCAAGACCGGCCGCGGCTTCCGTGAGTATGCGAAGGCCTGACCCGCTGCCGCGGTGGGGCGGACTGCTGGAGCCGGGACGGGGCCACCGCCCGGCGACGGCGGGGGGAGGTCCGTCCCCGCACGCCCACACGGGCGCGTGTTACGTTCCCCACATGTCCCAGCCCGCCAAGTCCGCCCGCGCCCCGCGCGGGGCCGCCGCCGAGCCGAGGGGAGCCAAGGGCCCGAAGGGGTCCAGGGAGCCCGCCGAGACCGGCACCGAGAGCGCCGGATCCCGTCGCGCCGCCGCCCAGCGGCTCACCATGCGCCGCAAACTCGCGGCGGCCGCGATGGAGTTGTTCGCGACGAAGGGCTACGAGGCGACGACCGTCGACGAGATCGCGGCCACCGCCGGGGTCGCCCGCCGGACGTTCTTCCGTCACTTCCGCTCCAAGGAAGAGGCGATCTTCCCCGACCACGACGACACCCTGGTGCGGGCGGCCGGGGTGCTCGACGCCGCGCCGCCGCACGAGAACCCGCTGGACACCGTCTGCCGGGGGATCAAGGAGGTCATGCGGATGTACGCGGCCTCCCCGGCCGTGTCCGTGGAGCGCTACCGCCTCACCCGCGAGGTGCCCGCGCTGCGCGAGCGCGAGATCGCCTCCGTGGCCCGCTACGAGCGCCTGTTCACCCGCTATCTGCTGGGTCACTTCGACGAGACCGCCCACCACGTCGGGGACGACGACCCCCTGCTCGCCGAGGTCGCCGCCTCGGCGGTGGTCACCGCCCACAACCACGTGCTGCGGCGTTGGCTGCGCGGCGGCGGCCAGGGCGACGTGGAGGCCCAGCTCGACCACGCCTTCGCCATCGTGCGGGAGACCTTCGGTTCGGGCATCGGGGCGGGCCGCGAGGCGGAGGCGGCCCCGGCGGCCACGGCACGGACCGAGGGCGAGGTGCTGGTGACCGTGGCCCGCACTGACGCGCCGCTCGACGAGGTCATGCGCGCGATCGAGAAGGCGCTCAAGAAGAGCTGAACACTCCCGTATCGGGATACATCACGACATAGAGCAACAACGGCCGTCCTTCGGGGCGGCCGTTGTTGCTCATGCGTGCCGTCCAGATGACATCTGAGAGAAATTGTTGGCACCCAGTGTCTTGTCGCATGGCACGCCGTGCCATACCTTGTGGGTGTCCGGGCGGCCGGCGCGCAGACACAACCGTCGTGCGCCGGCTGTCCCCACAAGTACGTTGTGCGCCCGGACGCCTGCGTCACCAGGCTCTGCCCACGCCACCCGCGTGGCCCGCACCACCGCCGAACCGACGGCACCGGCTCTGCACCACCCCCGACGTTCCCTCAAGCCCGTTTTCCCGACGAGCTTCGCCGGAGGCTTTCCGTGAACCAGATACTGGACGCGATACTCGCGCCCGACAGCAGTGCCGAGGACTTCGCCGCACTGGCCATCCCCGAGTCCTACCGCGCGGTGACCGTGCACAAGGACGAAGCGGAGATGTTCGCCGGGCTCTCCACCCGGGAGAAGGACCCGCGCAAGTCCCTCCACGTGGAGGACGTGCCGGTGCCCGAACTCGGGCCCGGCGAGGCCCTGGTGGCCGTGATGGCCAGCTCCGTGAACTACAACTCGGTCTGGACCTCGATCTTCGAACCCGTCTCGACCTTCTCCTTCCTGGAGCGCTACGGCAGGCTCTCCCCGCTGGGCAAGCGGCACGACCTGCCGTACCACGTCATCGGCTCCGACCTCGCGGGCGTCGTGCTGCGCACCGGCCCGGGGGTCAACGCCTGGAAGCCCGGGGACGAGGTCGTCGCGCACTGCCTGTCGGTCGAACTGGAGTCCGCAGACGGGCACGACGACACCATGCTCGACCCCGAGCAGCGCATCTGGGGCTTCGAGACGAACTTCGGCGGCCTGGCCGAGATCGCGCTGGTGAAGTCCAACCAGCTGATGCCCAAGCCGGCCCACCTGAGCTGGGAGGAGGCGGCGGCCCCCGGCCTGGTCAACTCCACGGCCTACCGCCAGCTCGTCTCCCGCAACGGCGCCGCGATGAAGCAGGGCGACAACGTCCTCATCTGGGGCGCGAGCGGCGGACTGGGCTCGTACGCCACGCAGTTCGCGCTCGCCGGCGGGGCCAACCCCATCTGCGTGGTCTCCAGCGAGCAGAAGGCGGAGATCTGCCGGCGGATGGGCGCCGAGGCGATCATCGACCGCAACGCCGAGGGCTACAAGTTCTGGAAGGACGAGCACACCCAGGACCCCCGCGAGTGGAAGCGCCTCGGCAAGCGCATCCGCGAACTGACCGGCGGCGAGGACGTGGACATCGTCTTCGAGCACCCGGGCCGCGAGACCTTCGGCGCGTCGGTCTACGTCACCCGCAAGGGCGGCACGATCGTCACCTGCGCCTCCACCTCCGGCTACAACCACGAGTACGACAACCGCTACCTGTGGATGTCGCTCAAGCGCATCGTCGGCTCCCACTTCGCCAACTACCGCGAGGCGTGGGAGGCCAACCGCCTGATCGCCAAGGGCAAGATCCACCCCACGCTGTCCAAGACCTACACCCTGGCCGAGACCGGCCAGGCGGCGTACGACGTGCACCGCAACCTCCACCAGGGCAAGGTCGGCGTGCTCTGCCTGGCGCCGGAGGAAGGCCTCGGTGTGCGCGACGAGGAGATGCGGGCCCGGCACATCGACGCCATCAACCGCTTCAGGGATGTGTGAGCACTACGTATGACTGAGCGTCAGAAGGATCGTCCGTGGCTGATGCGGACCTACGCCGGGCACTCCACGGCCGAGGCGTCCAACGAGCTCTACCGGCGCAACCTCGCCAAGGGCCAGACCGGTCTCTCGGTCGCGTTCGACCTCCCGACGCAGACCGGTTACGACCCCGACCACGTCCTCGCCCGCGGCGAGGTCGGGCGGGTCGGGGTCCCGGTCGCCCACCTCGGTGACATGCGGCGCCTGTTCCAGGACATTCCGCTGGAGCAGATGAACACCTCCATGACCATCAACGCCACCGCCATGTGGCTGCTGGCGATGTACCAGGTGGTCGCGGAGGAACAGGGCGCCGACGTCGCGAAGTTGCAGGGGACGACACAGAACGACATCGTCAAGGAGTACCTCTCGCGCGGGACGCACGTCTTCCCGCCCGGGCCCTCCCTGCGGCTGACCACCGACATGATCACGTACACGGTGGCGCACATCCCCAAGTGGAACCCGATCAACATCTGCAGCTACCACCTGCAGGAGGCCGGGGCCACCCCGGTCCAGGAGATCTCGTACGCCATGTCCACGGCCATCGCCGTGCTGGACGCCGTGCGCGCCTCCGGACAGGTGCCGGAGGAGAAGTTCGGCGACGTCGTCGCCCGCATCTCCTTCTTCGTCAACGCGGGCGTCCGCTTCATCGAGGAGATGTGCAAGATGCGCGCCTTCGGCCGCATCTGGGAGCACATCACCCGCGAGCGGTACGGCATCGACAACCCCAAGCAGCGCCGCTTCCGCTACGGCGTCCAGGTCAACTCCCTGGGGCTGACCGAGGCCCAGCCCGAGAACAACGTCCAGCGCATCGTCCTGGAGATGCTGGCCGTCACCCTCTCCAAGGACGCCCGCGCCCGGGCCGTGCAGCTGCCCGCCTGGAACGAGGCGCTGGGGCTGCCGCGCCCCTGGGACCAGCAGTGGTCCCTGCGCATCCAGCAGGTGCTCGCCCACGAGAGCGACCTGCTGGAGTACGACGACATCTTCGCCGGTTCGCACGTCGTCGAGGCCAAGGTGGACGCCCTGGTGACCGAGTGCCTGGCGGAGATCGAGCGCATCCAGGAGATGGGCGGCGCGATGGCGGCCGTCGAGTCCGGCTACCTCAAGTCCCAGCTCGTCTCCTCGCACGCCGAGCGCCGGGCCAGGATCGAGGCCGGCGAGGAGAAGATCGTCGGCGTCAACTGCTACGAGGGCACCGAGCCCAACCCCCTCACCGCCGACCTGGACACCGCCATCATGACGGTCGACCCGGCGAACGAGGCGCGCGTCGTGGCCGCCCTCCACCGCTGGCGGGACGACCGCGACGAGACCCGCGCCCAGGAGGCGCTGTCCGTCCTGAAGAAGACGGCCGCGGGCTCGGAGAACCTGATGGCGGCCACCCTGGAGTGCGTACGGGCGGGCGTCACGACCGGCGAGTGGTCCTGGGCCCTGCGCGACGTCTTCGGCGAGTTCCGCGCCCCCACGGGCGTCAGCGGCGCCCCGCTGGCCGTGACCGCCGAGGCGGGCACCCCGCTGGCGGCCGTGCGCGAGAAGGTCGCCCGCACCGCGCAGGACCTGGGCGGCGGCCGGCTCCGGCTGCTCGTCGGCAAGCCCGGCCTGGACGGCCACTCCAACGGCGCCGAGCAGATCGCCGTGCGGGCCCGTGACGCCGGCTTCGAGGTGGTCTACCAGGGCATCCGTCTCACCCCCGAGCAGATCGTCTCGGCGGCCGTCGCCGAGGACGTGCACTGCGTGGGTCTGTCGATCCTCTCCGGCTCGCACGCCGAGCTGGTACCGGACGTCCTGACCCGGCTGCGCGGGACGGGGGCGGACGACGTGCCCGTGATCGTCGGTGGCATCATCCCGTCAGCCGACGCCGCCGCCCTGCGGGCGGCCGGTGTCGCGGCGGTCTTCACCCCGAAGGACTTCGGTATCACGGAGATCATCGGCCGTATCGTCGACGAGATCCGCAAAGCGAACAGGCTCGACCCCCTGGAGGTATCCGCATGACTGGCACCGTCGAGGGCCTTTCCCCCGTGAACCGGCTGCGCCCGCGCCGTTCCTGCCTCGCCGTCCCCGGCAGCAACCCGCGTTTCCTGGAGAAGGCCCAGGGCCTGCCGGCCGACCAGGTCTTCCTGGACCTGGAGGACGCCTGCGCGCCGCTGGCCAAGGAAGGCGCCCGGCACACCATCGTCGACGCGCTGAACAACGGCGACTGGACGGGCAAGACCAGGGTCGTCCGGGTCAACGACTGGACCACGCACTGGACCTACCGCGACGTGATCACGGTCGTCGAGGGCGCCGGCCCGAACCTCGACTGCATCATGCTGCCCAAGGTGCAGGACGCCCAGCAGGTGGTCGCCCTGGACCTGCTGCTGACGCAGATCGAGAAGACCATGGGCTTCGAGGTCGGCCGCATCGGCATCGAGGCGCAGATCGAGAACGCCAGGGGCCTGGTCAACGTCGACGCGATCGCGGCGGCCTCGCCCCGCCTGGAGACGATCATCTTCGGCCCGGCCGACTTCATGGCGTCCATCAACATGAAGTCCCTGGTCGTGGGCGAGCAGCCGCCCGGCTACCCGGCGGACGCCTACCACTACATCCTCATGCGCATCCTGATGGCGGCCCGCGCGCACGACCTCCAGGCCATCGACGGCCCCTACCTCCAGATCAAGAACGTGGAGGGCTACAAGGAGGTGGCCGGGCGCGCCGCCGCGCTCGGCTTCGACGGCAAGTGGGTGCTGCACCCCGGCCAGGTGGAGGCGGCCAACGAGGTCTTCTCCCCCTCGCAGGAGGACTACGACCACGCCGAGCTGATCCTGGACGCGTACGACTGGTGCACCTCCGAGGCGGGCGGCAAGAAGGGCTCGGCCATGCTCGGCGACGAGATGATCGACGAGGCGAGCCGGAAGATGGCGCTGGTCATCGCGGGCAAGGGCCGCGCCGCCGGGATGACCCGTACGTCGAAGTTCGAGATCCCGGAGGCGTGAGAGCGATGCAGTTCGGCCGTACTTACGAAGAGTTCACCGTCGGCGACGTCTACAAGCACTGGCCTGGCAAGACGGTCACCGAATACGACGACCACCTCTTCTGCCTGCTCACGATGAACCACCACCCGCTGCACATGGACAGCAACTACGCGGAGGAGACGACCGACTTCGGCAAGAACGTGGTGGTCGGCAACTACGTCTACTCCCTGCTGCTGGGCATGTCCGTGCCGGACGTCTCGGGCAAGGCGATCGCCAACCTCGAGGTCGAGTCCCTCAAGCACATCGCGCCGACCTTCCACGGCGACACGATCTACGGCGAGACGACGGTGCTGGACAAGACGCCGTCGAAGTCGAAGAGCGACCGCGGCATCGTCCACGTCGAGACCCGCGGATACAAGCAGGACGGCACCGTCGTCTGCGTCTTCCGGCGCAAGGTGATGGTCCCCACCGCCACGTACATCAAGGAGCGCGGCGGGGAACAGCCCGGCCGCCCCGAGCCGATCACCGGGGAGAAGTGAGATGGGCCGTCTGGCACGGACCGAGGGGTTGACGGACGTCCAGCGGGAGATCCTCGCGACCGTCCGTGAATTCGTCGACAAGGAGATCATCCCGGTCGCGACGGAGCTGGAGCACCGCGACGAGTACCCGACGCGCATCGTCGAGGGCCTCAAGGAGCTCGGTCTCTTCGGCCTGATGATCCCGGAGGAGTACGGCGGCCTCGGGGAGTCCCTCCTCACCTACGCCCTGTGCGTGGAGGAGATCGCGCGGGGCTGGATGAGCGTGTCGGGCATCATCAACACGCACTTCATCGTCGCCTACATGCTCAAGCAGCACGGCACCCGGGAGCAGCGGGAGTACTTCCTGCCCCGCATGGCGACGGGCGAGGTCCGGGGCGCGTTCTCGATGTCGGAGCCGGCGCTGGGCTCGGACGTGTCGGCCATCACGTCCAAGGGTGTGCGCGAGGGCGACGAGTACGTCCTCACCGGCCAGAAGATGTGGCTGACCAACGGCGGCTCGTCGACGCTGGTCGCGGTGCTGTGCCGGACGGACGAGGGGCACCCGGAGGGGACGGCCCCGCACAAGTCGATGACCACCTTCCTCATCGAGAAGGAGCCCGGATTCGGGCAGGTCAAGCCGGGTCTCACCATTCCCGGCAAGATCGACAAGATGGGCTACAAGGGCGTCGACACCACCGAGTTGATCATGGACGGGCTGCGGGTGCCGGCCGACCGCGTCCTGGGCGGGACGACGGGCCGCGGTTTCTACCAGATGATGGACGGGGTCGAGGTCGGGCGCGTGAACGTCGCAGCGCGTGGCTGTGGCGTCGCTCAGCGCGCGTTCGAGCTGGGTGTGACCTACGCGCAGCAGCGGCAGACCTTCGGCAAGGCCATCGCCCAGCACCAGGCGATTCAGTTCAAGCTCGCCGAAATGGGCACAAAGGTCGAAGCGGCTCATGCGATGATGGTCAATGCCGCCCGGAAGAAGGACTCGGGCGAGCGCAACGACCTCGAAGCGGGCATGGCCAAGTACCTGGCCTCCGAGTACTGCAAGGAGGTCGTGGAGGACGCCTTCCGCATCCACGGCGGCTACGGCTTCTCCAAGGAGTACGAGATCGAGCGCCTCTACCGCGAGGCGCCCATGCTCCTCATCGGTGAAGGTACGGCCGAGATCCAGAAAATGATCATCGGCCGCCGGCTACTCGAGGAGTACCGGATCCAGGGGTAGATGTCCCCTCCAGAGGGAATTGGCGGCTTTTCCAAAGAGAAGAAGATCACACCCTGTCATCAGTGTTCGGCCATCTACCGACCCCGGCGCTTAGCCAGTTGCCGGTCGCAACCGATAGCATCCCCGGAAAGCCGCCGTCCCCCGATCGTTACGCGGCACCCTCCGCTACGAAGGTCACCCATGCCCCACAGCTCTTCCTCTGCACCTCGCGACAGCCTCCACGGCGTACGCCTCGCGCGCGGAGCATCGCCGTGGCTCCTCCCGACAGTCGCCACCGCAGCGGTCAGCCTCTCCAAGGCCCGCCGCTCCGGCCGCTGGGCGGCGCTGGCCGTGCCCGCCACCGCGCTCGCGGCGGGCATGCTGTGGTTCTTCCGCGACCCCGATCGTGAGATCGCCCAGGGCCGGGTCATCTCCCCGGCCGACGGCGTGGTGCAGAGCATCATGCCGTGGAAGGACGGACGAACCCGCGTCGCGATCTTCATGAGCCCGCTCAACGTCCACGTCAACCGGGCCCCGCTGGCCGGCACCGTGACGTCGGTCGAGCACATCCCGGGTGGGTTCGTGCCGGCCTTCAACAAGGAGAGCGAGAACAACGAGCGCGTCGTCTGGCACTTCGACACCGAGCTCGGTGACATCGAGATGATCCAGATCGCCGGTGCCGTCGCCCGCCGCATCGTGCCGTATGTGACAAAGGACACCAAGGTGGAGCAGGGCGAGCGCATCGGCCTGATCCGCTTCGGCTCGCGCGTCGACGTCTACCTCCCCGAGGGCGTCGAGGTCGCCGTCGAGGTCGGCCAGGTGACCAAGGCAGGAGTGACACGCCTTGACCGTGATTGATCCGGACACACAGGCCGCCTGGGTCCCGGAGGCGGACGACGACGCCGCGGACGACATGCCCCTGTCCACCCGGCTGTCAATAGCGGACACCCTCACCCTGGGCAACGCGATCTGCGGGTTCATGGCGGTGTACTTCACGACCACCGGCGTCCTCATCCCCCACCTCACGGGGAACGAGGACGGCGGCATGGCCCGCCACAGCGCGGCCACGGCCGTGATACTGATGCTGCTCGCCTCCGTCTTCGACCTCTTCGACGGGCTCGTGGCGCGCAAGCTGCGCAGTTCGGCGATGGGCGCGGAGCTGGACAACCTGTCGGACCTGATCAGCTTCGGTCTGGCGCCGGCCTATTTCGTGGTCGTCTGGGGCATGGTCGCCGACGACGCCCACCAGCGGGTGTCGGCGGTCGCCGCGATCGTGGTGCTGCTCGCGGTGGTCCTGCGACTGGCGCGCTTCTCGTGCGTGCCGATGCGGGACGGCATCTTCCAGGGCATGCCGAGCCCCTTCGGGGCGCTCACGGTGGTCTCGATCGTGCTGCTGGAGCTGCCCTTCGTGCCGACGCTCCTGGCGATCATGGGTGTGGCGTGGCTGATGGTGAGCCGCGTCGAGTACCCGAAGCCGCGCGGGCCCCTGGCGGTGGCCATGCTCAGCTGGATCGTGCTCAGCATGGGCCTGCTGGCCGCGTGGGCGTTCGACGCGCCGGGCGGTGAGCTGCTGCTCCAGACCGGGTGCGCGCTCCAGGTGGTCCTGGGCGCGGTGATCCCGCTCTTCGCGACGGCGCGACGGGTGAACACCTTCCGTGACAACCGCCGCGAGGCGCGGGCGGCGCAGCTGCCGTAGCGCCTCCCGGACGGGACGGACTGACCAAAGGGCGTGGGCCCGGGCGAAACGCCCGGGCCCACGCCCTTTGCCGTGCCGGGTGGCGGGACCCGTCACCCGGCGCACCGGTGGGGCGCTCACGCCCCCGCGCCGCGACAGCCACGCGAGGCGCACCAGGCCGCAGGTGGGGGGGCGGGCCCACGGGGGCGCTCACTCATGCGGCCCCGGGCAGACCGGGCCGGTGGGTGGGAAGGGCCGCGGCCTCAGCCGAGGTGGTCCCGCGCGACGCGCTCGGCGAGGCGCTCCAGCAAGGGCCCCGCTTCGGCCATGCACCGGCGCGGATCCGGCTCAAGGTCGGTGAGCGCGTACGCGCGCTCGATGCCGGCGCCGGCCAGGGCCGCGGCGTCGAGGGCCAGCCGGCCGCAGACGGCCACCACGGGCACCCCGCGCGCCCGCGCGGCCCGCGCCACGCCCACCGGCGCCTTGCCGTGCAGCGTCTGCTCGTCCAGCGAGCCCTCGCCCGTGATGACGAGGCCGGCCCCCTCCAGCGCCGTCTCGAAGCCCAGCACGTCGAGCATCACCTCGATGCCGGGGCGGAACGCGGCGCCCAGCCCGACGAGAGCGCCATACCCGGTGCCGCCCGCAGCCCCCGCGCCGGGCTCTGCCGCCCGTTCCCCGCCGTCCAGCACGGCCGCGTAGTGCGCGAGCGCGGCGTCCAGCACCTCGACGTCCGCCGGTGAGGCCCCCTTCTGCGGCCCGTACACCGCGGCGGCGCCGCGCGGGCCCGTCAGCGGGTTGTCGACGTCGCTCGCGAGCACGACGCGGGTGCGCGCGAGCCGCTCGTCGAGCCCGGACAGGTCGGCCTCCGCGAGGGCGGCGAGCGCGGCACCGCCCGGGCCGACGGGCCGCCCGGCACCGTCCGCCAGCCGCCCCCCGAGCGCGGCGAGCATCCCGGACCCGCCGTCCGTGGTGGCGCTGCCGCCCACGCCCAGCACGATCGTGCGCGCCCCCGCGTCGAGCGCGGCCCGCAGCAGTTCCCCGGTGCCGTACGTCGTGGCCGTCAGCGGCGCGGAGCGCCCGCCCGGCAGCAGCCGCAGCCCCGAGGCCCCGGCCATCTCCACCACCGCCGTGCCGTCCGCCGCCCGCAGGGCGTACGCGGCGACGACGGGCTCCCCCAGCGGACCGGTCACGGCCGCCTCCCGCCGGGCGAACCCGGCCGCCAGGGCGGCGTCGACCGTCCCGTCGCCCCCGTCCGCGACCGGCAGCGCGGTCACGTCCGCCGTGGGCGCGGCCCGGCGCAGTCCGGCGGCCACGTGGCCGGCCACCTGGGCGGCCGTCAGAGAGCCCTTGAACTTGTCCGCGGCGATCAGTACGCGTGTCGCTTCCGCCACCGTGCATCCCCTCGCTTCCGGGTCGCGCCGCGGTGACCCTACCCGGGGGACTGTCGCGCTGCCCATGCCCCGGTGGCGGCGCGCCAGCCCGTTCAATCAGGCGTTTCCCGGCCATAGTGGGGCGTCATGAGCACCGAGAGCACCGACGTGCGCCCACCGCCGGGCGACGCCCCGGACATGACCCTCGTCGCCGTCGGCGGGCTCGCGGTCCTGGCCGTGGTCTCGTGGGCTGCCCTCGGCAAGCGTTCCTTCGACCGGGTGTCGACGACCGCGCTGGGCTGGGTGCTGTCCAACTTCGCCTGGCTCTTCGTGATCGCGGCCGACGTGTTCCTCGTTCTGTGCGCGGTCATCGCCGTCAGCCGGTTCGGCCGGATCAGGCTGGGCGCGGACGACGCGCGGCCGGAGTTCGGCAACCTCGCCTGGATCGCCATGATGTTCAGCGCCGGCATGGGCATCGGCCTGATGTTCTACGGGGTCGGCGAGCCGCTGATCCACTTCGTCACCCCGCCACCCGGCAGCGGGGTCACCTCCGGCTCCCCCGCCGCGGCCCGCACCGCGCTCGAGTACTCGTTCTTCCACTGGACCCTCCACCCCTGGGCCATCTACGGCATGGCGGGCCTGGCCCTCGCCTACGCGGGCTTCCGCAAGGGCCGGGGCAACCGGCTCAGCTCGGCGTTCGTGCCCCTGCTCGGCGAGGCGCGGGCGGCCGGCTGGCCGGGCCGGGTCATCGATCTGCTCGCCGTCTTCGCGACCGTCTTCGGCACGGCCACCAGCCTGGGGCTGGGTGCCCTCCAGGTCACGAAGGGCCTGAACATCACGACCGGCGTCGCGGACTCCAAGACGCTCGAACTGGTCATCATCGCGTCGCTGTCGGCCGCGTTCGTGCTCTCCGCCTTCTCGGGGCTGCACAAGGGCGTGAAGTGGCTGAGCACGCTCAACATCGTGCTCGCCGCGTGTCTGATGGTGTTCGTCTTCCTGCTGGGCCCCACGGTCTTCGTGCTCAACGCCATCCCGTCCGCCACCGGCGGTTACCTCCACGACCTCCTCGTCCTCGCGACGCGCACCGGCGCGTTCACCGACTCGCAGTGGCTGGGCGCGTGGACGATCTTCTACTGGGCGTGGTGGCTGTCCTGGGCCCCCTTCGTGGGCACCTTCATCGCGCGGATCTCCCAGGGGCGGACCATCCGCGAGTTCCTCGTCGGCGTCCTGCTGGTGCCCAGCGGTGCGACGGTGATCTGGTTCTGCGTCATGGGCGGCAGCGCGCTGCGCCTGGACATGACCGGCACCGCGGACATGGCCGGCACCGTCAAGGAGGGCGCCGAGGCGTCGCTGTTCGCCCTGCTGGACACCTTGCCGCTGGCCACGCTGTCGTCGTGGATCGCCATGGCGCTGGTGATGACGTACTTCATCACCAGCGCCGACTCCGCGTCCCTGGTGATGGGCTCGCTCTCCAGCCGCGGGGCCCTGCACCCGCGCACCTGGCTGGTGGTCGTCTGGGGCGTGCTGATGGCCGCGGTCGCGGCCGTGCTGCTCGTGGCGGGCGGTCTGAAGTCCCTGCAGTCGGCGACGATCCTGGTCGCCCTGCCGTTCGTCGTGGTGATGCTGGCGCTGTGCTGGTCCCTGCTCGCCGAGCTGCGTACGGACCCGGGGGCGGGCCCGGCGCGGCACCACGCGCTGCACGGGCTGCGGGACGCGCTGCGCACGATGGTCGGCGACGCCATGACGGAGCAGGGTCCGGTGCGGCACCCGCGGCTGCGCCGGGTCGCGGAGAGCGCGCGGGACCGGGGCGAGGGCGAGGAGGGCGGCGGCCGCCCCTGACGCCGGGCGGGGCGTCTACACCCGGCCCGTGCGCAGGCGCCGCCACACCGCCCTGGCCGCGTGGTGCCCGGACATTCCGTGCACGCCGGGGCCCGGCGGGGTGGCGGAGGAGCAGAGGAAGACGGAGGGGTGGGGCGTGGCGTAGGGGACGCGGGCGAGCTTGGGGCGGACGAGCAGGCCGAGGCCGGCCACCGAGCCGGTGGCGATGTCGCCGCCGACGTAGTTGGCGTTGCGGGCGGCGAGTTGCGGGGGGCCGGCCGTGGCGCGGGCGAGGACGAGGTCGCGGAAGCCCGGCGCGAAGCGTTCGATCTGACGCTCGATCACCTCGGTGGCGTCGCCCTCCCAGCCGTTGGGCACGTGCCCGTACACCCAGAAGGTGTGCTTGCCCTCCGGGGCCCGGGTGGGGTCGAAGAGGCTGGGCTGGGCGGTGATGAGGAAGGGGACGGAGGGGTCGTCGCCCTCGACGGCGGCCCGCAGGGCCTCGCCGATCTCGCCCGCGGTGGGACCGATGTGGATGGTGCCGGCCCGGCGGGCGGGTTCGGCGGTCCAGGGCACGGGCCCGTCCAGCGCATAGTCGATCTTGAAGACGGAGGGGCCGTAACGGACGTTGGCGTACGTGCCGCCAAGGCCGGCGATGCGGGCGAGGGCCGTCGGGGAGGTGTCGAAGACGAAGGCGCGCGCGGGCGGCAGGTCGTCGAGGTGTCTGACCTCGAAACCGGTGTGGATGACGCCGCCCAGCGCGCGTAGGTACGAGCCGAGCGCGTCGGCGATCGCCTGCGAGCCGCCGCGGGGCACCGGCCAGCCGCCTTCGTGGGCGGCCAGGGCGAACACCAGGGCCATGCCCCCGGTGCCGAGGGTGCGCAGGGGAGCGATGCCGTGGGCGGCGAGCCCGGCGAGGAGCCCGCGGGCCTTCTCGTCCCGGAAGAGCCGGGCGAGGACCGCGGCGGGCAGGCCCGCGACCAAGCCGAACCGGGCGTAGAGGATCGGGTCGCGGGGCGGGCCGTCCCACTGGGTGCGCAGGAAGTCCGCGGCCAGCGCGTCCCACCGGCCGTGGAAGGGCGCGAGGAGCCGGCGGTAGGTGCCGGCGTCACGCGGCCCCAGCGAGCCGGCGGTCTCACCGACGGACCGGGAGAGGACGGCGGCCGTGCCGTCGGGGAAGGGATGCGCCATCGGCAGGCCGGGGTGGACCCACTCCAGCCCGTGGCGGTCCAGGGGCATCGCGGTGAAGGCGGGCGAGCGCACGGCGAGGGGGTGCACGGCCGAGCAGGGGTCGTGGCGGAAGCCGGGGAGGGTGAGCTCCTCGGTGCGGGCCCCGCCGCCGATGGCGTCGGCGGCTTCGAACACCTCCACCCGCAGGCCCCGGCGGGCCAGTTCGACGGCGGCGGTCAGCCCGTTGGGGCCGGCGCCTACGACGACCGCGTCGAGCATGGTGGCCACGGCACGGGCTCCCCTCGTGTGTCGCTGACGTCACGCCCTGGTGACGCCGGGTCAGCCGGCGGACGCCAGCAGCCCCAGGATATGCCGGAGGGTCGTCTCGTCCCGCGCAGCACTGAAGGGCAGGGTGTTGCCGCCCGTGACGCGGAACGGCTCCCCGGCGACCGTCGCGCTCGCGCCGCCCGCCTCGGCCACCAGCAACAGCCCGGCGGCGTGGTCCCAGGGGTTCTCCCAGGAGAAGGCCACGGCATCGAGAGAACCCTGCGCCACGTGCAGGTACTCCAGCCCGGCCGAACCACAGGGGCGCGGGGCGACGCCGTCGGTGAGCAGGGTGGCCAGGACGCGCTTCTGCTCGTCGTCGGTGAAGTCGAAGTGCGACGTGGCCACTTCCAGGTCGCGCCCCGGCTCGGGCACCCCGCAGCGCAGCGGCGTGCCGTTGAGCACCGCGCCCCCGCCCCGACGGGCGACGGCCATGAGGTCCAGGGCGGGCGCGTACGTCCAGGAGGCCAGCAGCTCGCCCCGGTGCGCGAGGCAGACGAGGGTGGCGAAGCCGGGGTCCCCCTGGACGAACTGCCGGGTTCCGTCGACGGGGTCGACGATCCACACGGGCGCGTCCCCGCCGAGCGAGAGCAGGATCCGGGGATCGGCGTGCACGGCCTCCTCCCCCACCACGACCGACCCGGGCAGCAGGGCGGTGAGCGCGGCCGTCAGGTGCTCCTCGGCGAGCCGGTCGGCGACGGTGACCAGGTCGTGGGGCCCGTTCTTCTCGACGATCTCGTCCGCGGCGAGCTGCCGGAAACGCGGCACGATCTCGGCGGCGGCGGCCTTGCGGACCGCCTCCTCGACATCGGTCAGACCACCTGCGAGAAATTCATCGATCATACGAACATCGAACCATGTCGCGAAGGCGTTCGGAGAGGGGGTGGTGGCCACGCGGTGACCGTCGGGTGAACGCCTGGTCGGGCGGGGTTGCGGTGGACGCCGCGGCCGGACGGAGCGGGGGGAGGAAACGCCGTGTACCACGGTGAATACAAGGTGCCGGGCGGCAAGCTCGTCGTCGTCGACCTGGAGGTCACGGACGGGCTGCTGCGCGGGGTGAGGGTGGCCGGGGACTTCTTCCTGGAACCGGACGAGGCGCTCCTCGACATCAACCGCGCCCTGGAGGGCGCCCCCGCCGGCACGGCGAGGACCTCGACGTCGAATGACCCCTGCCTGGGACGAGAGGGACAGCTATGGCAGTGAGCTCGGTATTCGGCCAGTGCGAAAGCCTCCGCGAGCGGTGCGAGATCGGGTCCGTCCAGCTGAGCCACGGTGAGGCGGACTACGACGAGGGGGCGATCTTGCCAGCTGGTGACTGGCGGCCACTGAACGTGGGGGAAGCCCAGCAGTTCGAGGCCGAGCCTGGCACCCCCGACGGCGCTCTGATCGAATTGGTACGCCAGCCCCTGCCGGTCATGCGACCGGAAGAGGCACCGGACATCCGCACCACCGCCGCCGCCCTCTATCCGTTCGCTGACCGCTGGCCTGCCGATTTCCTGGGCTGCGTCACGGACCCCGGAGACGAGCGCACCACGACTGAAGACCCTGCCACCGGGCGACGCCTCGGCCTTCACGTCGACAACTGGGACCGCCTCCCCTACGGAGCCCGTGGCGACGGCCGACGCAGGCTCTGCCTGAATCTCGGACCCGGTGTCCGCTACTTCCTCCTCGGTGACCGGGACATCGAAGAGATCTACCAATGCGTTCACCCTGACCCGGCACACCACTACCCGCACACGGACGACGTGAGGCGATACGTCACCCAGGGGCGGCCGCTGCAATGTCTGCGCATCCGCCTGGACCCCGGTGACGGCTACCTCACGCCCACCGAGCTACTGCCGCACGACGGCTCCACCCGGGGTGGAGAACAGCCCTCCACTGCTGCCTTCTGGCCAGGCCGGTGGCCAGGGGGCGCCGGCACGCCCTGACCACCTTCGGCCGGTTGCGCGTCGCCCCACCACGTACCGTGGCTGTATCCGCCACTGGGACCGGCCCGGAGGCAGGGTTCTGGAGGGTGCGCAGTGCACGGGGAGTACAAGGTGCCGGGCGGCAAGCTGGTCGTCGTGGACCTGGACGTGGTGGACGGAGCGCTCCGCGACGTGCGGGTGGCGGGGGACTTCTTCCTCGAACCCGACGAGGCGCTGTTCGACATCAACCGGGCGCTCGAAGGGGCCAACGCCGACCTGCCCGCCCCGGAGCTGGCCGGCCGTATCGACGCGGCGCTCCCCGAGGGCACGGTCATGTTCGGCCTCACCTCCGAGGCCGTGGGCGTCGCCGTGCGGCGGGCGCTGGCGAACGCCACCGACTGGCACGACTACGACTGGCAGCTCATCCACACCGGGCCCCAGTCCCCCGCCCTGCACATGGCACTCGACGAGGTCCTTACTGCGGAGGTCGCCGCCGGCCGCCGGGCGCCGACGCTGCGCGTGTGGGAGTGGGAATCGCCGGCCGTGATCATCGGCAGCTTCCAGTCGCTGCGCAACGAAGTCGACATGGAGTCCGCGGAGCGCCATGGCATGACGGTCGTCCGCCGTATCAGCGGAGGCGGGGCTATGTTTGTAGAGCCCCAAAGTACGATCACCTACTCGCTGTACGTACCGGACTCCCTCGTCCAAGGGCTGTCCTTCGCCGACAGCTACGCCTACCTCGACGACTGGGTGCTCGCCGCCCTCGGCGACATGGGCATCAAGGCCTGGTACCAGCCGCTGAACGACATCGCCACCGACGCCGGGAAGATCGCGGGGGCCGCGCAGAAGCGAATGGTCGGCGAGAACGGTGCAGTACTGCACCACGTGACCATGGCCTACGACATCGATGCCGACAAGATGCTCGACGTGCTGCGCATCGGCAAGGAGAAGCTCTCCGACAAGGGCACGAAGAGCGCGAAGAAGCGGGTCGATCCGCTTCGTCGGCAGACAGGCCTCCCTCGCGCCGAGGTCATTGACCGCATGATCGCCTCCTTCCGGAACCGCTACGGCTGCTCGGTCGGCGAGGTGACCGAGCAGGAGCTGAGCCGTGCGCAGGAACTGGCACAGACGAAGTTCAGTTCCCCGGAGTGGACCGCCCGCGTGCCGTAGCAGCCCCCGGGTGCCGTACGGTCCGCGCGGGCCGTACGGCACTCCCGCGTCACCGCAGGGCCGGCACCAGGTGCTCCCCGTACGCGTCGATCGTCGCTTCCTTCGCGTCGTGCATCGCGTAGACCGCGAACTGGTCCACTCCCAGCTCGCGCAGGTGCTCCAGCCGTTCGCGGTGCGCCTCCACCGGGCCGAGCAGGCAGAAGCGGTCCACGATCTCGTCCGGGACGAAGTCCGTGGAGGGGTTTCCGGCGCGGCCGTGGTGGCTGTAGTCGTAGCCCTGGCGTCGCGTGATGTAGGCGGTGAGGGCCTCGGGCACCACGCCGCTGTGTTCGCCGTAGCGGGAGACGAGGTCGGCGACGTGGTTGCCGACCATGCCGCCGAACCAGCGGCACTGCTCGCGCGCGTGGGCCAGGTCCTCGCCGACGTAGGCCGGCGCGGCGACGCAGATGGTGACCGAGGACGGGTCACGGCCGGCGTCGGCGGCCGCCGCCCGGACTGCCTTGATCATCCATTCGGTGAGGAACGGGTCGGCGAGCTGGAGGATGAAGCCGTCCGCCTCGCGGCCCGCCAGGGCGAGGGCCTTGGGGCCGTAGGCGGCCATCCAGACGGGGAGCCGACCGTCGCGGACCCAGGGCAGGCGCATCAGGGTGCCGTCTATGTCGGTCTCCCGGCCTTCGGCGAGGTCGCGGATGACGCGCATGGCCTCGCTGAGCGTGGCGAGCGTGTTGGGCTTGCGGCCTGCCACCCGCATGGCCGAGTCACCGCGGCCGATGCCGCAGACGGTGCGGTTGCCGTACATGTCGTTGAGCGTGGCGAAGGTGGAGGCGGTGACCTCCGGGCTGCGGGTGGAGGGGTTGGTCACCATCGGGCCGACCACCAGCCGCTCGGTGTGCTCCAGGACGCGGCTGTAGATGACGAACGGCTCCTGCCACAGCACGGCGGAGTCGAACGTCCAGCCGTAGCGGAAGCCGCACCGCTCGGCGCGGCGCATGAGGTCGACGACGGCGGTGGCGGGCGGGTCGGTCTGCAGGACGAGGCCGAAGTCCACGGTGTGGTGCGCTCCTTACGAGAGGTACTGGCAGGTGGAGCGGGGCACGAAGCGCCCGTGCCCGGCCCGCCCGGTGAACGTCCGCCGGTCGATGACGGTCTCGCCCCGGCACAGGACGGTCTCCACCTGTCCGGTGATCCGCTTGCCCTCGTACGCCGAGTAGTCGACGTTCATGTGGTGGGTGCGGGCGGAGATGGTCTGCTCGGCGTGCGGGTCGTAGACGACGACGTCGGCGTCCGCGCCGGGGGTGATCGTGCCCTTGCGGGGCGCGAGGCCGAACATCCGGGCGGGGGCGGTGCAGGCGATCTCCACCCAGCGGCGGCGGGAGATGTGGCCGTCGAGCACGGCCTGGTGGAGGAGGTCCATCCTGTTCTCCACGCCGGGCAGCCCGTTGGGGATCTTCGAGAAGTCGCCCCTGCCCAGCTCCTTCTGGCCCGAGAAGCAGAAGGGGCAGTGGTCGGTGGAGACGACCTGGAGGTCGTCCGTGCGCAGCCCGCGCCAGAGCGCGGCCTGGTGCTCGCGGGGGCGCAGTGGTGTCGAGCAGACGTACTTCGCGCCCTCGAATCCGGGCTCGGCGAGGTTGTCGGTGGACAGGAACAGATACTGCGGGCAGGTCTCGCCGAAGACGGGCAGGCCCTTGTCGCGGGCCTGCGTCAGCTCGGCGACGGCTTCCTCGGCGGAGACGTGGACGACGTACAGCGGGCTGCCGGCGACGCGGGCGAGCTGGATGGCGCGGTGGGTGGCCTCGGCCTCCAGGAGGGCCTTGCGGACCTCGCCGTGGTGGCGGGGGTCGGTCCGGCCGGCGGCGAGGGCCTGCTCGACGAGGACGTCGATGGCGATGCCGTTCTCGGCGTGCATCATGATCAGCCCGCCGTTGCCGGAGGCGCGCTGCATGGCCCGCAGGATCTGTCCGTCGTCGCTGTAGAGGACGCCCGGGTAGGCCATGAACAGCTTGAACGACGAGACGCCGTCCGCCACCAGCTGGTCCATCTCCTTCAGCGTGCCCTCGTGCACGTCGGAGAGGATCATGTGGAAGGCGTAGTCGACGGCGCACCGGCCCCCGGCCTTGGCGTGCCAGGCGTCGAGCCCCTCGCGCAGGCTCCTCCCCCGGGTCTGGACGGCGAAGTCCACGATGGTCGTGGTGCCGCCCCAGGCGGCGGCGCGGGTGCCCGTCTCGAAGGTGTCGCTGGCGACCGTGCCGCCGAAGGGCATCTCGAAGTGGGTGTGGGCGTCGACGCCGCCCGGCAGGACGTACTTGCCGGTGGCGTCGAGGGTGCGGTCGGCGGTCCAGCCCTGGGCGCAGGAGCTGCCCGGTGCCGCCAGCGCGGCGATCTTGTCGTCCTCGACGAGGACGTCGGCGAGGACCTCCTCCGCGGCCGTGACGACCAGGCCGCCGCTGATGAGCGTCCTCGTCATGGCCGTGCCTCGCCGCCGGTGGCGTCCTGGACCCGGCGCAGCGCCGCCTCGAGCATCGAGGCGCCCTCCTCGGCCTCCGCGACGGTGAGCGTCATGGGCGGGGCGAGGCGCAGGACGTTGCCCTCACGGCCGCCCTTGCCGACCAGCAGGCCCTGCTCGCGGGCGTGTTCGAGGGCGAGGGAGGCGGCGTCCGGCGACGGCGCGCCGTCGGGCCCGACGAGCTCGACGCCGATCATCAGTCCCCGGCCGCGGACCTCGCGGACGACGGGGAGGCCGGCGGCGATGGCGCGCAGCCGCTCGATGAGGAGGCCGCCGACGCGGCGGGCGTTGCCCTGGAGGTCGTGCTCCAGCAGGTAGGTGAGGTTGGCGAGGCCGGCGGCCATGGTGACGGGGCTGCCGCCGAAGGTCGAGATGGAGTTGGCGTCCAGGCAGTTCATGACGTCGGCGCGGGCGACGACGCCGCCGATGGACATGCCGTTGCCGATGCCCTTGGCGAAGGTGAGCAGGTCCGGGGGGCCGCTCGCGGCGTGGGCCTGCCAGCCCCAGAAGTGGTCGCCGGTGCGGCCCCAGCCGGTCTGCACCTCGTCGCTGATCCACAGGATGCCGTGGCGGTCCAGGACCTCGCGGAAGGCGGCGTAGAGGCCGTCGGGCGGCGCGGTGAACCCGCCGACGCCCTGGACGGGTTCGGCGATGAGCGCGGCGACGCCGCCGTGCGTCTGGCCCAGCACGTCCTCCAGGTCGGCGACGCACGCCACGATGAACTCCCCGTCGGACAGGTGCGCGTAGGGGCCCCGGCTGCGGACGCCGCCGTGCACGTACAGCGTCTGCAGTGGCGAGAGGCTGGTGGGCGACCAGCTGGCGTTGCCGGTGACGCCGATCGCCGAGAAGGACCGGCCGTGGTAGCTGTTGCGCATCGCCAGGATCTGGTTCGAGCGCCGGTGGGAGGTGGCCAGCAGCAGGGCCGCGTCGTTGGCCTCGGTGCCGGAGGTGGTGAAGAAGACACGGGCGTCGGGGATGCCTGAAAGCGCCGCGATGCGCTCCGCCAGCTCGACCATGTGCCGGTCGAGGTAGAGCGTGGAGGTGTGGAGGATGCGCTCGGCCTGCCCGGCGACGGCCTTGGTGACCTCGGGCAGTGCGTGGGCGGTCATGGTGGTCAGGACGCCGCCGAAGAAGTCGAGGTAGCGCCGGCCCTCGGCGTCCCAGACGTGCCGTCCCTCGCCGTGGGTCAGCTCGACCGGCTCGCGGTAGTAGAGGGCCAGCCAGTCGGGCATGACGGCCCGGTGGCGCTCGCGCAGCGAGGACGACGGGAGCGGGGAGGGCTGGGCGGACGGCGACGGCTGGGCGGACAGGGACGAGGAGGGGGCGGACGCCGACGAGGGGGCGGGCGGCTGCGGCGCGGCGGAGGAGGTCACGGCCGCACCAGCCCCTCGTAAGCGTCGGGCCGTCGGTCCCGGTAGAACGCCCACTGCTGCCGCACCTCATCGATGAGGCCGAAGTCGAGGTCGCGCACGAGCAGTTCCTCCTTGGTGTCGCTGGCGACGTCGCCGACGAACCGGCCGCGGGGGTCGGCGAAGTAGGACGTGCCGTAGAAGTCGTTGTCGCCGTACTCCTCGCGGCCGACCCGGTTGATGGCGGCGACGAAGTACTCGTTGGCCACGGCGGCCGCGGGCTGCTCCAGCTGCCAGAGGTGGGCGGAGAGGCTGCGGGAGGTGGCGGAGGGGTTGTAGACCAGCTGGGCCCCCGCCAGGCCGAGGGCCCGCCAGCCCTCGGGGAAGTGGCGGTCGTAGCAGATGTAGACCCCGACCTTGCCGACGGCCGTGTCGAAGACCGGCCAGCCCAGGTTGCCGGGTTTGAAGTAGTACTTCTCCCAGAAGCCCTTGACCTGGGGGATGTGGTGCTTGCGGTACTTGCCCAGGTAGCTGCCGTCGGCGTCGATGACGGCGGCGGTGTTGTAGTAGAAGCCGGGCTGCTCGATCTCGAAGACCGGTACGACCATCACCATGCCGGTCTCCCGGGCGAGGTCCCCCATCCGGCGGACCGTGGGGCCGTCGGGGACCGGCTCGGCCCAGCGGTAGTGCTCGCTCTCCTGCACCTGGCAGAAGTAGGGGGCGTTGAAGACTTCCTGAAAGCCGATCACCTTCGCGCCCTGGGCGGCGGCCGCTCGGGCGTGCTCCTCGTGCTTGGCGATCATCGACTCGGTGTCGCCGGTCCAGGCGGCCTGGACCAGGGCGGCGCGCACAACGTTGGCCATGAGCTGCTCCTATGCCGGGGCTTCAAGGCAGGCTCACACACGAAGATCCGCGTGTGCATGCGACCGTAGGTCCCGTCACTCCCCGTGGCAAGACCACTGCGCTTCCTGTGGAAAACCCACCGGGGACGGGAAAGGTCACCCGCCACGGACAGACGGGCTTCCTTGCAGGATAAGCCGCCCCCTCCCAGAATGACCGATATGCCCCGCCCCGTCAGGCGCGGTCACGCCCGGCCGTGCCCCGGATCCGGCCGGCCGCGCACCAGCCCGGGGCGTCGCACGCCGTGCCGCCGGGGCCCGCCCCGGCCGGCCGCCCCGCCGCCGAGGCGGCGGGCTGACGCGGCCGACCGGTCACGTCGGGCCCCGGTGACACCCGGACGGAGCGGTACGGCCCGGCCGCGCGCCGCCGCGGTCAGTGCACCGGCGGCTTCCCCGCCGGTCGTACCACCATCGCCGAACCGCCGCCCCGGCGTGCCGTCTCGGCCGCGGCCAGCCACCGCCCGTCGGGCAGGCGCTGCACGCCGGTGGCCGCGCCGATCTCCGCGTTCTGCTTGAACACGTGCCCCTTGGCCTCCAGTTGGCGTCGCAGCGGGCTGTTCCACAGCCCCGGCTCCAGCTCGGTCGCCGCCGCGTTGCGCTGGCTGGCGCGCGGCGCGGCGATCGCGTCGACGAGCGGCATCCCGCGGTCCACGTGGTTGAGCAGCGACTGGAGCACGGTCGTGATGATCGTCGCACCGCCGGGCGCGCCGAGGGCGAAGACCGGCTTGCCGTGTTCCAGGACGATCGTCGGCGACATCGACGAGCGCGGCCGCTTGCCCGGGCCGGGCAGGTTCGGGTCGTGCACGCCGGGCGTGACCGGGGTGAAGGAGAAGTCGGTCAGCTCGTTGTTGAGCAGGAAGCCGCGGCCGGGGACCGTGATCCCGCTGCCGCCGGTCTGCTCGATGGTGAGGGTGTACGCCACCACGTTGCCCCACTTGTCGGCCACCGTCAGATGGGTGGTGTTCTCGCCCTCGTACGGTGTGGGGGCCGCCGCGCCGCGCGTCGTGCAGGACGACGCCGGCCGGCTCGGGTCGCCGGGTGCCAGCGGGCTGGTCAGCACGGCGTCGTCCTTGACGAGACAGGCGCGGGAGTCGGCGAAGCGCTGGGAGAGCAGCCCCTTGACGGGCACCTTCTCGAACGCCGGGTCGCCGACCCAGCGGTTGCGGTCCGCGAAGGCGATCCGGCTCGCCTCGATGTAGCGGTGCAGATAGGTCTTCTCGTCGAGCCGGGAGAGGTCGCCGTTCTCCAGGATGTTGAGCGCCTCGGCGACGGTGGTGCCGCCGGAGGAGGACGGGGCCATGCCGTAGACGTCCAGGCCGCGGTAGCTGGTCCGGGTCGGCTCCTGCCGCTTCGTCGCGTACGCGCGCAGGTCCTTCTCGGTGAGGTCGCCGGGGCGTACGACGCGGTGCGCCCCGGGGGCGACGGGCGGCTTGCGGACCGTCCGTACGATGTCGCGGCCCACCTCGCCCTGGTAGACGGCGTCCACGCCCTGGCGGGCGAGGAGTTCGTAGGTGCGGGCGAGGTCGGGGTTCTTCAGGGTGGTGCCCACGACGGGGAGCCTGCCGCCCGGCAGGAAGAGCTTGGTGGTGGCGGGGAAGTCCTTGAAGCGCTCCTGGTTCTCGGCGGTCTGCTGGCGGAACGTCGCGTCCACGGTGAAGCCGTCGCGTGCCAGGCGCTGGGCGGGGCGCAGCAGTTCCGCCAGGGAGCGGCTCCCCCAGGTGCGCAGGGCGGTGTCCCAGGTGGCGGGGGTGCCCGGAGTGCCGACGCCGAGGCCGCTGGTGACGGCGTCGGGGAAGGGGATGGGCTTGCCGTTCTCCAGGAAGAGGTCCGGGCCGGCGCTGAGCGGGGCGCGCTCCCGGCCGTCGATGGTGGAGACCTTGCCGGTCTTCGCGTCGTAGCGGACGAAGAAGCCTCCGCCGCCGATGCCGGCGGAGTAGGGCTCGGTGACGCCGAGGGCGGCCGCCGTGGCCACGGCCGCGTCCACGGCGTTGCCGCCCTTGCGCAGTACCTCGATGCCGGCGGCCGAGGCGTCGGGGTCGACGCTGGAGACGACTCCGCCGTAGCCGACGGCGACGGGTGTCTTCTCCGGCGTGCGGTCCGGCGCGTGCCCGGGGGTGGCGGCCGCGGCCGGCGCGACGCCCAGGGCGGCGAGGAGCGTGGCCGCCGCCGTGAGGACGGGCAGGCGCCGGTGGGTGGTCGGTCTCGGGAGGGCCATGAGTGCCTCCATTCGCTCGAACGGGCCCCGGAGCCTACTCGCTGGGGCCCGTCCGCCGACAGGTTTCCGGCTCAGCGACCGTCAGCGCTTGGTGAGGGTCCCGAGGACCGCACCGGCCATGGCCTGCTCACCCTTGGCGTTGGGGTGGAAGGGCGCGGCCGGGTTCTCGGGGCTGGCGCCCTCGATCCACCGGTCCGCGGTGGGCGTGCAGACATCATGGCCCACGGTGGGCCCGTAGGTGTCGACGTAGCCGACGTGCGCCTTGCGCGCCTCGGTGCGCAGCATGTCGTTGAGGTGCTTCTCGGTGTCGCGCAGGTAGGCGGCGTCTCCGGCGGCGATCGGCACGGCGGGGAAGCAGCCGACACCGCTGTCGGGCATGATCGCCGGGTAGCCGACGACCGCCACGCGCGCGTGCGGGGCACGCTGGTGAACGGCCTTCAGCACGCTCGCCACCTTGGGGGCGGCTTCGGCGATGCGGGCGGTGAGCTGGTCGGTGCCGCCGGCGGTGAACTGCTTCTGGCAGGGGGCGCCGGCGGGGTCCGAGGCGGAGAGCTGGGCGCAGGTGCCGATGATGCCGGAGAAGCCGATGTCGTTGCCGCCGATGCCGAGGGTGACGAGTCGGGTGTTCTTGCCGAGGGCGTTCAGCTGGGGCGCGTTGGTGCCCTGCTCGCGCCACATCTCGTCGGTCTTGGCGCCGCTGCAGCTGACGTCCTTGAAGGACTTCTGGTTCAGCTTCGCCGCCACGAGCGAGGGGTAGTTGACGCTGGAGCGCGCACAGTTCTCGTCGACCTGCGTGGGCACGCCGGGCGCGGAGGTGTACGAGTCGCCGAGGGCGACGTAGCGCGCGCCGCCGGACTGCTCGGCGGACTGGCCGGTGGCCGCGGCCGCGGGGGCGGCGGCACCGGCCGCGAGGGCCGAGGCGGCGCCGAGGGCGGCGAGGGCCTTTCCGTATCGTCCGCTGCGTTTGGTCAGTTGTGCCACAGGGGGGTTCTCCGATGCGAGAGTCCTTGCGGTGACCTGCTGATCACCGCGGAGGTCAGACTCGTCGCGTCGTCACCCTGTGTCAATCTCGGCCCGGGCATCACAGGGGGCTCGGGCGCACCCGGACGTCGCGAAGCCCGTGCCGCCCCCGTCGGACTCCCCAGGGACACCCCCTAGTCCAGCTTCACCGGCCGTCCCGCGCGGTACACCGCCCGGACCTCGCGCACCGCCGCGATGTCGTGGACCGGGTTGCCGGGGATCACGAGGAGGTCGGCGTCGCGGCCCGGGGCTATGCGGCCCTTGCGGTCGCCCAGGCCGCAGGAGAGGGCGGCCAGGGACGTGACCGAGGCGAGCGCCTCCACGTTGGGGGCGACCTGCGAGGCGAAGTACGCGAGGTCGCCGGGGAGCACGTCGTGGGGCTTGTGGGGGTTGATGCCGGCGTCCGTGCAGCAGACGACGCGCACGCCGCGCCGGTGCATCGCCTCCTGGTTGCGCCAGTAGGGCTCGATCGTGCGCAGGACCTCGGCCGGCATCCCCTCGCGCGGCCGGACGACCGTGGCGCCGACGAACGTGCCGGCGGCGGCCATGGCGTCGACGGTCGCGGGGTCGGGCCGCACACCGGAGGCGGTGATGAAGGTGCAGTGCTCGACGCCGTCGACCCCGGCGGCCACGGCGTCGGCGATGCCGGCGGCGCCGTGCGCATGGGCGGTGACGGGCAGTCCGAGGCGGTGGGCGGCCTCGGTGACGGCCCGCAGCGCCGCCAGGTCGTACTGGGAGCCGCCGGGGTCGGAGCCGGTGGTCGACATGCCGCCGGTGGCCATGACCTTGACCAGGTCCGCGCCGCGGCGGGCCCGTGCCGCGACGGCGGCGACCGCCTGCTCCGCGTCGTCGGCCTCCCCGCCGAGGTACCAGCAGTGGCCGCGGGTGAGGGTGAGGGGAGGCCCGGACGCGACGATGTGCGGGCCCATGACTCCGGCGGCGAACTCGTCGCGCAGCCGCAGCGCGAGGTAACCGCGGTCGCCGAGGTCGCGGACGGTCGTGACGCCGGCGCGCAGCGCGCGGGCGGCGTGTCCCCGCATCCGGGCGAGCACCGTCTCGTCGTCGTCGTGGACCATCTGCCGCTCGGCGTGGCCGTCGGGGTCGAAGACGAGGTGGCTGTGGGCGTCCACCAGGCCGGGCATCACGGTCACGTCGCCCAGGTCCGTGAAGGCCCAGCCCTCCGGGGGGTGGGCGCCGGTGAAGTCGACGTCCACGATGCGGCCGTTGTCGGTGAGGATCATGACGGGCCCGGTCCGCAGGCTCTCGCCGTCGAACAGCCGCGCCGCGCGCAGGGCCAGAAGGACGTTGTCCACGAACACCGCTCCAATCGTCACGGGCACGCGCCGCCTTGTGGGCCGGCACCGCAGGGGGGCGGGCGGCTCCGGGCGCACCGTACGGGCCATGATCCCCGCACTCGCCGCGGCGGCGGGGCGGACGACCGGTCGTCAAGCCGGTTCCCGGCCAGAACGACGGGCACCGGCCGTCGCCGGAAACCGCACCCGCACAGCAAACGGAGCCCTGAAATCCGAGGGTTACCCGGCGCACACGAGCATGTACGCTGGCCCGCAGACGACAGGCTTGAGGGGAGGCCGCCGACCATGGACACGACCACGTCGGCCGACGCTCCCGCACGCCGGCCCGACACCTCGGTGCACGGCCTCCCCGACGGCAGTGAGAGCGTGCCGCACGACCCGGCCCGGGGAGGATGAGCCGGCGGTGCCCGCGGTCGCGTGAAAGGGGTGGGCTCATGACTCACAGGCATCAACGTGCGGCTGCGGCGAAGCTCGTCGCGCGACTCCCCGAGCTTCCCCGGCCGTGGGACGTCGAGGCGCTGTGCCGGGCGCTGGCGGAGATGCGGGGCCGGCCGCTGACGCTGCATCCGATGGACCTGCCCGCCATGCCCTTCGGGCTGTGGTTCGACGACGGGACCGGGGACCGCATCGTCTACCGCTCGTCGGCGACCGGGTACTACCGCGACCACATCGTCCTGCACGAGATCTGCCACATGCTCGCCGGCCACGGCGCGCTTCCCGAACACGGCGCGATCCAGGCGGATCCGGCGGGCGGCGCCCAGGAGCCGGTGAGCGGCAAACCGTGCAGCAACGCCGAGGAGGAGCTCGCCGAGACGTTCTCCACGATGGTGCTGAAGACGGCCGGACAGCTGCGGCCGAAGAAAGTGAGCGCGGTGGAACGCCGGGCGGAGGAACTGCTCGGAGCCGGCTTTGCATAACGTGCCCGACTGGGTCGAATCCCTGCGCTGGGTCATTCTCTACGTCGTGTGGGCCGTGCTCGTCCTGCGTCTCCCCGCGCTGCGGCGCCCCTCCCAGCGTCCGGTCTGGCTGGTCCTGCTGGCGCTGGCGACCGGGTCACTGGTGATCCAGGCGGGGGTGGCGCACTGGATCGACGACACCACCGGGATCGCGAAGGCCAGCGAACTCGCCGTGGCTCTCGTGGCGCTCACCGACTTCGCCGCCGTCTGGTGGTTCGCGGTGGCCCTGCACTCGGCGGGCCACCCGACCCCGGCCTGGCTGCGCCGGGCGCCGGCGGTCTGCGCGGGCACGATGGCCGCGCTCGCCGTCGTCTTCTTCGCCCTGGCCCCGGCGGCCGACCGGTTCGGCGCGCGGGCCCACGGCTGGTGGGTGCCCTACGCGGTGGCCTGGATCGGCTACGGACTGATCACCGCGGTGGGCGCGGGGGCGCTCTTCTGGCGGCACGGCGTCACCATGCGCAGCCCCGTGCTGCGCCTGAGCATGCTGGCCCTGGCCGTGGGCACCACCGCCGAGGTGCCCTACCTGGTGATCCGGGCGATCCGGTGGTTCACCGAGGCGCCGCAGGAGCTGGCACTCGCCGGCTTCTGGTGCTCCTTCACGCGCTTCGTCCTCGTCGCCCTCGGCTGCTCGCTGGCCGCGCTGGAGCCGCTGCGGCGGGCCGCCGTGTACTGGTACCGCAGGCAGCGCCTCCACGGCATGTGGATCCTGCTCCGCCAGGCGACGCCCGACCTGCTGGTGGTGGCGCCGCGGTCGCGCGTGCCCGACCTGCTGGCCTTCGGCGACTCCTGGGAGCAGCTCCACCAGCGGGTCGTGGACATCCGCGACAGCATCACCTTCCTGCACGACGGCTGGGCGTCGCCGGAGCTGCTGCGGGAGGCGGCCCGGCACGCGGCCGCCGCCACGGGCGGCGACGGCGGGCGTCTCGTCGCGACGGCCTGCTGGATAGAGGCCACGCGCCGGGACGCGGTGAGGGGTGCCCCCAAGCTCCACCTGGAGCTCGACAAGGACCTCCTGCCGGAGGTGCGGGCCGGCGAGTCGACCGTGCACCGCGAGATCCGTCACCTGCTGCGACTGCACCGGGCGCTGCGCTCACGGCCGGTGCGCGCCTTCGCCGACGCCCGGCCGTGGGCGACCCCGGGGGCCACGGCCTGAAGCCAGCCGGAGCCGGCCCCGGGGCGGCCCGGAGGAGGATCTTCCGAGGACCTTCGCGCCCGGCCCCCGCACCCCCCTTAATACGACTCTGGAAATCCAATTAGCTAGGATGTCTCCGTGCGACTGACCAAAAGCACCGACATCGCCCTGCGCATCGCCATGCGCCTGGCGGTGACGGAGGACGCCGGAAACGGTGCCGACACCGCCGCACCGACCACCCGCGAGGTGGCGGGAGCCGTCGGGGTGCCGTACACCCACGCCGCGAAGGTGGTCAGCCGCTTGCAGCACCTGGGCGTCGTCGAGGCCCGCCGGGGCCGCGGCGGCGGCCTCTCGCTCACGACCGCCGGCCGCACGGGCTCGATCGGCCGGCTGGTGCGCGAGCTGGAGGGCGCCGGGGACGTCGTCGGCTGCGAGGACGACCCGCCGTGCCCGCTGCGGTCCGCCTGCCGGCTGCGCGGCGCGCTGCGCGAGGCCCAGGAGGCGTTCTTCGCCGCCCTCGACCCCTACACCGTCGAGGACTTGACCCGCGCGCCCACGGGCCCGGTCCTGCTGAGCCTGAGCGCGCCGCCGGGAAGCTGACCGCCCCCGCCCCGGGGGCGCTTCCGCACGGGCAAAAATACGAATCTGACATGCAAGTTTCATCGAGCCGCAGAGCAACCGCAAGGAGCCCGCTGATGCTGTCCCCCAAGTCGACCGCGCTGGTCCGCGCCACCCTGCCCGCGGTCGGCGGCGCGATCGGCGAGATCACCCCGCTGTTCTACGACAAGCTCTTCGCCGCCCACCCGCGACTGCTGAGCGACCTCTTCAACCGCGGCAACCAGGCCGACGGCAGTCAGCAGCAGGCCCTCGCCGGCGCCATCGCCGCGTTCGCGACCGCGCTCGTCGAGCACCCGGACGTCCGCCCCGACGCGATGCTCTCGCGCATCGCCCACAAGCACGCCTCGCTCGGTGTCAGCCGCGAGCAGTACACCGTCGTCCACCGGCACCTCTTCGCCGCCATCGCCGAGGTGCTCGGCGACGCGGTCACGCCCGAGGTGGCGGCGGCCTGGGACGAGGTGTACTGGCTGATGGCCAACGCGCTCATCGCCCTGGAGGCGCGGCTGTACGAGCGGGCGGGCGTGCTGCGCGGCGCCACCTGGCGGCCCTACGTCGTGACCGCCCGGCACCGCGAGACCGCGGACGTGACGACCTTCGTGGTCCGGCCGGCCGACGGCCGCCCGGTCCCCGCCGCCCGCCCGGGCCAGTACGTCTCCGTCCAGGTCGCCCTGCCCGACGGGGCCCGGCAGATCCGCCAGTACAGCCTGTCGGGCCTGCCCGAGGACGCCCTCCAGTTCTCCATCAAGCGGGTGGACGGCGACCCGGCCGGCGAGGTCTCGGGGCACCTGCACGAGCAGGTCGCCGCGGGCGACACCCTCCAGGTCAGCCACCCCTTCGGCGACGTGGTCCTGGACGACGGCGACGGCCCCCTGCTGCTCGCCTCCGCCGGCATCGGCTGCACGCCCATGACCGGCATGCTCGCCCACCTGGCCGCCACCGGTTCGACGCGTCGCGTCGTCGTCGCGCACGCCGACCGCAGCGAGTCCACCCACGCCTTCCGCGCGGAGACCGGGCAGTTCGTCGCCAAGCTGCCCGACGCGGTCGCGCACGTCTGGTACGAGCGACCCGAGGGCGCATGGCCCGCCGACCGGACCGGCTTCGCCGACCTCTCCCTCATCGACGTCCCCGCCGGGACCACCGCCTACCTCTGCGGACCGCTGCCCTTCCTGCGCGCGGCCCGGGCCCAGCTGCTGGCGGCCGGCGTGGCTCCGGCCGACATCCACTACGAGGTCTTCGGGCCCGACCTGTGGCTGGGCGCCGAGGCCTGAGCTCCCGTCAGAGACCGGCCGACCTGCGGATCAATCGTTACCCACGCGTAACTCGCCCGGCTATTACCCGCGGTAAGCCCACGAGGTTACTTTCGAGTCACTTTGCATCGGCAGTGCCGCCGCCCCTCCCCCCGGGGCGGCGGCACCGACGTCAGGAGTGACCCGTGCGACTGACCCGTCAGGCCCTGCGCTCCACGGCCGCCGGCGCCGTCTGCGTCGCCCTGCTCGCCGGAGGCGCCCTCGGCACGCCCTCCGCACAGGCCGCACCGCGCGCCGTGGCGGCCGGCACGGCGGCGGCGGACATGGTGTTCACGGACATCCCCGGCTCCGGCGGCATCACCCTCAAGGGCAACGTCCTCTCCCCCGCCCACGCCGACGGCTCCCGCCGCTACCCCCTGATCGTGCTGCCCACCAGCTGGGCCATGCCGCAGATCGAGTACGTCGCCCAGGCGAGGAAGCTGGCCGACGCCGGCTACGTCGTGGTCAGTTACACCGCGCGCGGCTTCTGGCTCTCGGGCGGCGAGATCGAGACCGCCGGGCCGCCGGACGTCGCCGACGCCTCGAAGGTCATCGACTGGGCCCTCGCGCACACCCCCGCCGACCCCGGCCGGATCGGCATGGCCGGGGTGTCCTACGGGGCCGGCATCAGCCTGCTGGCCGCCGGGGCCGACAGACGCGTCCGGGCGGTCGTGGCGCTGAGCGGCTGGGCCGACCTCATCGAGTCGATCTACAGCGGCCGCACCCAGCACGTCCAGGCCACCGGACTGCTCGGCGGGCTGGGCGCGGTCACCGGGCGGCCCAGCCCGCAGATGCGGCGGATGCTCGACGAGTTCCTCGGCCCGGACGTGGTGGCCAAGGAGCCGGAGCTGATGGCCTGGGGAGCGGGACGCTCGCCCGCCACCCACCTGTCGGACATCAACGCCGGCGGCGCGGCCGTCATGCTGGGCAACGCCTGGGGCGACTCGGTCTTCCCGCCCAACCAGTACGTGAAGTTCTACGAGAACCTCACCGGCCCCAAGCGGCTGGAGCTCCGGCCCGGCGACCACGCCACCGCGGAGGGCACCGGACTGCTCGGCCTGCCCAACGACACCTGGACGAACGCCCGGCGCTGGTTCGACCACCACCTGCGGGGCGCCGACAACGGCATCGACCGGGAGGCACCCGTCCAGCTGAAGTCCCGCTCCGACGGCGGCTACGAGGCGTACCCCGACTGGGCCTCGGTCGAACGCACCCGCCGCACCGTGCCCCTGACCGGCTCCCGGACCGTGCGCACCGGCGTCGACTCGGGCGCCGACGGCGGCGTCGTCCTGCTCTCCAACACCCTGGACCAGTTCCTCAAGCTGCCCCCGCTGGTGTCCGTGCCGCTGCTGCCGCGCGCGTACGCCGCCGTGTGGCAGTCGGGGCCCTACGACCGCCCGCAACGCGTGCGCGGCACGGTGCGGCTGCACACCACGCTCACCAGCGACAAGGAGAGCGGCACCGCGGTCGCCTACCTCTACGACGTCGGCCCGCTGGGCGTGGGGCGGCTGGTCAGCCACGCGCCGTACACCTTCCACGGCCGGACGCCGGGGCAGTCCTTCGGCGTCGACCTCGACCTCTTCTCCACGGCCTACGACGTGCCCGCCGGCCACCGGCTGGCGCTGGTCGTGGACAGCGTGGACCCGCTGTACGTCCAGCACAACCCGGTGGGTGCCCGGCTGACCTTCTCCTCCCCCGCCGCCGACCCGTCGGTGCTGTCGGTGCCGGTGCGCGAGTGAGGGGTGGTCAGCCGTGGGCGGTGGTACCCGGCATGAGGGTGCCCGGCTCGGCGGGGGCGACCTGCACGGCCTCCGTCTTCAGGCTGCGCCGCTGCTGCTTGGCGACCCAGGTGGCGAACCACGACAGCAGCATGCACATCCCGATGTAGACCGGGGAGATGACCATGACGACGGGGATGAACGGCAGGTCGTAGTCGAGGTTGCTGGCGATCAGCTTCCCCGCGTGCAGGAACTCCTCGTAGGTGATGAGGAATCCGAGGGAGGTGTCCTTCAGGGCGACCACGAGCTGGCTGATGATCGTCGGCAGCATCGCCCGCAGCGCCTGGGGCACCAGGACGTGGCTCATCACCTGCGTCTTGTTCATGCCGAGCGAGTACGCCGCCTCGCGCTGCCCGCGCTCGACGGAGTTGACGCCCGTGCGGAAGACCTCCGCGAGGACCGAGCCGTTGTAGAGGGTCAGCCCGGTGACCAGGGCGGGCAACGGCTGGACCTTGAGGGCGACGAAGACGAAGAAGATCATGACCAGCACCGGCATGGCGCGGAAGAACTCCACCACGAGCGTGGCGGCCCAGCGCACGGGCCCGTGCTCCGACAGCCGCCCGCAGGCGAGCACGCCGCCGAGGACGAGGGAGAGCACGGCCGCGTAGGCGAAGGCCTTCAGAGTGTTGCCGAGGCCGCGCAGCAGCATCTCCTGGATGCCCTTGTACGCGAAGGGGGTCCACTTGGTGGCGGTGAACTGCTCGGTGTCGAAGAGGAGGTAGAGGACCCAGGCGAGGATCCCGAGGATGACGACGGTGGCGAGGACGCCGTAGAGGCGGTGGCGCCGCCTGGCCTGGGGCCCGGGGACGTCGTAGAGGGCGGTGCCGGTCATCGGGCGACTCCGAAGCGGTTCTCCAGCACGTTGAAGATCGCGCTGATGGTCAGGGTCACGATCAGATAGCCGACGGCGATCCAGACGAACGTCCAGATGATGCTGTAGCCCAGCTCGTTGAGCGTCTTGTACGTGCCGAGGAGCTCGGTGACGCTGAACGCCCCGGCGATCGCCGAGTTCTTGGCGAGCGCGATGAGCGTGGAGCCGATCGGTGGGATGACCGAGCGGAACGCCTGGGGCAGGACGACGTCGCCGAGCGTCTGCACGAAGGTCATGCCGAGGCTGCGGGCCGCCTCGCCCTGCCCGGTGGGCACGGTGTTGATGCCCGAGCGCACGGCCTCGCAGATGAAGGCGGAGGTGTAACACCCGAGGGCGAGGACCGCGAAGAGCTGGAAGGGCAGCACGAGCCCGAAGCGCGGCAGGCCCAGCATGACGGCGAAGAACAGCAGCGTCAGGGGGGTGTTGCGCAGCACCGTCACCCACACGGTGCCGAAGACGCGCAGCGAGCCGACGGGGGCGACCCGGAAGGAGGCCATGACGATGCCGAGGGCGAGGGCGAGCAGGGAGCCGTAGACGGTCAGCTCGATGGTGCCGAGCAGGCCCTCGCCGTAGAGGGCGAGATTGTCGGTGAGTACGTTCATCGCGGGCACCTCCCGGTGTCGTGGCGAGCGGGCCGGACGGCCGGGGTGCTTCCTTCGGGGGATCGCGGCACGGTGTCCTCAGCTCGCCGGGTAGCGGTCGATCGCGGGAGGCTGCGGTGCGGGCACCCCCGAGAGGCCGAGGGTCGCGTCGTAGGCCTTCTTCCAGTCGCCGTTCTTCTCGTGTGCGGCGAGGGCGTCGTCGAGGGCGAAGCGCAGGGCGGTGTCCCCGCGCGGCACGCCGATGCCGTAGGGCTCCTTGGAGAAGGGCTGTCCGACGACCTTGAGCTCGTCGGGAGCCTTGGCGGCGAAGCCCATGAGGATGGTGTTGTCGGTGGTGACGGCGGACACCTGGAGGCTGAGGAGGTTGTCCACGCAGATCGAGTAGGTGTCGTAGGCGACCGCGTGGATCTTGGGATAGTCCCGCTGGATCCGCTGGAGCGGTGTGGAACCCGACGCCGAGCAGACGCGCTGGCCGGCGAGGTCCTGGGGCCCCTCGACGCCCTTCTGGTCCTTGCGGACGAGCAGCGACTGGCCGGCCATGAAGTACGGCCCGGCGAAGCCGACCTGTTTCTTGCGCAGGTCGTTGATGGTGTAGGTGCCGACGTAGTAGTCGATCTGGCCGTTCTGCAGGGCGGTTTCGCGGTTGGCGGAGGCGATGGTGCGGAAGGAGAGCGTCTTGGGGTCGAAGCCCAGGGAGGCGGACAGCATCTTGGCGATCTCGATGTCGAAGCCCGAGTAGCGGCCGGTCGCCGGGTCCTTCTCGCCCAGGTACGGCTGGTCCTCCTTGGCGCCGACGACGAGGTGTCCCCGGCGCCTGGCGCCGCGCCAGGTGGGAGAGTCGGGCAGCTGGAAGCCGGTGGCGACCTGGTAGACGGGGAGCTGTTCGGGCTTGGGGCCCTTGACCGGCGGGCTGCCCTCCTTGCCGCAGGCTGCGGCGAGCAGGGCGAGGCCGGCGAGCGCGAGGGCGGCGGCCGCGCGGGGGCCGCGGCGGTGCGGGAGACTCATGTGCGCGGTCACCCTCAGTGCTTGAGGATCTTGGAGAGGAAGTCCTTGGCCCGCTCGCTCCGGGGGGCGGTGAAGAACTCCTCCGGGGTGCGGTCCTCGACGATGCGTCCGTCCGCCATGAAGACGACCCGGTTGGCGGCGGAGCGGGCGAAGCCCATCTCGTGGGTGACGACGACCATCGTGCTGCCCTCCCGGGCGAGCTGCTGCATGACCTCCAGCACCTCGGTGATCATCTCCGGGTCGAGGGCCGAGGTCGGCTCGTCGAAGAGCAGCGCCTTGGGGTCCATGGCCAGCGCGCGGGCGATGGCGACGCGCTGCTGCTGACCGCCCGAGAGCTGGGCGGGGTACTTCTCGGCGTGGGCGAGCAGACCGACCCGTTCGAGCAGTTCGCGCGAGCGGCGGTCGGCCTCCTCCCTGCTGCGCCTGCGGACCTTGATCTGGGCGAGGGAGACGTTGGCGAGCACCGTCTTGTGCGCGAAGAGGTTGAAGGACTGGAAGACCATGCCGACCTCGGCGCGGAGCCGGGCGAGCGCCCGGCCCTCGTCGGGCAGCGGCCGCCCGTCGAGGGTGATGGTGCCGGACTCGACGGGTTCGAGGCGGTTGATGGTCCGGCACAGCGTGGACTTGCCGGAGCCCGAGGGGCCGATGACGACGACCACCTCCCCGCGCCCGACGGTGAGGTTGATGTCCCGCAGCACGTGGAGTTTTCCGTAGTACTTATTGACATCACGTAGTTCGATCAACGGATCGACGGCCATGGCAGCCCTACCCACTCGCTCTCGGCGCTCTCACGGTCGCCGGAAGCTATTCCGCATCGCCACGGGACTTCACCACTGACACGCCTGCCGACGGGGATTGAGCCGGATCGGGTAGGCATTGGCCGCCATTTGCCCTAGTAGTGCTTTGTTAGGTGGCCCTTGTCGTGGTGGGTGGGCGGTAGTTCGCTGGCTGTATGAGGGCTGGGGAGCTTGCCGCGGTGCGGGGCCGGTTAGAGGAGTTCGTGTCGGATGTGTTCGCGCCGTTGGTGCGGCGGGATCAGCGGGCGAAGGGCGGGTTGTATCTGCGGGGGCTGCTGCTGGACGGCCGCAGGAAGTCGATGCAGCCGATGGCTGAGCGGCTTGGTGTCGATCATCAGCAGCTGCAGCAGTTCATGACGTCTTCGACCTGGCAGGTCGAGCAGGTGCGGGCCCGGCTGGCGTGGAGGGCTGTGGCCGTGGTCCGGCCGCAGGTATGGGTGGTGGACGACACCGGTTTCCCCAAGGACGGCCGTTTCTCGCCCGGGGTCGCCCGGCAGTACTCCGGCACTTTGGGCAAGGTCGGCAACTGCCAGATCGGTGTCAGCGTCCATGCCGCCTCCGGGGAGGCCTCGTGCCCGCTGTCCTGGCGCCTGTTCCTGCCCGCTGCCTGGGACGGTCCCGACGCGCAGGTCCGCAGGCAGGCCTGCCGGATCCCCGGCAGCGAGCGTCACCGGGCCAAGTGGCAGCTGGCCCTGGACATGCTCGACGAACTCGCCGGCTGCGGGCTGCGGCCTGCTGTCCTGGTCGCGGACACCGGCTACGGCGCGAACGCCGATTTCCGTCACGGTCTGGACGAACGCGGCCTGGCCTGGGTACTCCAGGTCAAGGGCGAGATGACCGCCCACGGCCAGGACGCGGTGCCGCACCAGCGTGAATACGGCGGGCTCGGCCCCAGGCCACTGCCCCGCTATCGCACCCGGCCGGTGTCATTGCGCGAGCATGTGCTGGCCGCAGGTCGCAGCCGTGGGCGGACCGTGACCTGGCGCAAGGGATCGAAAGCGGCAATGAGCTCGCATTTCGTGTTCCTGCGCGTCCGGCTCGCGGGCCGTCGCCCGAAGCCGGCTGCCGACGGCACCATCCCCTTGTCCTGGCTGATCGCCCAATGGCCCGAGGGCGAAAGCGAACCAGTGAAGTACTGGATCTCGAACCTGCCGGCCGACCTCCCCGCCAAGGATCTGATCCGTCTGGCGAAAGCCCGGTGGCGGATCGAGCATGACTACCGCGAGCTGAAAACAGCCCTGGGCCTGGACCACTTCGAGGGCCGCTCGTTCGCCGGCTGGCACCGGCACGTCACCCTCGTCACTGCCGCCCATCTGTTCCTGACCGAACAGCGGACACACCCAAAAGCCCCTGCCAGGGCCTGACCCTCTACCAGGCCCTGGACCTCCTCCAGCAGCTCATCGCCACCTGGACCGGAACCTGCCCCACCTGCCGACAGACCGTCCCATGGCAGCCCTACGACACCACCTAACAAAGCACTACTAGGCGGTGTCCGATGGATCAGCACCGATCCGCCGGACACCCCTAGGTACACAGAGGCCGCCTGGGTACCTAGCCTGTGGGGCCGGATGGGTGACACCCCAGGGGGAAGGGAGCCCGGTGTGGGCGACAGCAGGCCTGTGTACCTGCGCATCGCGGACGACCTGCGGCGGCGCATCGACGAGGGCGGGCTCGCCGTGGGCGAGCGCATCCCCTCCCGTTCCGAGCTCAAACGCACCTACGCGGCCAGCGATCAGACCGTGGACCGCGCCGTGCGCGTGCTGAAGGCCGCGGGGTACGCGGAGGGCCAGTTCGGGCGCGGGGTCTTCGTCACCGACCGGGCCCCGCTGGGCAGCCTGCTGCGCTCGACCGGCGCGGTCGACTCGCCCTTCGCCGCGGAGGTGCTGGGCTACGGCGCCCGGCCCGCCGGTGCCGGGGAGCGGCCCGGCAAGGGCCGGGAGACCGCGCTGACGTGGGAGGCGTCCTCCAGCGAGACCCCGGCGCCGGCACCGATCGCCGAGCGCCTCGGCATCGACGCGGGCGAGCCGGTGCTGTGCACCCAGTACGAGTACCTGGCCAACCGGCATCCCGTGCAACTCGCCACCAGCTGGGAGCCGCTGACCATCACCGAGGGCACCGACGTGGTGCTGCCCGAGCGCGGGCCCTACGCCCGGCGCGGGGTGCGCGGGCGGCTGGCGGCCATCGGCATCCGGGTCGTACGGGCCCGGGAGCTGGTCGGCTCGCGGCCGGCCACCACACCCGAGGCGGAGGCGCTGGGCTGCACGGCGGGCCAGTGCGTCACCGTCGTCGAGCGGACCCATTTCGACGGCGACGACCGGGCGGTGGAGACCTCCGACATCGTGGTCCGAGCGGACCGCTGGCGCCTGGAGTACAGCATCCCGTTCACGAGCTGACCGGCGGGGCGCGGCGTGCCGCCGCCGTCCTCGGACGTCAGTTCTCGGCCACCTCCGCGTACAGCTGCGACAGCTGCGGGGCGCCGTCCGCCGCCCACGCCTGGCCCGCCTCGACCACGTCGATCTCCCGGCCGCTGGCCAGCCGGACCACCGGCTGGCCGTCCGCCGCCCGCACCCACCAGCCCGCCCCCGGCACCGTCCGGACGACGGCCGTGCCCAGGTACAGGCCCGCGTCGTTACCGAGCCAGGGAACCAGCTCCGGGTCCTCACGCCAGCGCGGCTGCAGCTGGTCCAGTGCCTCCAGGGACGACGGCGAGTCGTCGAGCGCGACACCGGCCGACTGCGCGTGCGCGCGCAGCAGTTCGCACTCCGACAGCAGCTCGGCCAGGCCCTCCGGGTCCCGTTCGGCCCCCCGGGGCGACGCCAGGCCCCGCGCCGCTTCGTGCCGCTTGCGCCAGCTGTCCAAGAAGGGAATGTTCATACTGGCCAGGATCTCACTCCCACGGATGGCCCCACCACAGCCACGCTGCCTCCGACGTGGCCGGTCGGCCTCCTTGACGTCGCCCGGGCGTCTCCTTAGCTTCATCCCGCCCCTGACAGAGCTGGGAACGCTGGGAGGCATGACACGCATGCTCCGGATCACGAAGCTCGGGACGCGACACGGCAGAAGACACAGACGGTGGACCGTCAGCGGTGCCCTGGCGGCGGGGGCGGCATGCGCCCTCACCCTCACGGGCACGCCCGCACAGGCCGACACCGACGCACCGCGCAGAGAGCCGCTCCCCCTGGAGCGGCTCTTCGACAACCGGGCGGTCAGCGACGACGACCGCCCCCGGGCCGCCGACTTCGACGGCGCGGGCGGCTCGCTGTCCGCCCAGGACCTGGTCAGGGCCGGCTGGACGGCCGGCCGGGCCCTGGACGTCGACGCCTCCCGCCTCCAGCTGCCCCGCTGGGCGCCCGGCCGGCCCGACAACGTCCGGGCCGACGGGCAGGCGGTGCGGCTGGGCGGCCGCGGCGAGGCCCTGTCCTTCCTGGTGGCCGGAACGGGCGGCGACGCGAGCGGCACCGGAGTCGTCCGCTACCGCGACGGGTCGGCCAGTACGTACACCCTCACCGCGCCCGACTGGCGCCGCGGCCCCCTCACCACCAAGGCCGTGGGCCTGCCCCACCGCAACACCCCCGACGGCCAACGGTCCGAGACCACCCGCCTGTACGCGGTCACGGTCCCGGTCGCGCGCGGCCGGGACGTCACCTCCGTGGTCCTGCCGAAGGCTCCCGGCCGGGACGTCGCCCTGCACGTCTTCGCGCTGTCCCTGCGCGCTCCCTCGAACGGATGGACCGGCAGCTGGGCGGCGTCCACGTCCGGGTACGCCGCCGTGGGACCGTGGACCGACCGGACGCTGCGGCTGATCGTGCACAGCAGCGCGGGCGGGCCCCGCACCAGGATCCGGCTGGAGAACACCTTCGCCCCGAGCACCCTGCGCATCGGCCACGCCAGCGTGGCGGTGCAGCGCGGTGACGGCGCGACGGCGGCCGGCCGGCCCGTGCCACTGGCCTTCGGGGGCCGGGCGGGGACCGAGATCCCGGCGGGTGCCCAGCGGTTCAGCGACCCCGTGGACTTCTCCGTGCCTCCGGACACCAACCTGCTGGTGAGCATCCACCTGCCGGGCACCGTACGGGCACTGCCGGTGCACAGCTACAGCAACCAGGTCTCGTACATGAGCGCGGACGGCGCCGGCGACCGGACGGCCGAGCGGGGCGCCGGGGCGTACTCCCAGCGGCTGGGCAACTGGCCGCTGCTGACCGGCGTCGACGTCGCCGGCGGGCCCGGGTCGGTGGTGACGCTGGGCGACTCGATCACCGACGGCGAGGCGTCCGCCCCCGGCACCAACGGCCGGTGGCCCGACCTGCTGGCCCGGCGGCTGCGCGCGCAGCACACGGTGCCCCGCTTCGGCGTGCTCAACCACGGGATCTCCGGGAACCGCGTGGCGACCGACCGCTACCAGGGTGAGGGCACCAGCACCGTGATGAGCGGGGTCAGCGCCGGGCACCGGCTGGAGCGCGACGTGCTGTCCCAGACCTCGGCCCGCACCGTCATCGTCTTCGAGGGCGTCAACGACATCCGCGCCGGCACCAAGGCCGACGAGGTCGTCGCCGTCCTCCGCTCGATCGCCGAACGCGCCCACCAGCGCGGCATCCGGGTCGTGGCCGCCACCATCGCGCCGTGCGGCGGCTTCTACGACTGCACCAAGGAGGCCGACGACGCGCGCGTGGCCATCAACCGCCACATCCGCACCGCGAGGGGGCTCTACGACGCCGTCTTCGACTTCGACGCGGCGATCCGCGACCCCGAGCATCCGGAACGGATGCTGCCGCGCTACGACGCCGGGGACCACCTGCATCCCAATGACGCCGGGATGCGGGTCTTCAGCGAGACGGTCGACCTCAGGAAACTGGTCTGAGGACCGGCCGCGACGGATCGTGACCGCCCCGGGGCCGGCGTCGAGCCCGCTCCGGGGCGGCACCCCGCACAGGGCGCTCCGGTCTCAGACGTCCAGGTCGACGACGACCGGGGCGTGGTCCGAGGCGCCCTTGCCCTTGCGCTCCTCGCGGTCGACGTAGGCGTCCTGGCGCGCCTTGGCGAAGGGGGCGTTGCCGTAGACGAGGTCGATGCGCATGCCCCGGTTCTTCGGGAAGCACAGCTGGCGGTAGTCCCAGTAGGTGTAGGGACGGTCGTACTTCAGAGGGCGGGGCACGACGTCCGACAGGCCGGCGTCGCGCAGGGCGCCGAGGGCCGCGCGCTCGGCCGGGGTGACGTGCGTGGCGCCCTCGAAGACCGAGGGGTCGTAGACGTCCTCGTCGGTGGGCGCGACGTTGAAATCGCCGAGCACGGCGAAGGGCCGCTCGCCCGCCGCGTCCACGGCGACGGCGTCGCGCAGCGACTCCAGCCAGTGGAGCTTGTAGGCGTAGTGGTCGTGACCGACCTCGCGGCCGTTGGGCACGTAGACCGACCAGACCCGGACGGGCCCGCAGGTCGCCGAGACGGCGCGCGGCTCCTGCGAGCCGTCGTAGTCGGGTCCACCCGGCAGGCCCTTGACCACGTCGGCGAGGCCCACGCGGGAGATGACGGCCACGCCGTTCCACCGGCCGTCGGCGTTGACCGCGGCCTCATAGCCCAGCGCGCGCAGCTCCTCGAACGGGAAGGCGTCCTCACCGCACTTCGTCTCCTGTATGCACAGCACGTCCGTGCCGCTGCTCTCCAGCCAGGCGAGCAGCCGCGGCAGACGGGCGGTGATCGAGTTCACGTTCCAGGTGGCGATGCGCATGCGGCCACCCTAACGGCCGGGTCGGACACTCACCCCGACCGTCACAGCTCGACGCTCTCCCCGGCCGCCATCCGGGAGTGGTCCGCCCCGGCCACGCCCGGGCCGTCCGGCCCCAGCATCCGGTCGTAGACGGGCCGGGCCAGGTCGGCGAGCAGCCCGTCGTGGATGTCGATCGCGCGCCGGGGCTTGATCTCGCGCACGTAGTCGATGATCTCGGAGACCTTGTTCCAGGGGGCCATGACCGGCACCATCAGGGTCTCGACCGGCTGCCCCGGCAGGGTCAGCGCGTCACCGGGGTGGAAGACCGAACCGTCCACGAGGTAGCCGACATTGGTGATCCGCGGAATGTCCGGGTGGATCACGGCGTGCATCTGACCGTGCACCTGGACGTCGAAGCCGGCCGCGGTGAACGCGTCGCCCTCCCCGACCGTGTGCACGCGGCCGGGGAAGGCCGCCGAGACCTTCTCGGCGACGCTGCGCAGGGTCCACAGCTCGGCGGCCGGATTGGCCTCCAGGGCGGCCCGCAGCCGGTCCTCGTCGAAGTGGTCCAGGTGCTCGTGCGTGACGAGCACGGCGTCGGCCCCGACGGCCGCGTCCCGCTCGCTGAACGCGCCGGGGTCGATGACGAGCGTGCGGCCGTCCTTCTCCAGGCGGACGCAGGCATGACTGTGCTTGGTCAACTTCATGCCCCCATCCTGCTACGCCGGGGGCGCTACGTCTGCGGGTCGTGCCCGTCCCGTGCGTCGCGCTCCTCCGCGACGACGCGTCCGGCGACGGCGAAGGCCGCCCGGGCGGCGGGCAGGCCGCAGTGCAGGGAGCACTGAAGCAACGTTTCTTTGATCTCGCCCGGGGTGACTCCGCCGCGCAGGGCGGCGCGTGTGTGCTCGGCCAGCTCGTCGAGGTGGCCGCCGACGGTGAGGGCGGTCAGGGCGACGAGGAACCGGGCACGCCGGTCGAGGCCGGGGCGCGCCCACGTGTCGCCCCAGGCGACGCGGGTGGCGAAGTCCTCGAAGTCGGCGGTGAACGCGCGGTGGCCGCCGGAGGCGGCGGGGGCGGCGTCTCCCAGCACCTCGCGACGGAGCCGGGCGCCGGCGGCGAGGGCGTCCGTGGGGCCGGTGCGGCCGGTGTGGTCGGGGCGGCCGGCGGGGTCGGTGGTGTCGGTGCCGCCGGCGTGATCGGCGTGGTCGGGGGGAAGAGCGCCGGGAACGCCCGGGGTGGTCGTGCCACCGAACACCGGCGAGCCGGAGGCCGTGCCCGCGTACGGGTTGCCGCCCACGGGCGGCCCGAAACCGGGATGCGGCTCGGTGCCCTCGCCGACGGGAGCCGCCGCCGTCGCCGGGTCCGGCGCGGTCCCGACCGAGGACACGGGTGCCCCGGCGGCGGCGAACGGAACCGGGGCGGCGCCGGGAGCGGGGGTACCGGGGGTGGCGGTGGCCGCTGCCGGGAAGCCGGGGACGGCGGAAGCCGCCGGGGAGTCGCCGGGCATGGCCGTAGCCGACGCAGGTGCGCCAGGCACCGAGCCACCCGGCTCGGCGGAAACCGGCGCGAAGACGCTGGGGCCCACGGGGGCCGACGGGGCACCGGGCACGGGGACGCCGGGCATGGCCGTAGCCGACGCGGGGACGCCGGGCGACGGGACACCGGGGGCGGGGGATCCGGCGGATACGCCGGGTGCCGACGGGGTGCCGGGGGGCGTCGCCCACGGCGCGTTGAAGTGACGGACCAGCAGGTCCGTGACGGCCACGGGCTGCTCCACCGGCGCCAGGTGCCGGGCCGCCGGCACCATGGCGAGCCGGGCGTCGGGGATCCCCGCCACCAGCTCCCGGGCGTCCGCCGGCGAGGTCACCTGGTCGTCGGCGCCCACGATGACCAGCGTGGGCACCGCGATGCGGCCCAGTCCGGCGCGGGCGTCGAAGGCGGCGAGCGCCTCACAGGCGGCCGCGTAGCAGGGCAGGTCCGTCGTCCGGACCATCTGCACGGCCCAGTCCACGATGGCGGGCTGGGCGCCGCCGAAGAGCGGGGTGAACCACCGCTCCGGAGCGGAACGGGCGACCGGCTCCAGGCCGTTCGCCCGGACGTCGGCGGCACGCGGCACCCAGGTGGTGTCCGCGGCGTGAGCGGCCGAGCCGATCAGGGCGAGCGAGGCGAGCCGGTGCGGGTGCCGCAGGGCCAGGTCGACGCCGATCGCGCCGGAGACGCAGGCGCCGGCGTAGGCGAAGCGCTCGACGCCGAGCCCGTCGAGCGTGGCCAGCAACCGGTCGGCGAGGTCACCGGCGGTGGCGGCGGGCCGGGCGGGGGCGCCGCCGTGACCCGGCAGGTCGAAGCGCAGGACGCGCCAGTGCCGGATCAGCTCCGGTATCTGCCGGTCCCACATGTGCCATGTGGTACCCAACGCCGGCCCCAGTACCAGGACTGGGGCGTCTTCTGGCCCGTCAGAGCGGTATTGCAGGGTGTTCGCCGGTGTCTCAGTCACCCGCCAGACCCTCTCATCTGTCACGAGAAGTCACATCGCCGGGGTCTGCTGGCCATGCGGCTCGGCAAGTCGCTCGACTGGTGGAGCGCACGGCTCACGCTTGCCCCTCCACCGCAACCCCGTGCAGGCCATCCCACGTGGTGGCGGCTCCGCGGAGGTCCTCTACGTCCGGCTTGACGTACCACTTCTTGGTCGTCTTCACATTCGTATGCCCGGCCCATCGCGCGAGGATGTGGTCCGGCACACCGTTGTTGGCCAGGAAGGTGAAGCACGACGAGCGTGCGTCGTAGAGCCTGACGCGACGGAGGCCGAGAAGCTCCATGAGCCGGTACGCGCACCGACGAAGCTGCTTAATCGTGAAAGCATCTCCCGCCTCATGCACCAGCACGTAGCCTGACGCCACGTACGCCTCCCCCAGAGCGAGCCTCTCCTCGGCCTGGAGAGCCCTAAGAAGTCATCTCATTTGGCAAGCCTGCGGTAGCAGATGAGGATGCAGGCGATGCTGGTGAAGGCGAGGAAGTGTTCGGCTTTGCGCTCGTAGCGGCGGTGCAGTCGGCGGCATCCGGCAAGCCAGGACATCGTGCGTTCTACGGTCCAGCGGTGACGGCCCAGGCGGGACGAGGACTCGATGCCCTTGCGGGCGATGCGATGCCTGATGCCCCGCCCGCGTAACCATCGCCTCAGGTGGTCGTAGTCGTACCCCTTGTCGCCGTGGAGCTTTCCCGGTCTGCGCCGTCGGCGTCCGCGCCGGGAGCGGATCGGCGGTATCCCCTTCACCAGAGGGATCAGTGCCTGGCTGTCGTGCAGGTTCGCCCCCGAGATCCCGACGGACAGGGGCAGACCGGTCCGCTCGGTGATCAGATGGATCTCCGAGCCGTACTTACCCCGGTCTACAGGATTCGGGCCTGTCAGATCCCCTTTTTCAGGGCCCGCATGTTCACCGAGTCGATCGCGCAGCGGGACCAGTCCAGCTCGCCGCGGGCACCGAGCTCGTCGAGGACCAGGCGGTGGAGTTTTGCCCAGACCCTGGCCTTCGACCACTCCGTGAACCGCCGGTGGGCGGTGGCACCCGAAGGCCCGAACGAGGCAGAGGGCAGTTGCTGCCACGTGCAGCCCGACGTCGCCACGAACAAGATCGCAGCCAGCACCTCCCGGTCGCCGTGCCGACGCCGGCCGCCACCTTGCGGACGAGTCGGCGCCTCTGGCACCACCCGCTGGAACAACTCCCACAGCTCATCCGGCACCAGCCGCTCTACGATCCCCACACCCGCAGACTACCGAACGAGCCAAATGAGACGACCTCTAAGAACGGCCGATTATCACCTGCAAGGCATGCGCAGCAAAGCTGGGAGCCGCCCCTGGCGCAAACGTCGCCGCGCACGCCGACCGGCTCCCGCGGCATGTTTGGAGATCAGGTGGCCGGCTGACGCCTGACGTGCACCGCAACCTCCCCATGGCACGCCCGGCCCTCACCCGCCTCGACGCGCTCCTCGACCGGTCCAGGTCGGCGAGCCGCTCCGTGAGATCCTCTGGAGCCCTGTCGGCTCGCATACTTCCGGGCGTCCGGCGAGTGGAAGGCGCACGAGGAGGCGGGCCCCCGGGGAGTTGTCCTCGACGTGGACGGTGCCACGGTGGGCGGTCACGATGTCGTGGACGATGGCCAGGCCGAGCCCGGAGCCTCCCGCGTCGCGCGCGCGGGCCGCGTCGAGGCGGGTGAACCGGTCGAAGACCCGTTCGCGGTCGGCGGCGGGGATGCCGGGGCCGTCGTCGGCGACGACGAGTTCGGCCGTCCCCTCGAGGGTATGGAGCCCGACGTCGACCTGATGCCTTGCGTGCCGGGCGGCGTTGTCCAGGAGGTTGCGTACGACGCGGGAGAGTGCGTTGGCGTCGCCGATGACTCTGGCCGCGCCGACCGCTGATTGGTCGACGACGATGTGCGGTCTCTCCGGGCGGATGCGGCGGACCTCGGTGAAGACGACGTCGTCCAGGTCCACGGGGTCCTGGCGGTAGGCCGGTCGGGCGTCGAGGCGGGCCAGCTGCACGAGATCGTCGATCAGCCGGGACAGGCGCCAGGTCTCCGCCGCCAGATCGGGTGCGAGAGCGTCCCACCGCGTCGTTCCGGGGTGCTGGAGCGCCACTTCCAGCTGGGCGCGCAGGCTGCTCACCGGGCTGCGGAGCTCGTGGGCGGCGTCCGCGATGAACCGGCGCTGCTGCCGGCCCGCGGTGTCGAGACGAGCCAGCAGGTCGTTGAGTGTCGCGGCGAGGCGGCCGAGTTCGTCCCGTGCGGGTGGGACGTCGAGCCGCCGGCCGAGGTCGGACGCGGGGATGTCGGCCGCCTGCGCCCGCAGCAGCTCGACCGGCCGCAGCGCCCCCCCAGCAGCACCCATCCGACGGTGGTCAGCAGCGCGACGGCCACGGGCACGCCCATGGTGAAAGCGGTGGTGAGCTGGGCCAGACCGCGGTCCACACTCGTGGTGGGCAGGGCCACGTACACGGTGAGGGGGCCGCGCCCCGGCCCGGCGGGCAGGGCCACGGCACGCCATGTCGCTTCCTGTCCGAGGGGCAGGCCGTGCACGCTGCGGGCGCGAGGCTCACCGGACCCGCTCGCGGGGAAGGAGAACAGGCGCGGCTCGCCCTCGAGGTTCGCCGAACTCGCCTGTACCCGCCCACGGTTGTCGACCACTTGGACGGCGGTGCTCCCGTCTTCCGACCCGGGGAGGGAGCCGGAGGGCTTCCCCGAGGTCAGCGCGGCGGCGACGACCGAGGCGCGCTGGGTGGCCGTCTGGTCGAGCTGACGGATGAGGCCGGCGTGCAGCCAGGCGCCCAGCAGCACCCCAGCACCGGCCAGGCCCGCGGCGATCACCAGCGCGGCGGCCGCGGTCAGGCGCAGGCGCAGCGAGCACCCGGCCCACCAGCGCGCGAACGACCTGCCCATCGGGTCACTTCCCCGTGCCGAGCAGCCGGTAGCCGGCACCCCGTACGGTCTCGATCGTCCGGCGGCCGAACGGGGCGTCGATCTTGCGGCGCAGGTAGCCGACGTAGACCTCGACGATGTTGGTGTCGCCGTCGAAGTTCTCGTCCCAGACGTGGGTGAGGATGCCGGTCTTGCCGACCACCTCGTCCCGGTGCCGCATCAGGAACTCCAGCAGCGCGAACTCCCTTGCCGTCAGGGGGATCTCCTGGCCGGCGCGCTCGCACCGGCGGCGTGCCGGGTCGAGGGTGAGGTCACCGGCGGCCAGGACGGCCGGGCGGGGCGGAGCGCCGCGTCGCAGCAGCGCCCGGAGGTGGGCGACCAGGACGATGTACGAGCACGGCTTGCGCAGATAGTCATCGGCTCCCAGATCGAGCGCGTCGGCCTCGTCGTACTCGCCGTCCTTCGCGGTCAGCATCAGCACCGGCGTCCACACCCGCGCCGCCCGCAGCCGTCTGATCACTTCGTATCCGGAGAGCCCGGGCAGCAGGATGTCGAGCACGATGGCGTCGTACGGCTCGTTCACCGCGTTCCACAGGCCGTCCGTGCCGTCATGGACGACGTCGACGGCGAAACCCTCCTGGCCGAGCCCGCGCGCGACCGCCGCGGCGAGCCCGCGTTCGTCCTCGATCACCAGCACGCGCATGGCCGCCTCACCTGCCACTCTACGACGCCGCCACCGTAGAGCCGGTCGCATGAGAGGAGGCTGAGAACCCAGCGCGGGGAGGACGGCCCGGTCAGGTCCTCAGCGTCCTCTCAGCACCCGCGGCACAAGCTGGAGTCGTTCCGGGAACGCAGACCGCACGTCCCTTCGGCCGAGAGGAGAAGCACATGACACACCTCCGACGCAGGATCGCGCTCCTGGCGGGGGCGGTCCTGGTGGCGGGAGCCGGGGCCACGGGCGCCGCACTGGCCACGTCCCACACGGCGGCTCCGTCCGCGCCCGTCACGCACACCATGCCCGCGCCCAGGGCTTCGGACCCGGCCGATCCGGGCGAGGACAGCACCGGACCGGACCGGGACAACGTCCAGCAGGGTGACCAGACCGCTCCCGACACCGGTCGGGCGGGGCAGGAACAGGAACGCCGGGGTGAGGCTCCGGAGAACGGGGTCTCCGACGGTTCCGGCGGGCACGCCGATCCCTCCGGCACGGTCGATCACCGGTTCACCGGGGAGGAGTGACCGGCAGCGCAGGGGCCGCGGGCACGCCAGATGTGCCCGCGGCCCCCGCACGCGCGGGGTCGATCGTTAACCGGGCGTTAACCGGGCGCGGTGCGGGCGCTGGCCGTAGGGCTTCTAGCGTCGAGAACAAAGGCGAAATCCGCGGCGGTGAACCGGCCGCCGCCCTCGCCGGGAGGTGTCGACCATGCGTCGTCCGTTCGCCGCCGCCGCGGCCGGCCTGATGCTCGTTGCCGGGGCCGGGGCTGCGGCCTGTTCCTCGTCGTCATCGCCACCGCACCCGTCCGGCACGCCCGCGCCGTCCTCTTCGGCGCCGGCTCCCGCCGAGTCGAATCCGCCCGGTGACATTCCTGACACGCAGGTGTTCGTGCCGTGGTCGCCGCCCGGCGGCGGGTTCACGGTGAAGGTGCCGGAGGGGTGGGCCCGGACCGCCCAGGGGGCGGTGACGGTGTTCACCGACAAGTTCAACAGCGTACGCGTCGAGCGCGTCCCCGCCACGGCGGAGCCGACCGTGAACTCGGTGCGTACAAAGGACCTTCCGGGGATCCGCGCCGCGAGCAGCCACTTCTCGCTGGTCAAGGTGACCGATGTCCAGCGCTCGGGCGGCACGGCGGTACTGGCCGAATACCGGGCCGACTCCGCTCCCGACCAGGTGACCGGCAAGCGCGTCGCCCTCGACGTGCAGCGATATGTGTTCTACAAGCCGGACAAGGGTGAGGCTGTGGTGACGCTGTCCGGCGCGGTGGGGGCCGACAATGCCGACCCCTGGCGGACTGTCACGGACTCCTTCCGGTGGTCGTGATGGCCGCGGTGACCGGGCCCGTGCTCAGCGCCCGTTCCCTGTACCGGTTCTTCCGGGTCGGGGAGGAGGAGACGTTCGCGCTCCAGGGCGTCGGGCTGGATGTCCGGCGCGGCGAGACCGTGGCCGTCACCGGGCCGTCCGGGTCGGGCAAGACCACGCTGCTGAACTGCCTGGCCGGTCTCGACGAGCCGGACGGCGGCACCGTGCGGGTCGTCGGCGAGCGGCTCAGCCACCGCGCCGAACGCGAGAGGGGAGCCATCCGGGCCCGGCACATCGGGGTGCTGTTCCAGACGGGCAATCTGCTGGATCACCTCACCGTGCGGGACAACATCGCGCTCGTGCAGCGGCTGGTGCCGGCCAGGGCCCGCGTGGCGCCGCAGGAACTCCTGGACCGCGTCGGCATCGGCCGGCGTGCCGGGGCCCTGCCCGGACAGCTGTCCGGAGGGGAGGCCGCCCGGGCGGGCCTGGCCGTCGCCCTCGCGAACGCGCCCGACGTACTGCTCGCCGACGAACCCACGGGCGAGGTGGACGCGGAGACCGAACGGCGACTGCTGGCGCTGCTGAGCGAGCGCGCCGCCGCCGGGACCGCGGTCGTCGTGGTCACCCACAGCCGTGCCGTGGCGGGGGCCGCGGACCGGGTACTGCGCCTGAGGGACGGGAGGTGGGCGTGATGGCCGCCCCGGACACCGTGAACCCGAGGCGGGCGGGCGACACCGGCACGCCGCTGGTCGTATGCGAGAACGCGGCCCGCACCTACGGCAAGGGGCCGGGCGCCGTCGTCGCCGTGCATGGCCTGACCTGCGCGGTTGAGCCCGGCACCCGGGTCTGTGTGGTCGGCCCGTCCGGCTCGGGCAAGTCCACCCTGCTGCATCTGATGGCGGGCCTGGACCGCCCCACGGCGGGCCGGGTGAGCCACCCCGGCCTCGGCGGCGAGCACGCCGAGAGCCTGGCCCGGCACATCGGGGTCGTCTTCCAGGGGCCGAGCCTGCTGCCCCCGCTCACCGCCGCCGAGAACGTGGCGCTGCCGCTGCGGATCGACGGCGTACCGGAGGGCGAGGCGGACACCCGGGCGTACGCCGCGCTGGAAAGCCTCGGCCTTCAGGCGCTGGCGCCCCGGCTGCCCGACGAGCTGTCGGCCGGCCAGGCCCAGCGTGTCGCCGTGGCGCGGGTGCTGGCGCGTCGGCCCCGCCTCGTCCTGGCCGACGAGCCGACCGGGCAGCTGGACCGTGCCACGGGCCGTCAGGTGCTGTCGGTGCTCCTGGGCGCGGCCCGGGAGCTGGGGGCGGCGGTGCTGGTGACGACACACGATCCGCGGGTGGCCCGCGAGTTGGACGTCCGCTGGTACATGGCGGACGGCTGCCTGGTCCAGCCGGACGCGGAGGCGGGCCCGAATCCGCATCCGGCTGGACGGGCCGCGCCATGAACACGGACCGGCGGGAACCGGCCCCGGCCGCGCTCCCGCCGCGGCAGGCGGTCGGAGGCCTCTGTCGGCCGCGCTCCAGTGACGCCGAGGAGGAGAACGGCGATGATCAGGATTTGGCTGGCCGGCCTGCTGCGGCGGCGGGGTGGACGACTGCTCGGCGTGGCGGCCGGGGTGGCCACGGCGGTGGCGCTGCTGGCGGCGCTGGGCGGCTTCCTCGGTGCCACGCGGGCGACGATGACCGCGCAGTCCGTGCGCGGGGTAGTCACCGACTGGCAGGTGCAGGTGGCGAGTGGCGCCGATGCCCGCTCCGTGCTGACCACGGTGCGGGGGACTCCGGGCACGCGCGCGGCGCTTCCCGTCGGATACGCCGACACCAGCGGCCTGAGCGCCATCGCCGGCCGCACCCACCAGACCACCGGCCCCGGCGCGGTGCTCGGCCTCCCGGCCGACTACCGCACGACGTTCCCGGGCGAGATCCGGGTGCTGGCCGGGCGCGGGGACGGGGTACTGCTGGCCCAGCAGACCGCCGCCAACCTGCACGCGGCACCCGGCGACACGGTGACCGTCGGGCGAGCCGGGCTGCCGCCGGTCACGGTACGTGTCGACGGGGTGGCGGACCTCCCCCACGCCGACTCGCTGTTCCAGAAGGTCGGTGCCCCGCCACAAGCACAGCCGGCGGCGCCCCCGGACAACGTCGTGCTGCTGCCGCAGGCACGCTGGCACGCGGCCTTCGACCCGCTGGCCAAGAACCGCCCCGATCTCGTCCACGACCAGATCCACGCACGGCGCAGTCACGCCCTGCCGCACGACCCTGCCGCCGCCTACACGGCGGCGACCGGCAGCGCTCACAACACGGAGGCGCGACTGGCCGGGACCGGAGTGGTCGGCGACAACCTCGGTGCGGTCCTGGACGCGGCCCGCTCCGACGCCCTGTACGCCCAGATGCTGTTCCTCTTCCTCGGCGTGCCCGGCGCGGTGCTGGCCGGGGCGCTGACCACGGCGGTCGCCGGAGCGGGCGCCACACGCAGGCGCAGGGAACAGTCCCTGCTGCGCACACGCGGCGCCACTGCCGGGCGGCTGCTCGCGCTGGCGGCCGCGGAGGCCGGGATCGTCGCCGTCGCCGGCGGCGCGGCCGGACTGGGCGTCGCGGCGCTGCTGGGACACGCTGCCTTCGGCACGACGGGCACCTTCACCACCGGATGGGCGCTGGCCGCACTCGCCGTCGGCGCGGCCATCGCCGGCGGCACCGTGCTGCTGCCCGCGCGCCGGGACATCAAGGCCGCCACCATTGTCGCCGGGCGGGCGACGGTGGAACGGCGCCGGGTGCCACGTGCCGCGTGGTGGGTCCTGGCGGCCGGGCTGCTGGCCGGGTCGCTGGCGGTCTTCCGTATCACCAGCCGCACCAACTACGCCTTGGTCCTGGCGCCCGAGGGCACGCCCACCCTGTCGGTGAACTACTGGGCGTTCGCCGGCCCCGCCCTGCTGTGGACGGGCGGGGCACTGCTGGTCTGGCTGCTGGTGGACCTGGTCCTGCGGCGGGGCCGGCCGGCGCTGGCCAGGCTGCTGCGGCCGGTGACCGGGCCCCTGTCCGGCACGGTCGCGGCCGGCCTGTCCCGGCAGCGAGGCACCGTGCTCCGGGCCGTGGTGCTGCTCGCCCTGGCGGTCGCCTTCGCCGCCTCGACCGCCGTCTTCAACTCCACCTACCGTCAGCAGGCCGGAGTCGACGCGGTCCTCACCAACGGCGCCGACGTCACCGTCACCGAGACCCCCGGCACCACCACGGGCACGGCCGACGCGGCCAAGGTGGCGGCCCTGCCCGGCGTGCGCGGCGTGGAACCGCTGCAGCATCGCTTCGCGTACGTAGGGCCCGACCTGCAGGACCTGTACGGGGTGCGGCCCTCCACTGTCGTCGGGGCGGGCCGGCTCCAGGACGCGTACTTCTCCGGCGGAACCGCGCGGCAGCTCATGGACCGCCTGAGGCACCAGCCGGACGGGCTCCTCGTCAGCGCCGAGACCGCCAAGGACTTCCAGCTCCGTCCCGGTGACCAGGTCCGGCTCCGGCTCCCCGACAGCCGCGCCCACCAGCTGCGCCCCGTCGCGTTCCACTTCGTGGGCGTCGTCAAGGAGTTCCCGACCGCTCCCAAGGACAGCTTCCTGGTGGCCAACGCCTCCTACGTGGCCCGTACGACCGGCAGCGGCGCGATCGGCACGCTGCTGGTCGACACCGGAGGCACCGGCCAGCAGGCCGTGGCCCGGCACGTCCGGTCCGCGCTCGGCCCCGCCGCCCACGTCACCGACCTTCCGTCCGCCCGCACGGTGACCGGCTCCAGCCTTACCGCCGTCGACCTGGGCGGACTCACCCGGGTCGAACTCGGTTTCGCCCTGGTCATCGGGGCCGCAGCAGGCGGCCTGGTGCTCGCCCTCGGTCTCACCGAGCGGCGGCGCACCCTGGCGCTGGCGTCCGTGCTCGGCGCCCGGGGACGGCAACTGTCCGGGTTCGTGTGGAGCGAGGCCGCACTGGTCGCGGTGGCGGGCGCCGCCGGCGGCGTCCTCCTCGGCTGGGCCCTGTCCCACATGCTCGTGAAGGTCCTGTCCGGAGTGTTCGACCCGCCCCCGGCGGCCCTCGCTGTGCCGTGGGGCTACCTCGCCGCGCTCGCCGCAGCGGTCGCGGCGGCCCTGGCCGGTGCGGCCTGGACAGCGGTACATCACGCCCGACGGCCACCGCTGACGGAGCTGCGGGAGCTGTGACAGCGCCCGCCCCGGCGGCAACCTGTCACAGGGCGGGCCCGTCCCCTCCACCGGCGACCAGCCAGGTGAAACGCGGGTGCGGGGCTCTCCGGGAGAGCATGAGCCGTCCGCCCTCCGCCTCCGCCAGGGAGCGGGCGAGCGCCAGCCCGATCCCATGACCGCCGTCCCCGCCGCCGACGTCGCCGTCGTCGGCGCCACCGGCGCCGCGCCGCCGGGCGAAGACGTCCTCCCCCTCGGGCGGCCCGGGCCCCTCGTCCTCCACGTCCACGGCGAGCACCCCCGCCGCCTCCCTCGCGGTGACGGTCACCGTGCCGCTGCCGTGGGCGAGCGCGTTGGCGAGCAGCACGTCGAGGACCTGCCGGGCGGCGCGCGCCGAGCCGACCGCCTCCGGCAGTTGCTCCTCGACGACGACCCGCAAAGGCCGGCCCACGGCCGCCAGCTCGCCGTGCCAGCGACGTTCGGCTTCCGCGAGCAGCCCCGCCACGTCCAGGGGCGCTTGCTCCGGCAGGTCCCGGGCCAGGGCCAGGAGGTCGTCCAGTGTGGTCTCCATGCCTGCCAGCGCCTCCAGGGCGGCCCGCATCGCGTCGTGGGGGGCCGCAGGTGCGTCCGCCCCCGTCGGGCCCGGGGGGTGCGGGCCCGCACCCCCCTGCTCGGTGGCGAGCGCGCTCTCCAGCTCCAGCCGCGCCCGGGTCAGCGCGGTGCGCAGCTGGTGAGAGGCGTCCGCGCTGAAGGCCCGCTCGCGGCGCAGCAGTCCCCCGATGCGTTCGGCGGCGCGGTTGAGCGCGACCGCGACCTCGTCGGCCTCCGGAAGGCCCGACGCTGCGGCCCGGGCCGCCAGATCACCGCTCTCCAGCAGGACCGCCGTCGCGGCCAATGCCTCCAAGGGGTGGGCAAGGCGTCTGCTGGACCGGATCCCCAGCACGGCACCCACCCCCACCACCAACGCCGCCAGCGCGAGCATGCCCGCCCACGTCAGCGCTGCCCTGCGCAACGGCCCATCGGCCGGTGCACCGGCACGCACCACCGCCCGCACCCGCTCGCCCGAGCCCACCGGCACCGCTGCCACCAGCCGGTCACCCTGCAGGCGCGACGCGGCCCGGCCCGCCAGCGCCTCGCGCACCGGGCCGTCCCCGCGCGCGGGCCCCGCGCCGGTGACCAGGCGTGCCCCCTCGTCGTACACCCCCAGCCAGGTGCCGGCCTCGACGCGCGGCAGCTCCATCGGATCGCGTGGATGGTGGACGTCCGCCGGCACGGTCACGGCCACCCGATCGGCCAGCTGCTGCAGCTCGCGTACCTCGTCCTGCCGGTACAGCCGGAGTGTGGCCACCGCCAGGGGTACGGCGAACAGCAGCACCGCGCACACCACGGCCACGACTACGGCCCGCAGGATACGGCGGCGCACGGTCAGTGCTCCCCGGGAGGTTCGAGCCGGTAGCCGAAGTGCCGCAGGGTCGTGATCCGCACCGGGTCACCCAGCTTGCGGCGCAGCGCGGCCACATGGACGTCGAGCGTCTTGGTGGAACCGAACCAGTTCTCGTCCCACACGTCGCTCATCAAGTCCTCCCGTCTCACCGCCCGGCCGGCGGACACGGCCAGCCGGACCAGCAGGTCGAACTCCTTGGGCCGCAGCTCCACCTCCCCGGCCGGGGTGAGGCAGCGCCGCGCGGTGCGGTCGATCAGCAGGTCACCGTGGCGGATCCGGTCCGCGCCGCCGTCCCGGCCGGGCGAGGCACGCCGCAGATGGGCGGCGATCCGCGCCTGCAGCTCGGCCAGCCGGAACGGCTTGGTCAGATAGTCGTCGGCGCCCGACTCCAACGCCTGGATCACGTCCATCTCGCCCGTACGCGCCGTCAGCACCACGACCACCGCCCCCGGCAGGCGCTCCCTCATGCTCCGGCACAGCTCGAACCCGTCCGCGTCCGGCAGGCCGAGATCCAGCAGCACCAGCTCGGCGGGCCCCCGGGCAGCACGCTCCAGCGCCGCAGCGCCGTCCGGGCACCACTCGCTGTCGTGGCCCTGGGCGCGCAGCGTCGCCGTGAGCCTGCCTCCGATGGCGTCGTCGTCCTCGACGATCACAATCCGTGCCACGTCATCACGCTAACAAGGTGACGGGCGGCGGCGTGGTGACCGCTTTGCGCCCGCGAGCCTCGCCGCCGGGGTGCGGGCCCGGAGGACGAGGCGCCGTTCCGGTCCCTGGTGGGCCACCGTCCTCCTCGATCCGGTCCGGGCCGGCGCGTAAGCGGGCACACGGCGTCTGCCCGCGCCATGTGCCGCACTGATCGCTCGTGCGCTCGGTGCGGTTTGCCGGTCCGTTCGGCCTCCTCCTGGTCGGTGATGACGCGGGTGGTGACCGTTGCCCCGGTCAGGCCGGCTCCTCACATACGCCCTTGGCGCGTTCGTCCACGCCGTTCTCATTCGGGCAGTCCGCCACTGCCGGGATCCCGATCCGCGTGCCGGTGGTGCCAGGTGTCGTCCTCCCCGACGAAGACCGTCACTCGCAGCGAGCGTCCTGTCAGCCTCGTCATCGCTTCCTCCAGCCGATCGCTCGACGCGTCACGGCCGCGGCCGCCCACACCGCCGCCAGCGCGGCGCACAGGGTCGCGGCCAGGTAGACCAGGCCGAGGCCGGCGCGGCGGCCGTCGGCCAGGCGCAGGATGTCCACCACATAGGTGGAGAAGGTGGTGAAACCCCCGAGGCCCCGGTGCCGAAGAAACGGCCGCACCAGCCGGTGCGCCGCCCACATATCCGTGATCACCACCAGGAACACCCCGATGACCGCACAGCCGATCACGTTCACGACCAGGGTCGTCCAGGGGAAAGCGCCGCTCACGGTCGGGCACAGCAGCGACGCGCCGTACCGGGCCGCCGCCCCGACGCCGCCACCCAGCGACACCGCGCACACCATCGGAAACCAGCCACCCGGCAGCCACCGCGGCCGCCCGGACCGGGACGGCTCAAGGTCCGGGGCGATGGCCTTGTCGGCCACACGGCGGCAGGATGAGGGAAGCACCGGCGGGCAGCCGTCTGCTCGTCCGGACCGTTGCGTGATTCCTCAGGCGCGGGTGGGCCAGGTATGCACTACCGAGGGGCCGGCCTCGGTGTCCGCCGCGTGCGTACGTGGTCAGGTGGCGAGGAGCAGCGGTCGGGCCGGCCCGTTGCGCAGCCTGGAGACGGCCGGGGCGGCCAGGCGGCTCGCGATCGCCACGACGGCGACGCCGACGGCGATCCCGACGACGGCTCCTACGAGAACGTCGTGGGGGTAGTGGGCGCCGACGTAGACGCGTGAGGCGGCCATCAGTACCGCCGTCGGCATCGCGAGGGCGGCCAGGCGCCGGTTCACCAGGAGCAGTCCGGCCGCCACGGCGAAGGCGACGGTGGTGTGGTTGCTGGGGAAGGCGTAGTCGTTGGCGGGCGGGCACGCCTCGATGAGGAAGTCGTGGGGCAGTGCCCGGCAGGGCCGCGACTCCTGGAAGACGGACTTGATGCCGTCGTTGACCAGGTAGGCGATGACGACGGCGAACGGGGTGATCAGCGCGGCGGCCATGGTGCGGGCGTCGCGGCGGCGGGCCAGCCACCAGCCGGCGAGCAGAAGCGCTCCGAACAACGCGATGCCGTACGTCGTGTAGGCGGCCACTGGTCCGTTCAGCCAGTGCGTCCGGTGCGCGAAGTCGGTGACGTCGGTGTACAGGCCGCCGTCTATCGCGGCCCCGTCGAGGCCGTTGGGGCCGGAAGCGGTGCTCATTGTCTACAGATTCCCGTCGTGCGGAGGGTGTGGTCCCGTGGGGCTGCTGGAAGCCGCCGCGCGCGGGTGGGGGCCGGGAGGCGACGCCCGGCGAGCGTCTACACGCCGGTAGACGATAGCGGCAGCGGAACGGTTCCACACGTCCGGGCGGGGCCCGGTGATCAGTGAGCGGCTTCACCCTGGGCGACTTCCACGTCGTGGTGGAAGGCGACCAGGCTCGCCACCGAAGCGCCGGCAGCAGTGGCGGCGCACAGGGCGAGGAGTACGGCGATCCAGGGAGCTGCCCGGTGCGCCCGGTGCCGGGGTCCGGCAAGAAGGGCGGCGACGCGGCGCGGGACGGGTCCGGTCGTGGCCGCCGGGGTGACGACCGGCCGCCCGGGGCGGTGGGCGCCGGCGGCCAGCGCCGCGCGGGCGATGGCGCGGGCGGTCAGACGACGGTCGCCGACGGCCGCGGCGGCGGCTTCGTCGGCCGCGCGCTCCGCGGCGAACCGGATGGATGCGCGAACGGTGCGTAGTGCGGGGTGGCAGTGTGCGGCCAGCTCGGCCACGGCGAGGAAGTAGTGGTGGCGGCCGGCGTTGTGGGCGCGTTCGTGGGCGAAGAGGACCTCGCGTTCGGCGGGGCCGAGGCTGCGGATCATCGCGGTGGTGACCACGACACGGGCAGGCCATCCGGGCAGGGCGTAGGCATCCGGGTACGGGGAGTCGATGACGCAGAGGTCACCCGCGGCCGGCCGGCGGCCGGCTTCGGCGTGCGCCGCGCGCAACGCCTTGGCCTGCCGGAGGGCGGAACGGGTCAGCGTCCATGCGCCGACGGCGAGCAGACCGACGGAGGCGGCGGCGAAAGGTACTGCCACGGCGTCCCACGGCGTACGCAAGGGGTGGATCAGCTCGCCGTAGGCCGCGAGAACGGGCAGCTTCAGCAAGCCCGTGAGCACGAGGGCGCCCAGCGCCGTCAGCGAACCGCCGGCCAGCGCGACCGCGGTGAGGGTCAGCACCCACAGCGCGGTAACAGGAGCGAGGCGCCGTTCCGCATGCGTCGCCAGTGCCGGCACGGCGAATGGGAGCAGCAGCGGAAGCAGCAGCAGGACGGTCATCACTCTTCCGACTCCAGCAGATCCCTCAGGAGCCGCTCGTCGTCGGGGCTGAGCCCTTCGACGAACCGGGCCAGGACCATCTCGCGGTCCTCGTCCCGGTCGAGCTCGCTGTGCATGCGCAGGGCCCTCAGCCCGGGGGCGTCCTGTACGGGGAAGTAGGCGTAGCCGCGCCCTTGCCGCCGGCGGTCGACTATGCCCTTCTCGTACAGGCGGGTCAGGGTCGTGGTCACCGTGGTGCGGGCCGGGTCGTGGGTGAGGCCCGCCTGCACCTCGGCCGGCGTGAGGGGGCGGTCCGCGGCCCAGAGGGCGGCCAGGACACCGGCCTCCAGCTCGCCCGCCGGCCGGCGCTCGTCCTTCGCGTTCGTCTTGGAAACGTTCCTCACCCCGTTGTCGTCTACAGCACAGTAGACCGTCTATATGCTTGTAGTCAGTCGGGGTGCCGTGCCGGCCGCCCGCTCGTCCATTATGAAAGGGCCCGCGACGATGTCCGCACCCTTGTTCGCGACGGCTTCACCGCTCGCCGTCAACGTCCTCGACGCGCAGTCGCTCCTCGCGGCCTTCGGCGTGCTCGGCGTCGGCATCGTCCTGTTCGCCGAGACGGGACTCCTGGTCGGCTTCTTCCTGCCCGGCGACTCGCTGCTGTTCACCGCCGGACTGCTGTGCACAGGCTCTTCGGCGGCCACGGGCGTGCACCTGTCACTGGCACCGCTGCTGCTCGCGGCCGTCGCGGGCACCCTGGCGGGCTCGCAGTGCGGCTACCTCATCGGCAGGAAGGCCGGCGGCACCCTGCTCGCCCGCAGCCGCTCGGCACGCCTGCACGAGGGAGCCCAGCGGGCCGAGGCCCTCCTCGAACGGTACGGAGTCGGGAAGGCCATCGTGCTGGCCCGGTTCGTGCCCGTCGTCCGCACGGTGCTCAACCCCATGGCCGGCGCCCTGGGCGTGCCGGCGCGCTCCTTCACGGTCTGGCAGGTGACCGGCGGGCTGCTGTGGACGGTGGGCCTGACCTTGGGCGGCTACGCGCTGGGATCCTCCATCCCGAACGTCGACCGCTACCTCCTGCCCATCGTCGCGCTGATCGTCGCCGTCTCGCTGCTGCCGCTCGCCGCCGAGCTGTACCGGTCACGCCGCGCCGCTGCCGCGCAGAAGAACGGGGCGGGCGGGTGAGGGGACCCGGCCGCGCGGGCTTCGTCGGTCTCGCGGCCCTGGCATGCTTCGCGCTGCTGGCGGTGGCCGTCGTCCTGCGGAACGGCACCCCACTGCCGGCGGACGTCTCCCTGCTCTCGTGGGCCGTCGGACACCGCCCGGACACAGCGGTGACCGCGGCACGGGATGTGACCAGCACCGGGACGGACGCGGTCCCGTACCTGCTGGCCGCTCTGGCGGGCGTCATCGCCGGGCGCACAGCCCGGCAGAGGCTCCTCGCGGCGGCCGCGAGTCTGCTCTGCCTGGGGGCGGGGCAGGCTCTGCGGCAGGCCGTACTGCACCTCGTGGCCCGCTCGCGTCCGCCGGTGCCGGACCGGGTGACACACGCGTCGGGGTGGTCGTTCCCCTCCGGCCACGCCACCACGGCGGCCATCACGGCCGCGCTGCTCATCACTGCGGTGATGCTGCGCTCACCACGCGGCCGCTACGTCATCGCCGCGGTGATCGGCTGCTGGGGCGCCGCGGTGGGGCTGACGCGCGTCTATCTCGGAGTCCACTGGTTCAGCGACGTCATCGGCGGCTGGCTCTTCGCCCTCGCCTGGTTCACGGCGTGCCTCTGGGCCGCTGCCCGGTGGCTTCCCCCGGCCGTCGTCCCCAAGCGGGCGGAGAACCTCCGCCGCCGGCACGAGCGGGTCCGGCCCACCGGCCCCTGAGGAGAGAGCGTGCAGCACGTCATCCTGGTCGTCGAGGACGACCACGCCCTGCGGGACGTGCTGCTGCGCGGCCTGCGCGACGAGGGATTCGCGACCGTGCCCGCGCAGAACGGCGCCGGCGCCCTGCGCCTGGCCGGTGACTCCGTCGACGCGGTGGTCCTGGACGTCGGCCTGCCCGACGCGGACGGACGGGACGTGTGCCAGGCGATGCGGGCCAACGGGTTCCTCTCACCGGTCATCTTCCTGACCGCCCACCACCGGCTCGCGGACCGCCTCGGCGGCTTCTCCGCCGGCGGTGACGACTACCTGCCCAAACCCTTTCATCTCGCGGAGCTCGCAGCCCGGCTGCGAGCGGCGCTCAAGCGCACGGGCCGGCCGGCGCCGGCCTCCACGGGAGATCTGGTGCTGGACCCGGTGCGGCACGGCCTCTCCGTGCGCGGCTGCGAAGTCGCTCTCACTCCGACGGAGTTCCGCCTGCTGGCCGCGCTCATGGCCTCGCGCGGGGACGTCGTGTCCAGACGTGCGCTGGTCCGGGCCGGCTGGCCCGAAGGAGCGCAGGTCAGCGACAACACGCTGGATCAGTACCTGAGCCGGTTGCGGCGCAAACTCCGGGAAGCGGGCAGCGATCTGACGGTCCGTACCGCTCGGGGAATCGGGCACCGGCTGTCGTGACGGCGCTCTTCCGGGCCGCCCGGCCCCACAGCCTGCGCGGCCGTCTCTCGCTCGTGGCCGTCGCGACGGCGGCCCTGGTGATGGTGGTCCTCACCGTAGCGTTCAACACTGTCGTCCGGCACCACCTCGCGAGGCAGGCCGACGACGAACTGCGCACCCGTGCCGCCGCCGTGGCCACGACCGTGGACACCGGCAGCCGCCCGGTGCGGGTACGGGAAACAGCGGACGACGCGCTGCTCGACACCAACGTATGGATCTATGCCGAAAAGCGGCTGCTCGAACACCCTGCCTCGGCCCCGGAGGGCAGCCGCCTCACCAGGACCGCTGCGGGGCTCGCCACGTACGGGAGCGGGCGCTGCACCACTTTCCAGGGCGACACTCCCGTACGCCTGTGCGGACGGCCCGTCGGAGACGGCCCTCCCGGATCCCCGCCGCGCGCCGTCGTCGTCACAGCCCTGGACCTGTCCCTCTACCGCGCCTCGGCCGACACCATGCTCCTCGCCTCCCTCGCCCTGGGAACCGCCGTCCTCGCCTGCACCTACGCCCTCACCCGTCTCGCGGTGGGACGGGCCCTCCATCCCGTACACGTGATGACCGACCAGGCCACCCGGTGGAGCTCCGTCGCCTCCGACGAGCGCTTCAGCGCCACCGCCCGCCCTGTGGAACTCTCGCGGCTGGGCGCTTCCCTGGACGGGCTGCTGGACCGCATCCGCGCGGTGCTGCGGCACGAGCAGCAGCTGACCCGGGAACTGTCGCACGAGCTGCGCACGCCTCTCGCCCGCATCATCGCCGAGCTGGACTGGTGGCAGGCCCGCCCCCGTTCGACGGCTGACACCCGCGCCACGCACGCCAGGCTCGCGGACGCGGCCCGGTGCATGCGGACGATCTGCGACACCCTCCTCCACGACGCGCGCGACGGCGCCCGGACCGCCCCCGGCACCGCCGGCGTTCCACCCGTCCTGCGGGACCTCGTGGACAGGCTCCCCGGGAACGAAAGGGCGAAAGTGACGGTCACCTGCCCCGAGGAGCTGACGGTGGGTGTGTCCGCGGCCCTTCTCGAACGGGTCGTCAGTCCTCTGCTCGACAACGCGCTGCGCTACGCGCGCTCCCGCGTCCTCATCAGCGCCGCGCACCGCCCTGGCGGCGTGTTCGTGGAGATCGCCGATGACGGCCCGGGCGTTCCGCACTCCTTCACCGCACACCTGTTCCAGCCGGGCCGGCGCGCGGCTGCCGACGACGGGCACGACGGAGCGGGCCTCGGCCTGCCGCTCGCACGGCGCCTGGCCCGCTCCGCCGGCGGTGACGTACGCCATGAGGTCCGGCGCACACCGGGCGCGGCTTTCGTGATCAGCCTGCCTGCGGGGTGAGACTCTCCCGCGCGGTCACATCCCGCCGCGTCACCGTCAGAAACACGACCAAGCCTGTGATCACGGCCAGGAACAGCCCGCTTGTGGCGACCGTCCCCAGGCCCAGTCCTCCGTCGGCGGCCGGCTGGGAGAGGTAATCGCCGACCGAGGCGCCGAGCGGCCGGGTCAGGACGTACGCGATCCAGAAGCTCCACACGGCGTCCAGGCCCAGGGCGTAGTGCGCCACCGCGACGGCGGCGATGGCCAAGGCGAACAGGCCCGCGGAGAGCCAGTAGCCCAGGGCCATGCGCTCGGCGACCAGATCACCGGCGGCGGTGCCGAGGGCAAAGGTGCACAGAACCGCCGCCCAGTAGAAGGCCTCTCGGCGCGTGGTGTCCACGTGGTGGATGGACAGGGTCCGCTCGCTGCGGTACCAGACGGCGAACACCCCCACCAGCGCGGCGGCGAACACCGCAGTGCTGACCTGGAGCGGCACGCCCATATTGTCGGTCAGGTTGTCGGTGATCAGCGTGCCGACGACGCTGACCAGGGCCACGACGAGCCAGTAGAGACCGGGGCGGTAGGCCCTGACGCGGAACTGCACCACGAGCGCGACCACCAGCAGCGCGCTCATCAGCAGCGACACACCGGACAGGCCCAGGCCGAGATTGCCGTTCAGCAGGTCGGCCGCGGTCTCGCCGACCGTCGTGCACAGCACCTTGATCACCCAGAAGTACACGGTGACTTCAGGGACCTTGTTCCATCGGCGGCCGGGGCCGGCGCCCGGCGCAGGGGCAGTGTGCGTTGCGAGGGTCTCGGCGGTTTCGGAGATCTCTGGGGTCATGGGCCCGACCGTGCCACCTCCAACCTGAACGCATCCTGACCACAGCGCGGTTCTGCCACCACACCGGCCCGGGGCACAGGAACATGACGGCCATGCGCCATGACGGATCTCCGCCACCTCCCCCATCCGCCCCGACCGGACCCGGCTCACGGCGGACCAGCGCCACGGACGAGGCCGGCCCGCCGTCCGGTCCTCTTCCTCCGGGCCGGTTGACGGCTTGGCTGCGCCGACGGCTCGGATGGACCGTCACGGCGGCGTACCTGACCGCCGTCGCGCTTCCCGGGCCCGGCCTCCGGCTCCGCCACGTGCACACCGTTCCCCTGCCGGGCGCGTGCCTTCCGCTGAACGTGCCCTCGCTGCTGCTGGCCCTGGTGCTGTTCTCGGCCGGCCTGCAAGTACCGCTCGGCGACCTGGGCCGCCTCCTGCGGCGGCCCCTCGCCCTGCTGGCCGGACTGGCCCTGCACCTGGCCGCCCCGCTGCTGGTCGTCCCCGCCGTCGCGTTCGCCCTCCAGCGCTCCCCCGACTCCGACGGCGGCAGCGGCTTGATCACCGCCATGATCCTCATCGTCGCGATGCCCGTAGCGGCCGGCGCCACCGTCTGGACGGGCAAGGGAGACGCCGACCAGCCGGTCATGGTCGGGCTCGTGCTCGCCTCCACCCTCCTCAGCCCCTTCACCGTCCCGCTGACCGTGCACGCCCTGTCACCTCTGCTCGGCGGCGACTACGCGGGAACCCTGGACAAGGCCGCGTACGGCGCCGGCAACAGCTTCGCACTCACCTCGGTCCTGCTGCCCTGCGGCGCGGGCATCCTGACCCGGCTCTTCCTCCCCCATCGCGTCATGCAGCCACTGTTGCGCGCGACACCGGCGGCGGCGCTGTGGGGATCCCTGCTCCTGACATACGTCAACGCCAGCGGCGCACTCGGTTCGTTCTTCACACAGCCCCGCCCCCTCCTGCTCGCCGCGGCGCTCATCGTGGCCTCGGCGGTGTGCGCACTGTCCTTCGCCCTTGGCCGTGTCACCGCGCGCCTGCTCCGCCTGGACACGCCCACAGGCTCGTCGCTGACTCTCGCCTGCGGCATGAACAACAGCAGCGCGAGCGCCGTCCTCATCACCACCGCGCTGCCCGACAGACCTCACCTCCTCCTGCCCGTCCTCGCCTACGGCTTCCTGCAGAAGCTCGCCGCCGGCCGAGTCGTACGCGCGAGTGCCCACGGTTAGCGTGATGCGGCGGCCTCCATCGTGACCGCCGGGGCGACGAGGTCATCGGGCAGGCTCTCCCGGAACCACGACACCGACGGGCGCCCCGACAGCGCGGCGATCACGCCCACGAAGACCTCGCCGACGCCTGCGAGCGGTACCGCGTCCACGCCCCAGCCTTCCTGCCACCCTCGCGCCCCTCACCCACGGCGCACAGGTAAAAGATCAAGTCGGTGCTCGGCGCGAACGAAGACCACGTGCTGGTACTCGGCCTGCGGGGCGGCAGGCGACGTTGAAGGCGCCGTCCGCGGTGGCGTCGGGGTGGTGTGTCCGGACAGTCAGTCGGGGTTGGGCGGGGTCGGGGAGGGGTTCGTGAGGGTGTCGAGTTGGGTGGCGAGGTCGGGGTGGGTGGTGGTCAGGTGAGGGCGGGTGGCGTCGAGGGGACGGAGGAGGGCGCGGGGGGACGGAGGGGGGGGCGGCGGGGGGCCGAAATGACCGCCGCCCATCAGGTCCAGCCGGGACGGCGAATCGCGGGGACTGCCCATCACTCGTCGCGCCGTCCTGGTCCGAGGCGTCCCGCGCGGTGCCGCTCATGCGCAGGTGCGGTGGCGGCGGCGAGCGGGACGCTGGATAGGGGTGAAAAGTACGAGTGGGCAAGGTGAGGGCCGGTAGCCTACTGAGGTGAACGATCAGGTGTGGGCCGAGCGCCCGCAGGGACGGAGAACAGCGATGGCCCGTCGGTTTGACTGCTCCACGATGTCCGGCCACGCCGACGGGCTGCGCGCGGCCGCCGTGGCCGTGGGGCAGGGTGAACTGGTGGTACTGCCTACGGACACCGTGTACGGCATCGGTGCCGACGCCTTCGACCGGGAGGCGGTGGACAGGCTGCTGCGGGCCAAGGGCCGCGGCCGTGCCATGCCCTCACCGGTGCTGGTCGCCTCCCCCGACGCCCTGCGCGACCTGGTCACCGGCTTCCCCGAGCGGGGCTGGGCCCTGGTGGAGGCATTCTGGCCCGGTGGGCTGACCCTGGTCGCCCGCCATCTGCCGTCGCTGACCTGGGATCTGGGGGAGACCCACGGCACCGTGGCGGTGCGGATGCCGTCCCACCCGGTGGCGCTCGACCTGCTCGCCGAGACCGGGCCGATGGCGGTCTCCAGCGCCAACCTGACGGGACAGCCGTCCCCGCAGGACTGCGACGCCGCCCGGGACATGCTCGGCGACGCGGTCGCCGTCTACCTGGACGGCGGCCCCACCGAGGCCGCTGTCGCCTCCTCGATCGTGGACCTCACCGGCCCGGTGCCCGTACTCAAACGCGCGGGCGCGATCAGCGCCGAGAGACTGCGCACAGTGGTGCCCGACCTGCTGGACGCCCCCTGAACCCCACCGCGCTCCAAGGCTCCGGCCCGAAGCCCCCGCGCGACACGACGACGCTCAGCCCCCGGCCAGCCGGCAGGCCCCTCCTGGCGGATCCCCGCGCAGTGGCGAGCTGGGCCTTCTCATATCCTGCGGGCATGACTGACGCCCTGCCCCTGACTCCGTCCGAAGCCTTCGAGCTGTTGCTGGCCGGCAACCAGCGTTTCGTCGCGGGCGCACCGGAGCACCCGAACCAGGATGCTGTGCGCCGCGCCGAGACCGCGCCCGGCCAGCGCCCGTTCGCCGTGCTCTTCGGATGCTCCGATTCACGCCTGGCCGCCGAGATCATCTTCGACCGGGGCCTGGGCGACCTGTTCGTCGTCCGCACCGCGGGCCACGTCGCCGGGCCGGAGGTGCTGGGCAGCATCGAATACGGTGTCAGTGTGCTGGACTGCCCGCTGGTCGTGGTCCTGGGCCACGACTCGTGCGGCGCCGTGGCGGCCACCCGCGCCGCCCTGGCCGACGGCGTCGGCACCACCGGGTACATACGCGATCTCATCGAGCGCGTCACCCCCAGCGTGCTGGCCGCCCGGGCAGCCGGACTCACCCAGGACGACGACATCATCGCCGAGCACGTACGGCACACCGTCGGCCTTCTCCTGGACCGCTCCCGGGTCCTGGCCGATCAGGTCGCCGCGGGACGGACGGCAGTGGTGGGTCTGTCCTACCGGCTGGCCGACGGCAGCGCCCGCCTCGTCACCACCCGCGGCCTGCCGGCGGAGGCAGCCGACGCGGGCACGGATGCCTGAACGGGACGGGACCGGCTCCCGCCGGCGCAGGGGGGATGCCCGGCCTAAAGGCCTCGTCCGGTGGTTCTGGGCAGTCAGCGGTGTGAGCCTGGTAGGTCAGTGCGGCGGTGATCCGCCGGGCGGCGAATCCGGTACCGGCGACGAATCGCAGCATCGGCCCGAAAGTGGGCGCGGCCAAGGAACCGGTGAAGTACAGCCCCGGTACACAGGACTCGAACGCGCCGGACAAACAGGGGGCCTTCGAGCCAGCCACCCGGGCCACCGCGAGCCGCACCGCCGGCGTCAGGAAAGGCAGGGCGTCCACGTCGAGCCGGTACCCGGTGGCCGCCAGCACGTGATCGACCGACAGTTCGGCCCGGTCGTCGCCCACGCCCTCCACCCACAACCGCACCTCGGGCCCGTCCATGTGCGCTTGCCGGATGCGGCAGGAGGTGCGGACGGGCACGACGCCCTCGACGCGGTCGCGCAGCCACCACCCGCCCGCCGGGGCCAGCGCACGGCGGAACAACAGCATCCGCGCCGAAGCCGGAAGATGCCGTACCGTGCCCGGAGCGCGGCACACCACGGCCAGCGTCCAGCCGGTCCCCAGCGCCGAAGCCGGTGCGGCCAGCCGTCGGCTGACCGGGCGCCACAGCTGCGGGCGCTCTCCCCAGCGCACCCGGGGCGCGCGCACCAGAACCTGGACATCAGCGCCGCCCTCATGCAGGAGAGCGGCGCTCTCCAGCGCCGACTGCCCGCCGCCGACGACCACGACGCGGCGCCCGGCGTAGCGGGACAGGTCGGTGTGCTGGCTGGTGTGGGACAGCGGCCCCCGCGGGCCCGGCCCCTCAGGGGCCAGATGGCGGAGCCGGCGTGGGATGTGCGCGAGTGCGCCGAGCCCGGTGGCCACGACCACGGCCGCAGCCTCCAGCTCCTCACCGCCTTCCAGTTGGACAGTGAAGCCGCTCCCGGCCCGCTCCACCAGGCTCACGGGGACAGAAGCGACGGGGCCGACGTACCGCTGGGCGAACCACATCCCGTAGTCCACGAACGTCGTGCATGGGATCGGTGTCAGCTCGGTCAGCTCCTCCACGCCCGTGGCACGGCAGAAGTCCGCCAGCCGGCCGCCCGGCACGGGGGCGGTCAGATCCGTCGCCGCAGGCGTCGACTTCAGGAACATCCCGGTGGCCATCGCGTGCCGCCAGCTGCCCATGATCTCGCCGAAGACCCGCACCGGCACCCCGGCCGCCCGCAGATGAGCGGCCACCGACAAGCCGTACGGACCGGCGCCGATCACCACCACCGGCCTGCCCCTGGCCCCTCGCCCCCGCACGGCACGGCGCTGCCCGGAATACGACTGCGTCATTCATCCCCCCAGGGCCACGGCTGGCGCCCGCCCAGCGCACGCCGTCCATCACTGTGCGCAGGCCCCAGCCGTGCGCACCGCCTCCCCATCCCACGTCAGTGTGCCCTCCACGGTGCCACCAGCGCACGGCATTGGGATAAATCGGGAGACCATATCGCCTCGCTCCCATGGGGCATTCGTCGTCCCCCGCCCGCATAGGGAACTCGCCCTTCGCCTCCGTGGGAATCAGGGCCGTCCACCCCGCGGCGCAAGATCACCTCCCGTACGAGGACGGGCCGGGCCATGACGCCATGGGCCGACCGTTCGTTACGGGGACGGTGATCCGGAATCCGGCCTGTCCGCCGGCGGGCAGATGCTCGGTGTCCGCCATCAGCTCGGCTTGCCGAGCAAGGCACCAACGCGCCGCCCGTTCGGGCCGACCCGCAACGGGTGGCTCTGGCGGCGCCCACTGTGGGCACTCGAGGCGTTCGCAGATGCCGCAAGCAGGACCGAGGAGCGGACCTCTCTACTGAGGAACGCCGAGGCCCCCTGCCAGCACCTATCCGGTGGGGGCCCAGTGACCATCACGAGTCACGTCGCTGTCACCAACACCATCGACGCACCTGGACCACAGCGCCCCCACTTGCACAAACAGCAGCGACATAGACCACGTGGACGCCAGAAGACGCTTCCGCCTACCTGTGCCATGTGGTACCGAGGGCCGGGCCCACGACCAGGACCGGGGCGTCTTCCGGCCCGTCAGAGCGGTATTGGAGGGTGTTCGGCGTACTCTCACTCACCCGCTCACGCTCCCACATCTCACAGATGCCCCTGTGACGGGGGTCGGGCGCGCACCGGTCCGACCAGGGCGCAGACAGCGCGGGCGAGATGGCGCTTGGGGCGGATCCGGCGGGACCGGGCCCGGCCGGGGGCCCGATGATCCCTCGTGCGCACCGGCCGGTCCGGCCGACGTCCTCAGGCGGAACCGGAACCGGAACTGTCTGACGCCTGCTTCGCCGTGCGGCGGTACTCGGCGTTGATGCGCTGTGCTTCCTCGAGCTGGTCCTCGAGAATGACGATGCGGCAGGCGGCCTCGACCGGTGTCCCCCTGTCGACCAGCTCGCGGGCGCGAGCGGCGATCCGGAGCTGGTAGCGGGAGTAGCGCCGGTGTCCGCCCTCGGAGCGGAGTGGCGTGATGAGCCTGGCCTCGCCGATGGCCCGGAGGAAACCCGGGGTGGTGCCGAGCATCTCGGCGGCCCGGCCCATCGTGTAGGCGGGGTAGTCGTCGTCGTCCAGACGATCGCTCAGTGGACTGTCTGCTGGCATGTCACCTCGTTCTGCAACGCGTTGAGGGGCCCTGGTGCCGTACGGCACCAGGGCCCCGAAGGAAATTGAACACCATCTGCCGGCGTTACTGCCTCGCCGGCCTTCTGCTTCCGTCGCCCGGCCCGGGAGAGGGCGGGGCGTACGGGGATCGCGGTTGCGTGACCGGGGACCACCTTCCGTTCCGGGGCCTTGCGGTACCCGACCCGAACACTCTCGGACCGGGCGATCCTGATGGCGTCTGCTCCCTCCGTCCTTCCTCTGGTGAATCCGTGTGTAAGAACCGGCACTGTGTACGACCTGTGCCATCCCGGCAGTTCATGTCTGCCGGGCCTCTCGGACCATGTCTACGAGAGAAAATCTAACCACTCACCGGGCCAATGTCTACTCCGGCAAACACAGATTTTGATCGAGTCGCATCACAGGTAACCTCACGTCACTCCTGCCGGTGGATGGCGGGAGCGGCCGCTGGATAGAATCGGCTCCCATGTCGAACCCTGACGACCTGCTCGTCGGCATCTCCACCATGGTGGAGTCCGGGCAGAGCAATCAGATGTCGCTGACCGTGGTGGTCGGTGGTGCTGTCATCACTGGCCGACTGGCTCCCGAGGCCGCGTGGAGGGAGCGGGTCTCGGAGGTACTCAAGGACTCGGACCACCTCGGTTCGTTCTCCGCCGTCTTCAGCGCGGACCGGCCGCAGGACCGCGCCGACCGCGCCGAGGCGCCCACGCATCTACACTTCCATCTCGCCCGGATCCTCCAGGGCAACATCGGAATCCCCGAGACCGGGGGGATGTACCGCGTCGCGATCAAGGACGTCAGCGCCTGGACCGTGGGCGACTTCAGCTACTCCGACCACTGAGACGCCACACTGAGACCCCGTGTCCGGCGCCGCCCGCAGTGACGGCGCCGGTCGATCCGAACAACCGTACGACGACAGCGATGAAGGGCCCTGCCGACGCGCGTCGGCAGGGCCCTTCATCGCTGTCCTGTGCCGGACGCCGTCCGGTGGATCAGCTTCCGGAGGTCGTCGTCACAGCCCCAGCGGGCCGGGGCCGCCCAGCAGCGCCGACGCGGTCTCGAGCGGCGTGGGGGCGTGCGAGGCGTGCGAGGCGTGCGAGGCGTGCGAGGCGTGCGAGGGCGGAACCGGCACGGCCTCGTGGGCGCTCCGACAGGTGAAGCCCAGCCGCGCCATGGCCCGGGTGACCTCTCCGCTGGTGAAGTCGCGGCGGTCCTGCCGGGTGATGACTTCGCCCACCTGCTTGACGGGGTAGTGGCGGCGGCCGATGATCACGGACTCTCCCGTGATGGCCTCGGGCTTCACGCCCTTCATCGAGGTCAGCACCCCACTCTTGGTGAGGTCGAAGGGGAACCGGGCGATGACGCAGCGCATGATGCCTCACAGGGGAAGGAAGGGGACCGGGTCTACGGGGGCGGGTGGGGCCGATCAGCGGGACAGGGTGAGAGCGTCCAGGGCGGAACCGTGCTCGCGGGCGACGGCGGACGGGACGCCGGGCTGCCGGCACCGCGCCGGGTGCCCGGCTCCGGGCGTCGTCGTGGGGGCGGGCGGGGCGGGCGGCCCGTCGGCGCCGAGGACGTCCCTCAGCCGGAGCCGGTCCGTGTAGGCGGAACTGTCGCGGACGGCGACGAGCCGGGTCCGGGTGATCGAGCCCGTGACCTGATCGTCCCGGTCGCACAGGGACAGGAAGTCGACACGAGCGCCGGCCATGACGGCCAGCGCCACCTCCACGGTCATGTCGTCACAGACCTGCGGTCCGGACAGGTCCACGGCCTCGGCCCCGGCCGGGGCCGAGGTGAGGGGGTGCGGGGGGCGTTGCCGAGTCTGAGCCGGTGTCAAAGGGTGCCTCCTGCGGGACGGGCGGATGTGGAGGGTGCGGGCCGCGACTCGCCGCGTGACGGTGTCGGGTACGACGGTGCCGGACGCGACGGGTCTCGGCGGCTCTAAGCGGCCGCGTCGACGGACGAGCGCGGTGCCGTGCGGCGACCCGTGCCGCCGGCGGACCGGCCCCGGCCGACGCGACCACGCCGTCCGCGGGGCGAGGAGGAGTCGGCGCGCCGGGGACGTTCCGTGGCCGGCGCCGTGATGGTGACCGGGACGCCCGAGGGGGCCTGGGCACCGGTGATGCGGCTCAGTTCGGCTTCGCCCGAGCGCACCTCGGTGGTCTGCGGGGTGATGCCGGCGGCGGCCATCAGCCGGCTCATGGCGCGGCGCTGCTGGGGGGTCACCAGGGTGACGACGCTGCCGGACTCGCCGGCGCGGGCCGTGCGCCCGCCTCGGTGCAGGTAGTCCTTGTGGTCGCTGGGCGGGTCGACGTTCACGACCAGGTCGAGGTTGTCGACGTGGATACCGCGCGCCGCGACGTTGGTCGCCACCAGCACCGTCACATGTCCGGACTTGAAGCGGGACAGGGTCTTCGTGCGCTGCGGCTGGGACTTGCCGCCGTGCAGGGAGGCGGCGCGGACACCGCTGTTCAGCAGGTGCTCGGTCAGCCGGTCCACCGCGTGCTTGGTGTCCAGGAACATGATCACCCGGCCGTCCCGGGCCGCGATCTCGGTGGTCGTCCGGTGCTTGTCCGCGCCGTGCACGTGGAGGACGTGGTGCTCCATGGTCGTCACGGCGCCCGCGGACGGGTCGACGGAGTGGACCACCGGGTCGGTGAGGTAGCGGCGGACCAGCAGGTCGACGTTGCGGTCCAGGGTGGCCGAGAACAGCATCCGCTGGCCGTCGGGGCGCACCTGGTCGAGCAGCTCGGTGACCTGGGGCATGAAGCCCATGTCGGTCATCTGGTCGGCCTCGTCGAGCACGGTGACGGCGACCTGGTCCAGGCGGCAGTCGCCACGGTCGATGAGGTCCTTGAGCCGGCCCGGCGTGGCGACGACGACCTCCGCCCCGGTACGCAGCCCGGCGGCCTGCCTGCCGATCGGCATGCCACCGACCACGGTGGCAAGGCGCAGCCGCACGGAGCGGGCGTACGGAGTGAGGGCGTCGGTGACCTGCTGGGCCAGCTCACGGGTGGGTACGAGGACGAGGGCCAGCGGCAGCCGCGGCTCGGCGCGTCGACCTGCCGTACGGGCCAGCAGGGCGAGGCCGAAGGCGAGGGTCTTGCCCGAGCCGGTGCGGCCACGGCCGAGCACGTCACGCCCCGCGAGGGAGTTCGGCAGGGTCGCCGCCTGGATCGGGAACGGTACGGTCACGCCCTCATGGCCCAGCGCGGCCAGCAACTGCGCCGGCATGTCGAGATCGGCGAACGCCTCGACGGCGGGCAGCGCCGAGGTGACCGTCTTCGGCAGTGCGAACTCGCCCTGGGGCGAAGTCCGCCGGCGTCCGGGGCCTTCGGCACGGCGCGGGGAGCCGGAGCGGTTTCCGCCCATCGCGGAGCCCGGATTTCCGGAGCGGGTGCGGGCGGAGCGATCGTTTATACGCGTGCGGTTCACGGGGAACCTTCCTTGACGTGGCACGCATCAAGGAATTCCCGCAGAAAACGAGCAGCGCGGAGAATCGCAAGAACGAGCCGAAGAAAATGGGAGCCGAATCGGATGGACAATCGATCGGCGGAGGGATGCTCGCGGAGGCTTCGCCGGAGCGCGTGACGCGATTCCCGCGGCCGGGGCCAGTCGTTTCGCACGGAGGTCCCGGCGGGATGCTCGTCCGGAACCCGGGCGGGGCCCGGACAGCGGGTCGCGCATCCCCTCAAAACGCGTCGAGCCGGGGCCCGCACCCCAAGGTGCGGGCCCCGGCTGCGAGGTGCGTGCCGACGTCAGGCGGGAACGATGTTCTCGGCCGTCGGGCCCTTCTGGCCCTGCGCGATGTCGAACGTGACCTTCTGGCCCTCCGACAGCTCACGGAAGCCCTGGGCGGCGATGTTCGAGTAGTGGGCGAAGACGTCGGGGCCGCCGCCGTCCTGCTCGATGAAGCCGAAGCCCTTTTCGGCGTTGAACCACTTCACGGATCCGGAAGCCATGTTATTTCTCCTTCGGGGCGGTGCTCGGAGTTCACACCGTGTGTCCTCCGTGTCGCCGTGATGATCACCCTGCCGGAAATAACCGGAGCCAGAGAGGATCGCCACCGGAATGAACCGGCGGGGATGCCTGCAAGATTTCGGGAACCACAACTGCAACTGAGATCGAGACTAGCACGGTGCGATCGGCCGCGTACGGCGAATAACTCCGCTCTGCCTGTCGGGTAAGTAATATTCATCGCGCTCCGAACTTAATTCTCACTTCGCGAGCACAGATATTGACCTGCCCGGGTCCCATGGTTTCTGCCGAGGATTTGAGGGAGCTGGTAGCCGGCGGCGGGCCGCTGGGTGAGCGCCGGGCCCATCGCCGGGACGTCCGGCACGGCGGGCACGGCCGCGGTCGGGGCCGCGACGGCCAGGGCGCCGCCCGGCAGGGCCGGGTGGCACGCGCACAGGGGGCCGGACGTCACAGGAAGTGCCCGTCGGGACGGACGATGCGCGCCTGCCGGTAGGCGTCGGTCCGCACCGTCTGCAGGGGCAGGGTCATGGCCGCCGCCCGGGGATCCGGGGTGCCGCACGCCGGTACGAGGTGTACGTGGTGACCGGCGCGCAGGGCCTCGAACAGTCGGCGGTGGGGGCTCGTGGTCGTGGCGAGCAGCGGTACGTCGGGGGCCCGCGCTCCGTTCCGTACCCGGGCGCCGGGTCCGCGCCCCGCTCCTGCAGCCCGGCCAGGGCGGCGGCGAGGCGCCGGCGGACGGGCGGCAGCCCCGCACATCCCAGTCCCACGGCGCGCAGGGCGTGGCCCCACAGCGCGGGGGTCGCGTTGAAGTACAGCATGGCGCCGGTGAGCCGCATGACGCGGGCGGCGGACTGCCGGCGCTCCTAGGCGTAGGCGTCGAGGAGCCCCTCGTAGCGGGGGCGGCGACCGCCGCGGCCAGGCGCCACCCCAGGCTCATGGTGTCGGCGATTCCCGTGTCGAGGCCCTGGCCCCCGGTGGGCGGGTGGACGTGGGCGGCGTCGCCGGCCAGCAGCACGGCGCGGTCGCGGTACCGGGCGGCATGGCGGTGCTCGCACCGGTAGCGGCTGATCCACCCTCTCACCCGCACGCCGGCCGACCTCACCCCTTTCGGGAGCGACAACGACGGCCGCGTGTACACGGTGGCGGACCATCCGCAGAGCACCGCCTCGGTCGACGCACACCGCGCCTGAGGAACGGCAGCGGCTTCCCGCTCCCCCGCGCCGCGCTCACCACCGGCGCGCGGGGTACCGCCCTCAGGGGGTGGTGGTCGAGACGACGAAGACCTTCGGACGCTTCGGGTCGTCCAGGTTGGCGGTGATTTCCAGGGTGGGCTTGGGCTTGTCCTGCTCGTGGACCGTGCCCGCCCAGTGGTGACCGTCGCCGAACTCCCAGCCGACCTCGGCGGCCTCGTCCTCGTCGATGGTGACCTCGCCGTCCTCCAGGTCGGCGGCGCTGCTGCCCACCCCCGTGAGCCACTTGTCGAACTTCGCCCGGGTCGTCGTGAACCGCAGGTACAGGGCGCTGGACTTCCACGAGTTCGTCTCGAAGTGGGCGACGTCCTCGGCGGAGGACGGCACCGTCACCTCGTAGAGGCGCCGCTGCAGCCGGGTGGGCCAGCCCTCCTCCAGGCCGGTGGCGGCCGCCTGCTCCTGCTTGCTCTCGCCGCCCCCACGGCTCTGCATCGCCGAGATGTAGAGGTAGCCCGCGGGAATGGCGATGAGCAGGAAGACGATGACGGGCTTGAGCCAGCGGCGGTGCCGGCCGCCGCCCGGGCCCGCGCCACCCGGGGCCTCGTGGGGTCCGGGGGCGGCCGTGTGTTCCGGACGGTCCATCGTGATCACCCGCGGCCCGCCTGCGCGTAGCGCTCGTAGCGCTCGACGCGGCGCCGGTTGGCGCGGCGGAAGCGCCGGGCGACGAGCCGCGCCAGGTCGGCGGCGCCGACCATGCCCGCCTCGGGGCCCAGCTGCGCCTTGACGATGCGGGCCTCCGGGCGGTAGCCACGGCCGGTGAGGTGCCGGCGGAAGGCGTCCCGTGCCGGGCCGATCAGCAGGTCGTCGGCCGCGCTGACGCCACCGCCGATGACGAAGCAGGAGGGGTCGAGGGCGGCGGCGAGGTTGGCGATGCCCACACCCAGCCACTGGCCGATGTCCTGGAGCAGCTCCACGCACATGGCGTCGCCGGAGCGGGCCAGCTCCGTGATCAGCGGGCCGGTGATCTCGGGGATGTTGCCGGCGACGCGGTCGATGATCCCGTAGGCGACGGGCGACTCGGCGGCGGCCAGCTCGCGGGCCTCGCGCACCAGGGCGTTGCCGGAGCTGTACTGCTCCCAGCAGCCGCGGTTGCCGCACGGGCAGCGGTGGCCGCCGGGCACGACCTGCATGTGGCCGAACTCGCCGGCGACGCCGAACTTGCCGCGCTTGACCTGGCCGTCCTCGAGGATGGCGCCGCCGATGCCGGTGCCGAGGGTGATCATGACCAGGTGGTCCTCACCGCGGCCCGCGCCGAAGCGCCACTCCGCCCAGGCGGCGGTGTTGGCGTCGTTGTCGACCATGACCGGGACGGCCAGGCGGCCGGCGAGGCGGTCGCGCAGCGGCTCGTTCCGCCAGGACAGGTGGGGGGCGAACAGGACCCGGTTGCGGTCGGCGTCGACCCAGCCGGCGGCGCCGATGCCGACGGCGTGGACGTCGTGGCGGTCGGAGAGGTCCAGGACCAGCTCCACGATGGTGTCCTCGACGACCTTCGGGCTCTTGGACTTGTCCGGGGTCTCGGTGCGGAGCTTCTCGAGGATGTTGCCGTCGGCGTCGACGACGCCGGCCATGACCTTGGTGCCACCGATGTCGATGCCCACGGTGGGGACGCGGGGGGCGGTGAGGTGAGAGCGGCGCTCGCGCGTGCCCACCGTGCGGAGCACGGTCGCTCTGCCGGTGCCCCGGTATACGCGCTCGCGGTACATGCTCATCCGGTGGTCGCCCCTGCGGTGTCTCGTGAGGCCGGGCCTCGTGGATGCGGTCGTGGCCGATTGTGCCTCACGGGTGGGGGCGGGTGCACAACGGTGCGGCTTGCGGGGGCTCGGCCTTGTGCCGCCGCTTGCCGGTGCGTCGTGGGTCAGGAGCCGGGGCTGGGGCGGGACGCGGGTGGGTCGGGGCCGAGGGCGGACGGGCCCTTCCGGGGGCTGGATTGTTCACGGCGACCGCCGACCGTTGCGCTTGCCCGGCGATCCGCCGCCCCCTGGCAGGGCCCGCCCCCCTCGGCCCCTCCCGCCGCTGGTGGACCGACGGTCCCGGTGGACAGCCCGGGTGGAACCCGCGCCGGGGCGCGGGCGTCGTCAGTCCGCCTCGGTGGCTTCGATCTTCTTGCCGCCGATCACGTCGGGGCCCGGTGCCCGCTCCAGCTCGTGGCTGAGCTGGTCGAGCTCCGAGCCGCCCGCCATCTGACGGGTCAGCTCGTCCAGGGCGATCTCGGACTTGGCGTGGCTGCCCGCCATCGCTCCCCGCTTGAGGAGGACGAAGCGGTCACCGACCAGGTACGCGTGGTGCGGGTTGTGCGTGATCAAGACCACGCCCAGGCCGGCGTCGCGGGCCGCCGCCACGTACTTGAGGACCACGCCCGACTGCTTGACGCCGAGCGCGGCGGTGGGTTCGTCCAGGACCAGCACCTTCGCGCCGAAGTACACCGCCCGGGCGATCGCGACGCACTGGCGCTCGCCGCCCGAGAGCGTGCCGATGGGCTGGTCCACGTCCCGCAGGTCGATGCCCATGCGGAGCAGCTCCGCGCGGGTCGTCTCGCGCATCTGCTGCACGTCGAGGCGCTTGAAGGGGCCCTTGCCCTTCGTCGGCTCGGAGCCGAGGAAGAAGTTCCGCCAGACCGGCATCAGGGGGACGACCGCCAGGTCCTGGTAGACCGTGGCGATGCCCCGGTCCAGGGCCTCGCGGGGGGAGGCGAGCTTCGTCTCCTCGCCCTCGATCTCGAACACGCCCGCGTCGTGCTGGTGCAGACCCGCGATGATCTTGATCAGGGTCGACTTGCCCGCACCGTTGTCGCCCAGCACGCAGGTGATGTCGCCCGCGTGGACCTCCAGGGAGACGCCTTCGAGGGCGCGGATGTTGCCGTAGTACTTGCTCACGTCGGTGAGCTTGACCAGAGCGCTCACTTGCTCGCCTCCGCCCGCTTGCGGACCCATGCGTTCAGCAGGGTCGCCAGCAGGAGCATGCCGCCCAGGAAGAACTTGAACCAGTCCGGGTTCCACTGCGCGTACACGATGCCCTTGCTGGTCATGCCGAAGATGAAGGCACCCACCGCGGAGCCGATGGCCGAGCCGTAGCCGCCGGTCATCAGGCAGCCGCCGATGACGGCCGCGATGATGTAGAGGAACTCGTTGCCGACGCCCTCGCCGGACTGCACCACGTCGTACGACATCAGCAGGTGCTGGCCGGAGATCCAGGCGCAGAAGGCCACGGCCATGTAGAGGCCGATCTTGGTCTTGTTGACGGGGACGCCGACCGCGCGGGCCGCGTCCGCGCCGCCGCCGACCGCGAAGATCCAGTTGCCCACGCGGGTGCGCAGCAGGATCCAGGTGGCGAGGGCGACGAGCCCGAACCACCACAGGATCGTCACCTGGAGGTCGACGTCGCCGATCGTCAGGTGGGAGGCGAAGAGCGTCCGGGCCGACTCGAAGCCTTCCATGTCACCGATGGTCTTGGTGGAGACGGTGCCGCTGACGAGCTTGGTGAAGCCCAGGTTCAGGCCGGTGAGCATGAGGAACGTGCCGAGGGTGATGATGAAGCTCGGCAGCTTGGTGCGGGTCAGCATGAAGCCGTTGAAGAAGCCGACGGCCAGGGTGGCCAGCAGGGACACCCCCACGCCCACCCAGACGTTCGCCGTCATCTGGTAGCTGACCATCGAGGAGACCAGCGCCGACGTGGTGACCATCACGCCGGTCGACAGGTCGAACTCGCCACCGATCATCAGCAGCGCCACCGGGACGGCCATGATGCCGATCGTCGAGGACGCGTACAGGACGGTGGAGAGGCTGGAGGCCCGCAGGAAGCTGTCCGCGGCGAACGAGAAGAAGAGGAAGACCGCCGCCGCGCCCACCACCGCGCCCAGCTCGGGCCGGCCGAGCAGGCGGCGGAGGGGGCTGCGGCCGATCAGGCGCTCGTCCGTGATCGCGTCGGCGCTCATCGGGTGCCCCGCTTCGTGTATTCGGCGAGGGTCTTGGCGTCGTCCTTGGTGACGATCTGCGGGCCGGTCAGGACGGGGCGGCCGCCGCCGAGCATGTCGCGGTTGTAGCGGTAGAGCCACAGCAGGTCCACGGCCTCGTAGCCCTGGAGGTAGGGGTCCTGGTCCACGGCGAAGCCGAGGGTGCCCTTCTGGAGGGCGTCGGCGACCTTGGCGTTGAGGTCGAAGGTGTCGACCTCGGCCTTGCTGCCGGCCTGCTGGGCCGCCTTGACGGCGGTGGGGGCGAAGGGGGCGCCCAGGGTGACGACGGCGTCGATGTCCTTGTCGGACTGGAGCTTCGCCTCGATGGACGACTGCACGTTGGGCATGTTGGTGCCCTCGACGTAGAGGTTCTCCAGGTCGCCCTTGAAGGACTTCTTCACACCCTCGCAGCGCTGCTCGTGGCCCACGTTGCCCTGCTCGTGCAGGACGCAGACGGCCTTCTTCTTGCCGCGCGCGTTGAGCTGCTCGCCGACGGCCTCGCCGGCGATGACCTCGTCCTGGCCGATGTGGGTGAGCGCGCCGAAGTCCTTCGACTTGTCGGAGCCCGAGTTCACGGTGATCACCGGGATGCCGGCCTTCGCCGCCTTGGCGACGACGTCCTTCATGGCGTCCGGCTTGGCGAGCGTGACGATCAGGCCGTCGACCTTCTGGTCGATCATGGCCTGGACGTTCTGCGCCTGCTTGTTGCCCTCGACGTCGTGTGCGTAGAGGAACTTGATGTTGTCCTTGGCCGCCGCCTGCTTGGCACCGCTCTGGACGATGTCCCAGAACGTGTCGCCATCGCCTGAGTGGGTGACCATCGCGAAGGTCCACCGGGGGGTGTCGACCGCGGCCCGCCCCTGGGCGGCCTTGGCGGCCCGTTCCTCGGCACGCTTGCCGCCCGTGCTGCTGCACCCCGCCAGTGTGGCGCCGAGCACCGCTGCCAGCACGGCGCTCACCGCACGTACGCCTGTCCGAACCCTTGCCACGAGGACTTGCCCTTCCACTGTCTGTCACGGTGCGGCTGGGCCCCGGTCCCGCGGGCCCAACCGCCCAAGTATCCGTCACCATCCGTCACCGCTGTCGCCCGGGGCGTCGGCGGCGGCGTGGGGGCTGGTTGCTGTGGGTGAAGTTAAGTGGCGGGCGCCACATTCCGTCAAGACTTTGTATGAACATTCTTACGTCGTGACAGACGCTCGGGCGTCAGGAACGGGCGAGGAGCTGGAAGTCGAAGGAGTACCGCGACGCCCGGTAGAGGTGGGAGCCGAACTCCACGGCGCGGCCCGTGTCGTCGAAGGTCGTCCGCTCCATCGTCAGCAGCGGCGCGCCCTCCGGCTCGGCCAGCAGCTCGCCCTCCTCGGCGGTGGCCGCCCGGGCGCCGATCGTCTGCCGGGCGCTGTGGAGGGTGATGCCGGCCGTCCGCATCAGCCGGTAGAGGCCGCTCCGCTCCAGCGCCTCGCCGCCTTCGAGCTCCAGCAGACCGACGGGGAGGTGGTTGCGCAGGTGCGCCATGGGTTCGCCGTGCGCGAGGCGCAGCCGTTCGACGAGCAGGACGTCGGCGCCCTCGGCGACGCCCAGGGCCGCGGCCACCTGGGCGCTCGCGGGCTCGACGGCGTGCCGCAGCACCCGCGTGGCCGGCTTCTGGCCGGCGGCGTCCAGGTCGTCGTAGAGACTGCTCAGCTCCAGCGGACGCTTGATCTGGCTGTGCACGACCTGGGTGCCCACCCCGCGCCTCCGCACCAGCAGGCCCTTGTCCACCAGCGACTGGATGGCCTGCCGGACGGTGGGCCGGGACAACCCCAGCCGCCCGGCCAGGTCGATCTCGTTGCCCAGCAGGCTGCCGGGGGCGAGCCGGCCCTGCTCGATCGCGGCCTCCAGCTGCTGGGACAGCTGGAAGTACAACGGCACCGGGCTGCCGCGGTCGAGGGTGAACTGGAGGGGTTGCTGCTTCGCCACGGAGGGAGCGTAGCCGTAGGACCTGATGACGGGAAGTCCGGAGGTCACATTGTCCGGACATGGAGACCGGGGCCGTGCCCGGTGCCGCGGGAGCCGCCGGGGACGTCAGCCCTCCGCGCCCGCCGCCTCCGCCAGACGACCGAGCAGGTCGGCCACGCGCTTGGCGACGGAGTCCCGGTCGCCCTCGGCCAGTTCCCCTCCCACCGCGCAGGCCACGGCTCCCGCGGCGATCCAGGCGGGGGCCTCGTCCACGGATATCCCGCCGCCGGGCACGAGCGCCGCCTGGGGCAGTTCGGCCCGCAGCTCCGCGAGCCAGGCGGGGCGACGTCCGGCCGCCGGGAAGACCTTCAGCGCGTCGGCTCCCAGCTCCATGGCCCGTACGACTTCGGTGGCGGTGGCGACGCCCGGGAGGACGGGGACGCCGTAGCGGTGGCCCGTACGGATGACGGCGGCGTCCACGGCGGGCGAGGCGAGGAAGCGGGCGCCGGCGTCGACGGCCATGCGGGCGGACGTCCCGTCGAGCACCGAGCCGGCGCCGATGACGGCCTCGTCGCCCACCTCGCGGCACAGGGTGGTGACGGCTTCCAGGGCGAAGGGCGTGGTGAGGGATATCTCCAGGCCGGTGATGCCGGCGGACAGCAGGTGGCCGGCCGCCACGGTGGCCCGGTCGTAGCTGTCGCCCCGGACCACGGCCACGACGCGTTGGGCCAGTACGGCCCGGGTGATCTCCCAGCGGTACACGACGGTCCACCGCCCTTCTCACGGCGCGTAGGTGGTGTCGTGCCTCCCCGGGGGCCGTCCGGCCGAAACGTCGGGCGGGACCGTCGGCGCGGTGCGCCGGACGCGACGGGTCCCGCCGTCCAGGACGGCGGGACCCGAAGAAGTGTGGTGTCAGGTACCTGACAGATCAGCAGCCGAAGTCGACGAGGTCGAAGGTCTCGTAGTGGTCACCGGTGTAGTAGTCCTCGTGCGCCCCCTGCCCGGCGACGACGCGCCGCGCCCCACGGTCCGGCGAGCCCGGGGTGATGACGGTGTACTCGTGGTAGTAGCCACTGGTGTGCTGGGGCAGCACACCCTCGCGGTTGGTGAAGACGGTCCCGTCCTTCGGGTACGGGAAGGGGCCACCGGCGTCGATGAGGCGGATGGTGTCGTGGGCCTGCGAGGGCAGGGCGGAGAGACAGACGTCGCCGACGGACTTCACGGCGGCGGCCGGATGCACGGTGGGCGTGGCGGCGACGGCCGGGGTGCCGATCAGCAGGGTCGAGGCGATGACGGCGAGGGCGCCGAGGCGCGCGAAACGTTGGGGGGTGTTCATGACACACAGCATGACCTGCGGGAACAGTGTCATGTCAACGACAAATCCTTGATGTTCCCCTGACGTTCACCGATCTTGAAGCGGGAAAGACGGAGCCTTTGCCTCCGAGGCAAAAACTTTGCCCCTGAGGCACGAGGAGGGCTATACCGGACTCATGAACCCGCAGCCCGAACCGCCCGCCCCTGCCGCGGGCGAAGGGGAGGAACTCCCGGCCGTGGCCCCGCAGCTGCGCGCGTTGCGCAGGCGCAGCGGGCTGACGCTGGAGGCGGCCGCCGCCCGGGCCGGGCTCTCGCCCGCCCACCTGTCCCGGCTGGAGACCGGCCGGCGGACCCCGTCCCTGCCGATGCTGCTGGCTCTGGCCCGCACGTACGGGACGACGGTGTCCGACCTCCTGGGCGAAGTGCCCGAGGAGCGCGATCCCATCGTACGGGCGGACCGCATGGAGGCCCAGCAGTCCGGCGGCTGGACGTACTGGCGGGCCGGCGGCTCGGGGCGGGCCATGCAGGCGCTGCGGCTGCACGTGCCGCAGGGCCGGGGCAGCCAGGAGGAGCTGGTGCGGGTGCATCCGGGAGAGGAGTGGCTGTACGTGACCGGCGGACGGCTCAGGCTGCGGCTCGGGGACACCACGCACCTGCTCGGCCCCGGCGACGCGGCCCACTTCGACTCGCTCACCCCGCACCGCATCGCGGCGGCCTCGCCCGGCGGAGTGGACCTGCTGTTCATGCACACCCTGATGCAGAGCGGCGCGGCCGGGCTGTGCCTCGGCGACACCGCACCGGACCGGAGAGGAATGCCGTGAGCGCCAACGCCAAGCACGTCGTGGAGGAGGACCGGGCCCCCATGGGCATGACGGTCCGCGTCTTCATCTACCTCGTCGCCGTCCACTTCATCGCCGCCTTCTTCTTCCTCATCTTCTATCTCGCCGGCGCCGAGTGACGACTCGTCCGTGGCTACTCTGGGTCCATGGCACCCATGGACCGGGAAGGGCGCACCGGCCGGGACGGCGACGACGCGGCGCGCGGGCCGGCCGGCGCCGGCGGCAACCGCCTCGTCCCGCTGATCGCGGCGGGCTCGGCCCCCCGGGCGGCCGTCGCCGCCCTCGCCCTGGAACAGCACCACGTCATCCCCGCCGACCGGCGCAGCTTCCGCCACCTGGCGGAGCGGGCCGCTCAGGGGCGGCAGCCCGCCGTCGCCGCGTTCTTCGCCCACCTCGAACAGGGCGAGGGCGTGGCGCTGGAGCGGCTGGGCGTGCTCGCGGCCGCGTGCGGACTGGACGCGGAGACGCTGCGGGCCCATGAGCCGCGCGCCGGATGCCAGGCGTATCCGGCGTACGTGGCGTGGCTGGCGCTGGGGGCCGAGCCGGTGGACGTAGTGGTGGCGCTCTCCGCCAACTTCGCCGCCTGGGGAGGCTATTGCGCCACGGTGGCGCAGGCCCTGCGCCGTCACTACGGCTTCACCGACGAAGCGTGCGGCTTCTTCGACTTCTTCGCGGAGCCCGACCCGAGGGGCGCGGCGCTCGCGGCGGAGGCGGGGCGGGCGGGGCGTGCGGAGGGTCTGCTGACGGAGCGTCTGGCGCACCGCTACGGACGGATGTTGCAGGAGTACGAGTCGATGTTCTGGAACACCCTCGCGGATACGTGTGTCGTACAGTGACTCCATGGTCGTCCACCGCACAGTCCGCGACGGGGAGGCGAAGGCCGTCGAGGCGATCGACAATTCCTTCACCACTGATTCCGTCATCGAGGTGACGGCGTCGGACGACGGGTTCCGTCTGCGCTTCGTGCCGGTCGAGCCACCGCTGCGCAAGGTGTACCCGGACGACGAGGACGACGGAGCCGAGGGCGGCGAGACGCTGGTCGCCCTCGACGACGGCGAGCTGTGCGGTGCCGTCACGTTCGCGTACGAGGCGTGGAACCGGCGGTTGTTCATCGCCGACGTCAGGGTCGCCCCCGCCCACCGGGGCCGGGGCGTGGGACGTGGGCTGGTGGACCGGGCCCTCGCCCGGGGCCGCGAGCTGGGGGCGCGGACCGCCTGGCTGGAGGTCACCAGCGTCAACGCCCCGGCCGTGCGGGCCTACCGCCGCATGGGCTTCGCGGTGTGCGGCCTGGACATGTCGCTGTACGCGGGGACGTCCTCGCGGGGCGAGGTGGCGCTGTTCATGAGCCGCGCCCTGGACGAGGGCGAGTTCTGAGCGCCCTGGCCGGGGGCACGGCCCCGGCCGGGGCGCTTCCTCAGCCGAGCAGGTCGTAGCCCGGCAGTGTGAGGAACTCCGCGTAGTCCTCGTCGAGGGCCACCTTCAGCAGCAGGTCATGGGCCTGCTGCCAGGCGCCCGTCTCCGTGCGGGCCGCCGCGAGCTCCTCGGCCGCCACCTCCCGCACCAGGGCCGCCGTCACCTTCTCGCCGTCGTCGAGCACGACGCCGGCGTTCACCCACTGCCAGAGCTGGGAGCGTGAGATCTCCGCCGTGGCCGCGTCCTCCATGAGGTTGAAGATGGCGACGGCGCCCATGCCGCGCAGCCACGCCTCGATGTAGCGGAGGCCGACCTGGACGGCGTTCCTCAAGCCGGCCGCCGTGGGTTTGGCCTCCAGCGAGTCCACGGCGATCAGCTGGTCGGCCGTCACCCGCACGTCCTCGCGCAGCCGGTGCTTCTGGTGCGGCCGGTCGCCGAGGACGGCGTCGAAGCAGGCGCGGGCGACCGGCACGAGGTCGGGGTGGGCGACCCAGGAGCCGTCGAAGCCGTCGGCCGCCTCGCGGTCCTTGTCGGCGCGGACCTTGCCGAGGGCGACCTCGTTGACCTCGGGGTCCCGGCGGGAGGGAATGAAGGCCGCCATGCCGCCGATCGCGTGGGCGCCGCGCTTGTGGCAGGTGCGCACCAGCAGCTCGGTGTACGCGCGCATGAACGGGGCCGTCATGGTGACCGCGTTGCGGTCGGGGAGGACGAACCTCTCCCCTCCGTCGCGGAAGTTCTTGATGAGGGAGAAGAGGTAGTCCCACCGGCCGGCGTTGAGCCCCGAGGCGTGGTCGCGCAGCTCGTAGAGGATCTCCTCCATCTCGAAGGCGGCGGTGATCGTCTCGATCAGCACGGTGGCGCGGACCGTGCCGTGCGGGATGCCGAGGTGGTCCTGGGCGAAGACGAACACCTCGTTCCAGAGCCGGGCTTCGAGGTGCGACTCGGTCTTGGGGAGGTAGAAGTACGGGCCCTTGCCCAGGTCGAGCAGCCGCTGGGCGTTGTGGAAGAAGTAGAGGCCGAAGTCCGTGAGGGCGCCGGGGACGGGGCGGCCGTCGACGGTCAGGTGGCGCTCGTCGAGGTGCCAGCCGCGCGGCCGCATGACGACGGTCGCGAGCTCCTCGGCGGGACGCAGCGCGTAGGTCCTGCCGCCGGGGGCGGTGAAGTCGATGCGGCGGCGGAAGGCGTCGGCCATGTTCAGCTGGCCTCGGACGACGTTCTCCCATGTGGGTGAGGAGGCGTCCTCGAAGTCGGCGAGCCACACGCGGGCGCCGGAGTTGAGGGCGTTGACCGTCATCTTGCGGTCGTCGGCGGGGCCGGTGATCTCCACGCGGCGGTCCTCGAGCGCGGCGGGCGCCGGGGCGACGTGCCAGAGGGGGTCCTCGCGCAGCGGGGCGGTCTCGGGGAGGAAGTCCAGCCTGCCCGAACGGGCGATCTCCGCCCGGCGCTCGGCGCGGCGGGCCAGCAGCTCGTCGCGGCGCGGGGTGAACCGCCGGTGCAGCTCGGCGACGAAGGCGAGCGCCGCGTCGGTGAGCACCTCCTCCTGCCGCTCCACGTACGGGGCGCCGGCGGCCACGGCCGCCCGCTGCGCTGGTGCGGACATGAGCAGTCACTCCTTCAGCGACGGGTGCTGGGGGCACTCTCACGGCACGCGGTGCCGCATGTGGAGAATAGTTTTCTCATGGTGGAACTTCAATGGCACCGAGGGCGCCTCAGTCAAGGAGCGCCAGGTCGTCCGGGGTGTCGACGTCGTCCGGCGCGGCGACGTCCGAGCACTCCACGAGACGTACGAGCGAGGCGTGTTGACGCAGGTAGTCCCGCGCACCCCGGTCGCCCGTGGCGGCGCGGGCCACGCCGTCCCAGTGCTCCCGGGCGAGCAGCACGGGGTGGCCGCGCACGCCCTCGTACGCCGCCGCCGCCAGCTCCGCCCCCTCCCGGTGCGCGGCGAGCACGCGGGCCACCGCCCGGGCGCCGACACGCGGTTGGTCGACGAGCGCCACGAGCGCCGCCGACGCGTCCGTGCCGGCGGCCGTCAGCGACGCGAGCCCCGCCCGCAGGGAGGTGCCCATGCCGTCGGCCCAGCCGGGGTGGTCCACCAGGACCACGCCCGCCGCCGGCCCGAGCCGGGCCCGCACCTTCTCCGCCCCCGCGCCCAGCACCACGTGGACGGGCCCGCAGCCGCCCTCGCGCAGCACCCGCAGGGCGTGCTCCACCAACAGGCCGCCGCGGTGGGGCAGCAGGGCCTTGGGGCGTCCGCCCAGCCGCCGCCCGCCGCCCGCCGCGAGGAGCAGGCCCGCGACGGGCGCCCGGCCCGTACGCGCGTTCACCGTTGACGTCATGACTCCTGCATACCTCATGACTGGCCGCCTGTGCGCCGCACGCACGTTCGTCACTCGTACGTGAACGCCGAGCCTGAATTTCGCTGTGCGTGTGGCGCGTCGCACGGAAAGTGGCGTTAACTGATCCGCGCGGGCGGGCGCGTGGGAGGGGGAGAGTCGGGGTGGAAGGCGCCGTGGCGGTGGAAGAGGAGCGAGTGGGTCGTTTCGGTGCGGAGCCGGACCCGAGAGTCGACGCGCTAAGCACCGCGGTGTCCCGGCTGCGCCGGGCGCTGGCCGGGCACCCCGTCCTTCTGCCGGACCGGGACGCCGCCGAGGACGAGCTGGCCGCCCTGGACGCCATGGTGCGCACGGGCTCGCCGGATGTCTCGCGGCTGCGCCGCTCCCTGCTGCTGGTGGCGGGCGCCGTCGGGTCCGTCAGCGCCCTGGCCCCCGCCCTCGGCGAGGTCCGTGCGGCCGTGGACCGCTTCGGCGGGCCGTCGGAGGGTGCCGGCGGCGAGGCGGAGCTGCCCCGGCCGCGCGAGGGCGCCTGAGGGCCCGGCGGCTCAGGCCGGAGCCGCCCCCGTGCCGGCCAGCTCCGCGGAGAGCTCCGCCGCGACCTCCCGCAGCAGCGGAACGATCCGTTCCGTGGCGGCTTCCGTGACCCGGCCCGCCGGTCCCGAGACCGAGATGGCCGCGGAGGTCGGCGCGTTGGGCACCGGCACCGCGAGGCAGCGGACGCCGATCTCCTGTTCGTTGTCGTCCATCGCGAAGCCCGCCTCGCGCACCTGGGCCAGCTCCGCCAGGAACGCCTCGGGCGTGGTGATGGTCTTCTCCGTCGCCGCCGGCATGCCCGTCCGGGTCAGCAGCGCGCGCACGTGGTCGTCGGCGCTCTGCGCCAGCAGCGCCTTGCCGACGCCCGTGGAGTGCGGCAGGACGCGCCGGCCGACCTCCGTGAACATCCGCACCGAGTGCCGTGAGGGCACCTGGGCGACGTAGACGACCTCGTCGCCGTCGAGCAGCGCCATGTTGGCGGTCTCGCCGGTCTCCGCCACCAGCCGCGCCAGATGCGGTCGTGCCCAGGTGCCCAGCAGCCGGGCGGAGCTCTCGCCGAGCCGGATCAGACGGGGGCCGAGCGCGTACCGGCGGTTGGGCTGCTGTCGTACGTACCCGCAGGCCACCAGCGTGCGCATCAGCCGGTGGATGGTCGGCAGCGGCAGCCCGCTGCTCGTCGCCAGCTCGCTCAGCCCGACCTCGCCTCCGGCGTCGGCCATCCGCTCCAGCAGGTCGAAGGCGCGCTCAAGGGACTGGACGCCGCCGCTGGTCGAGGCGGGTCGGGGCTCGGCGGACGGGGGCACGGCGCTCCTTCCGGGTGGGGTGGCAGCAGCCTACCGGCCGCCGTCCGCGCCGAAGACGGGTTTCTGATGCGTGAAATCGCGGTTCCGGTGCGTGAAAGGGTCTTGACCCGGGGCGCGCGACGGCTGAAGACTGCGGGCAGCGCGCTTCAACAAACCGTTGAATCAACGGACTTCATCCCGGGCCTCCGAGCCCCCGGCCGACTTCCGGAGCGCAGATGACCACGAGCGGCATATCCGGCGGCACGTCGTTCACCGGCCCCGCGGGCCCCTACCCCGGCGGCGACCCGTACGCCGACTACCGCGCCGCCGCCTTCGCCTTCGAGGCGTGGCCCGACCTCGCGGACCGGCGGCTGGGCGCCGGGGTGATCGCCGCCAGCGACGAGTTCTTCGCCGAGCGCGAGAACCTGCTGACGCCGGAGGCCCCCGTCTTCGACCCGGCCGCCTACGGCCCCAAGGGCAAGGTCATGGACGGCTGGGAGTCCCGCCGGCGGCGGGGCGCCCACGCCGGCCGGCCGCATCCCGACGACGGCGAGCACGACTGGGCGCTGATCCGGCTCGGGGTGCCCGGCGCGGTCCGGGGCGTCGTCGTCGACACCGCCCACTTCCGTGGCAACCACCCCGAGTCCGTCGCCGTGGAGGGCGCCGCGCTGCCCGGCACCCCCTCCCCCGGCGAACTCCTCGCCGACGACGTGCGCTGGACGCCCCTCGTCCCCCGCACCCCCGTCGGCGGCCACGCCGCCAACGGCTTTCCCGTCGACACCGCGCGGCGCTTCACCCACCTCAGACTCAGCCAGTTCCCCGACGGCGGCATCGCCCGGCTGCGCGTCCACGGCGAGCCGCTGCCCGACCCCGCCTGGCTCGCGGCCCTGGGCACCTTCGACCTCGCCGCGCTCGAACACGGGGGTCGCGTCGAGGACGCCTCCGACCGCTTCTTCTCCCCGCCGTTCCACAGCATCCTGCCCGGACGCTCCCGGAAGATGAGCGAGGGCTGGGAGACCCGCCGCCGGCGCGACAAGGGGCACGACTGGGTCCGCTACCGCCTGGCCGGGCACTGCGTCCCCCGCGCCGTGGAGATCGACACCGGCTGTTACGTGGGCAACGCGGCGGGCTGGGCGGCCCTGTCGGTGCTCGACGCCACCACGGGGGCGGACCCAGTGGACCCCACGGCCGGCTGGACCGAGGTGCTGGCGCCGACGCGGCTCCAGCCGGACGCGGTGCACCGCCTGGCGCTGACCGGGGTTCCCGCCGCGACGCACCTGCGCGTCGACATCTACCCCGACGGCGGCATCGCCCGCCTGCGCGTGCACGGTTCGCTGACGGAGGCGGGCGTCCGGGGACTGCGCCGCTCCCCCTGACGGGCCGCCGGCACGCCCTCAGGCGAACGCCGCCCCGAGCGCCACGAAGCCGCAGACCAGCACGGCGAGGATCGCCAGCAGCGGCCACACGAACCGCAGGTAGCGGTCGTATCCCACCTTCGCGAGGGAGACTCCGCCCACCACCACCGCGGTCGTGGGGACCCACAGGTTCATCCAGCCGCTGGCCGCCTGCCAGGCCGTGACCACCACCGAGCGGGCGACGCCCGCGAAGTCCGCCAGCGGCGCGAGGATCGGCATGGCGAGCGTGGCGTGCCCGGACGTCGAGGGGATCAGGAAGGCCAGGGGCAGGTTGACGACGTAGACGAGGATCCCGAACGCCACGGCCGGCGTGCCGGAGACCACGCCCTCCATCGAGTGCAGCACCGTGTCGATGATCTTCGCGTTGGTCATGATGACCGTGACACCCCGCGCGAGGACGATCACGAGCGCGGGTCCGATGAAGTCGGCCGCGCCCTGGACGAGCGCGGCGCTCAGCCGCTGCTCCCCCAGACGGGCGACGAGTCCGACGAGCACGGCGGCAGTGATGAACAGCGCCGACAACTGCCCGAAGGACCAGCCCAGTTCCCAGCCGTAGGGCCGTGCGTCCGCCTTGCCCGTGAGCGCGCTCGCCCAGGGGATCACCGAGAAGATCATGAAGGCGAAGACCAGGGTGACCAGCACGAGCACGGTCTGCTGCAGACCCGTCAGCTCCGGCGGCTCGGCGGCCTGCGCCGCCAGCTCCCGGTCGCCCTCCCGGAAGCCCGTCAGCGAGCGGTCCGGGTCGGTGCGCACGCGGTGGGCGTAGCGCAGGACGTAGCCGATGGTCACGGCGGTGAGGACGAGCCACATGGTGAAGCGCAGAGCGATGCCGTCACCGAGCGAGACGCCCGCGGCCGAGGAGGCCACGCCGGTGGCGAAGGGGTTGACGGTGGAGGCGAGCACGCCGATGCCGGCGCCGAGGATGATGGTGCCGGTGGCCACCATCCGGTCGTAGCCGAGCGCCAGCATCAGCGGCACCAGCAGCCCGTAGAAGCCCAGGGTCTCCTCGGCGAACCCCTCGACCGTCCCCAGGAGCGAGAAGACGGTCATGACCCCGGCGATCAGCAGGGCGCCACGGGCCCGCAGCCGGTGGGCGAGGCGCTCGATGCCCCGGTCCAGGGCGCCGGTGGCGAAGACGACGGTGATGAACGCGCCGATCGCGAGGACGAAGAGGAAGACGGCGGCGCTGCCGTAGAGGGCCCCCACGGCGTCCGGTGTGATCTCCCCGGTGGCGAGGTCCCGGACGCCGTACAGCCCGTTGACGGGCGACAGGAACAGCTCGCCGAGGCGGTGGACGAAGCCGCCGGCGGCCGCCTCGTGGTGGTACGTGCCGTGGACGGGGTTGCCGTCGGGGTCGCGGCGGTAGGTGCCGGAGGGGATGACGAAGGTGAGGGCCCAGACGGCGACGGTCACGGCCGCCAGCACGGTCAGCGCGCTGGGGAAGACGAAGGGCCGCCTCCCCTCCGGGGGACGCTCCGGGGACTCCGCTCCGGCTTGCTGGTCCACAGCGGAACCCCTCTCCGCACTGCTGCTCCGTTGTGGTGGAGATTTTTGCGCAATGCGGCGTTCGCCCCTAGTCGCCACGCACAGGCCGGCGCCGGCGGCCCAGGTGGTTGAAGGCGAGGTTGAGCAGGACCGCCGTCAGGCATCCGGCGCTCACGCCCGAGTCCAGGATGATCCTCAGGGTCTCGGGGACGGCCGCGTTGGCGTAGAAGGTCCTGGAGACGACCGGGATCATGCCCACGCCGAGCGAGGTCGCGGCGATCAGCAGGTTGTCGCCCCGGTCGAGGCCGGCTCCCCGCAGGACGTTGACGCCGCTGGCGGCGACCGTTCCGAAGAGCACGATGCCGGCGCCGCCGAGGACCGGCTGGGGGACGAGCGCGATGAGCGAGGCGCAGACCGGGCTCAGTCCCAGCAGCAGGAACATCGCCCCGCACGCGGCCACGGTGAAGCGGCTGCGCACCCCGGTGAGGGCCACCAGGCCGACGTTCTGCGCGAAGGCGCTGTTGGCGAAGCCGTTGAACAAGGGGCTGACGGCGCTGCCCAGGGTGTCCGCGCGCAGGCCCGCGGCGATGGTCCTCTCGTCCGCCGGGCGTTCGACGATCTCGCCGAGGGCCAGCATGTCGGCGGTGCTCTCGGTCATGCACACGAGCATCAGGACGCACATGCTCACGATGGCGGGCCCCTCGAAGAGGGGGTGGCCGAAGTGGAAGGGCTCGGGGAAGCCGGCGACCGCGGCGGCGCGGGTGGCGGCGGTGTCGACGGCTCCCGTCGGTATCGCCAGGAGCGTGCCGGCCACGAGGCCCAGCAGGATGGCGATCTGCCGGCCGAAGCCGGTCAGCAGCCGGCGCAGGACCAGCACGGTCACCAGGGTGGCGCCGGCCAGGCCGAGGTTGGTGAGGGAGGCGGGCCGCTCGGGGTGGCCGCCCTGGATCCAGCCGAAGGAGACGGGCAGCAGCGTGATGCCGATCAGGGTGATGACGGTGCCGCTGACGACGGGCGGGAAGAAGCGGACGAGCCGGCAGAAGCAGGGGGCGAGCAGGAAACCCAGCACGCCGGCCACGATGACGGCGCCCTGGATGGCGGGGAGCGCCCCGGCGTGACCGGGCCGTGCGTCGGCGATGGCGAGCATCGGCGCGACGCCCGCGAAGGAGACGCCGTTGACGAACGGCAGCCGGGCCCCGACCTTCCAGAAGCCGATCGTCTGGAGCAGGGTCGCGAGCCCGGCCGTGAAGAGCGCGGCGCCGACGAGGAAGGTGGTCTGCGCGGGCGGCAGGCCCACGAAGGCGCCGACGACCAGGGGCGGCGCGACCACTCCGGCGTAGCTGGCGGCCACGTGCTGGAAGCCGCTCGCCAGCAGCCGGCCCGGGCCGGGCAGGCGGTCCACGGGGTGGACCTCGCCGGGTGGTGGAGCCGGTCGTTCCTGGGGGCGTTCGGTGGCACCGGGCTCTGCGGTCACGGCGTTCCCTCCTGGGGGCGGTTCCTCCTGTGCCGGAAGGGCCGGGGGCGGGGCGGGGCCCCGCGCCCGGCCCCCGCCCGGCCGAGGGCCGTCCCCCTCGGCGGGTCCGCGGCCGGCCGGTGTCCGACGGGGCCGCGCCGGTCACGGGCCGGTCAGGCGCGTGCGGCCACGGCGGCCAGGCGGCGGGACTCGAGGCGCGCCTCGCGGGCGACGGCGTCCTCGTCGGCGGTGACCAGCCGGCCGTCCTCCACCACCGCCTCGCCGCCGACGAGCGAGAGGGCGACCGGCGCGGGCGGGCCGAGGACGAGGGCGGCGACCGGGTCGGCGATGGTGGAGTGGCCCAGTCCGTCGAGCTTCCACAGGACCAGGTCGGCGAGCTTGCCGGCTTCGAGCGAGCCGGTCTCGGCGGCCCGGCCGAGGACCGTGGCGCCGCCGTGGGTGCCCAGCCGCAGGGCGGTCCGCGCGTCCATGGCCTTCTCGCCGCCGGCGAGCCGGTGCATCAGCAGGGCGTTGCGCAGCTCGGTGTGGAGTTCTCCGGACTCGTTGGAGGCGGTGCCGTCCACGCCGAGGCCCACGGGGACGCCGGCCCGGAGCAGGGCGGGGACGGGTGCGGTGCCCGCGGCGAGGCGCGCGTTGGAGGAGGGGCAGTGGGCCACTCCCGTGCCCGTACGGGCGAAGGCGGCGACGTCGGCGGCGTTCATGTGGACGCAGTGGGCCATCCACACGTCGTCGCCGAGCCAGCCGGTGGACTCGAGGTAGTCGGTCGGCCCCATCCCGAAGCGCTCCTTGCAGAAGCTCTCCTCCTCGACGGTCTCCGAGCCGTGGGTGTGCAGGCGCACGCCCTTGCGCCGGGCCAGCTCGGCTGCCTGCCGCAGGAGTTCGGTGGTGACGGAGAACGGGGAGCAGGGGGCGACCCCGACGCGCAGCATCGAGTCGAAGGAGGGGTCGTGGTGGGCGTCGACGGCCGCCTCGGTGGCGATGAGGGCGTCCTCGGTGCTCTCGACGGCGAAGTCGGGGGGCAGCCCGCCGGCGGACTCCCCGAGGTCCATCGACCCGCGGGTGGCGTGGAAGCGGACGCCCAGCTCCCGGGCGGCGCGGATCTCGGCCCCCAGCAGGTCGCCGCAGCCCCGGGGGAAGACGTAGTGGTGGTCGGCGGCGGTGGTGACCCCGCCGCGGACCATCATCGCCAGCGAGCCGCGCGCCGCCGCGTACACCATGGGCTCGTCGATGCGGGACCAGACGGGGTAGAGGGCGACGAGCCAGTCGAAGAGGTTGGCGTCCTGGGCGAGGCCCCGGGTGAGCCACTGGTAGAAGTGGTGGTGGGTGTTGACCAGGCCGGGCGTCACGAGGTGGCCGGTGCCGTCGACGCGCCGGACGACGCCGGTGAGCCCCTCGGGCGCTGCGCCGGGGCCGACCGACTCGATCCGGCCGCCCGCGACGACGACGTGGCCCGAGGCGTGTTCGGTGTTCTCCGCGTCGACGGTGGCGACGGCGCAGTTCTCGATGACGATGCGGGGCGGGGGCGCTGCCATGGCGGGGGTTCCTCTGGGCGTGGGGGCGGTTAGAGGTTCGTCAGGTCCACCGGTATGGCGGCCTCGGCGCCGTCGCGCAGGACGGTCGCCTCGATGAGGCCGTAGGGGCGGTCGGCCGCGTGGTAGACCTCGTTGTCGTTCTCCAGGCCGAAGGGGGTGAGGTCGACGAGGAAATGGTGCTTGTTGGGGAGGGAGAGGCGTATCTCGTCGATGCCGGGGCAGCGGTCGATGACGCGTGAGCCCATGGCGTAGAGGGTCTCCTGGAGCGAGCGGGAGTAGGTCTCGGCGAAGGCGTGCAGGAGGTGGTCGCGCACCGTCGCGTAGGAGTGGTCCCAGCGCACGGCCTCGCCCCCGGGTTCCCCGCCCGTTCCCGCGTGGCGCCAGCGGGCGTTCACCTCGGTGGCGAGGATGCGGTCGGTGGTCTCGGGGAGGGTGGTGTAGCGGTCCCGGACGTAGCCGCGGAACTCCGAGTCGGTGGAGTTCAGCACGACGAGGTCCTTGAGCCCGGAGAGGATCTGCCAGCCCTCGCCGTCGTGGGTGATCTGCGCGGTGCGGGTCTCCCGGCCGGCGCGCACGAAGGAGTGCGGCTTGCCGCCGGGAGCCTCGATGCGTTCCCAGGCGTGTTCCTCGATGCGGACGCGGGCGGAGGTGACGGCCTCCTGGCTGGCGACGAAGTGGCGGGCCAGGTGCATGCCGAACCGCTCGGCCGATTCGACCCCGTGCTCCTTGGCGAAGGCGAAGACGGTGTTCTTGGTGGCGTCGGTCGTCAGGACCTTGGCGTTGCATCCCCGGAGGTGCACGTCCGCCATGTCGCCGGAGAGGGCGACCGAGACGGTGAGGTCCTTGATGTGGTGGGTGATGCCGTCGCGGACGATTCTGACCACGTGGTTCTGGGCCTTGCCGTACTGGTTCTGGCCGAGCGTCACGTTTCTAGCTCCCTCGGTAGACGGAGTACCCGAACGGGCTGAGCAGCAGCGGCACGTGGTGGTGCTCGCCGGCTGCGACGGCGAAGGTGACCGTCACCTCCGGGAAGAAGGCCGCGCCCTGCGGACGGCGGGACAGATAGGGCTCGACGTCGAAGCGCAGCCGTGCGCGGGCCGCCCGGCCGGGCAGGGCCGGAAGGCCCGTGCAGCGCCCGTCGGCGTCGGTCCGCGCCGCCCCGAGGACCGTCCACTCGCCGTCGTCCGCGGCGGCCGACAGCTCGACGGCGACGCCTGCGGCCGGGCGGCCCGCGGCGGTGTCGAGGAGGTGAGTGGACACGGAGGCGGCGCCGGCTGCGACGGCGGGCTCGGTGCTCACGGCCGGTCCGCTCCTTCCTCCGCGGTCTGGACGACGAGCCGGGCCAGCCGGATGCGGTTGATCCCGGCCAGCTCCCCACGAACGATCTCCTGTTCGCGTTCCGGCGGGTTGTCCAGCCTGTTACGGGCGGCGTCATACAGCTGCCGGGCCGTCAGGCCCGTGGCGCAGACAAGGAAGACGTGCCCGAACTTCTCCTGGTAGGCGAGGTTGAGTTCGCGCATCCGGGCGCGCAGGTCGGCGGGGGCGTCCGCCATGCCGCGCTGTTCGCGGGCGGAGACCGGGTCGTCCGGCGCGGGCCGCCCGATCGGCGGGTGTCCCGCCATCGCCTCGGCCAGGTCCGCCGCGCCCATGCGGGCGACGGCGGTGTCGCTGGCGGCCAGCAACGCCTCGGCGTCGGGGTACGGGCGGTGGGCGAGGACTTCGGCGGCCCAGGCGGTGCTGGTGCAGATCCGGTGGAGTGCGGCGCGGGCCTCGTCGCCCCCGGCCGCGTTGAACCGGGCGAGACCCGGCGTGGAACTCGCAGTCACGGCAACCTCCGTGGCGCTCGGCGCTGCGCTCGGACGAGCTGCGCATAGCTAACGCCTTGCGCCGGAGCGCGTCAACAGTTTGTTGAAAAACTGCTCGCGCCCGCCGGACCGCTACGCGTTCCCTTCCCTGTTCAGGTAGTTGTAGATCGTGAAGCGGCTCACCCCCAGCGCCGAGGCGACCGTCTCCACGCCGTGCCGGAGCGCGAACGCGCCACGCGCCTCCAGGTTGCGCACGACCGACTGCTTGGCCCCGCGGTCCAGTTCGGCCAGCGGCAGGCCGTGGCGGCGCTCCAGGTCGGCGAGGATGCGCTCCAGCGATTCGGAGAGGGCGGGCAGGCGGACGGCCACGACCGGGCGGCCCTCCCACGAGAGCACGACGTCGTCGTCCGTCGCCTCCCCGGGCTCCAGCATCCGGCCGCCCATGGCGTCGACCAGGGGCGCGACGGCCGCGCGGAAGGGGTGCTCGCTCACGCGCCGTCCGCCTCCACGACGTTGACCTGGAGGGACACCCGCGTGGCGCCGGCCGCCAGCGACCTGCGCAGCAGTTGGTCGAGCGCCGCCAGCACGGCGTCGGACCCGCCCTCGACGGTGTTCCCGAACGGCCCCACGTCGACGGCGTCCAGCTCGGCGGCCTGGACCACCTCGCGGGCCACCACGGCGTGGCGCGGCGGCTCGTCGAGGTCGAACGGCTCGGTCGTGAACTCCACTCTCAAACGCACCATGCCCCCACACTAGGGTGGGCGGCGACGGACGACCGGGGGTACGCACAGGGGGGCGGCATGGGCGGGGAGCGGTCGGGGGCCCGGGCGGCGGGGAGCTACTTCGAACGGACCGGCCCGGACACCTACGCGCCGACCTCCCACACCCAGGGCCCCTGGAACCCGGAGCACCAGCACGCGGGGCCCACGGTCGCCCTGACGACGCGGGCCGTCGAGCACTGCCTCGCCACGAGCGGCGGCGACCCCCTGGACGTCGGCCGGATCACCTGCGAGATCCTCGCTCCCCTCACGCTCGCCCCCATGACGGTCCGGGCCCGCCTGGAACGGCCGGGCAAGCGGGTGCGGCTCGTGAGGGCCGAACTGGGCCAGCGGGGGCGGACGGTGCTCACCGCCTCGGCCTGGGCGGTGGCGCACGCCCCCGGCGACCTGCCGGTGCGCAGCGCGCCGGCCGCGGTGCCGCACCGCCCGCCGGAGGGGCTGCCCTCGGTGGATCCGACGCGGCGCCCGGAGTGGGACTGCGGCTTCATGGCGTCGGTGGAATGGCGCTTCGCCGACGGCGGGTTCGGCCGGCCGGGCCCGGCCGCCGTGTGGGCGCGTCCGAGGATTCCGCTGCTCGCGGGCGAGGCGGTGTCGCCCCTCCAGCGGCTCCTGCTGACCGCCGACTCCGCCAACGGGGTCAGCGCCGAACTGCCCATCGACCGCTGGCTTTCCATCTCCCCCGAGCTGACCGTGCACGTCGCGCGGCTCCCGCGGGGCCCCTGGCTCTGTCTGGACGCGGAGACGAGCGCGGGCCCGGGCGAGACGGGGCTGGCCACCGGGCGGCTGTGGGACGGCGAGGGGCTGGTGGCGCGCTCGGCGCAGTGCCTGCTGCTCGCCCCGCAGTCGCGGTGAGGGCGCTCGGGTCACCAGCTGACGACGCCCGACAGCCCGGTCACCCCCGCGATCGCGAGAAGCAGGACGCCGGCGACGTTGTTCAGCCGTCTGGCCGTATTCGGCCGGGTGGCGAAACGGTCGCCGGCACCTCCCGTACCGAAGGCGACTGCGCCGTAGACCAGTCCGCAGAGCAGTACGTGCGTAATGCCCATGAGGGCCATCTGCGCGGTTTCCGGAAGGTCCGATCCCTCCCTGATGAATTGCGGGAGCAGCGACAAATAGACGAGCAGTCCCTTGGGGTTGAGCAGGCTGGTCAGCGCGCTCTGCCGGAGTACGGTCAGCGCGCTGTGCACGGGTGCAGAGTGGGCCTCGTCGGCGCTGCCGCGTGCGGCCATGAGCAGGCGCACGCCGAGATATACCAGGTAGACGGCGCCGCAGTAGCGCAGCACGTCGAGCGTGGCCGGGTTGGCCGCGATGAGCGCGGCCAGTCCGGCGACGGCCAGGACCGTGTGGGTCAGATAGCCGAGCAGGAGCCCGGCGACGGCGATCAGTGCCATCCGCCGCCCCTGCCCCAGCCCGCGGGCGATGACATAAAGCCAGTCGGGGCCGGGGACGAAGACCAGGGCGAGGTCCACCGCGACGAATGACAGAAAGGCCTCGATCGGCAAGCGGGTCACCTTTCCGTGGGAGCCGGAACAAGGCTAACGAAAAGGCCCGGGCACAGGATTGCGTAATGCGCCGTTCCGCGGCGGGGGTTGAGCATACGATCCCGGCATGGACAGCATCGACCGCATGATATTGCGCGAGCTCCAGAGCGAGGGCCGGCTGCCCAACGCCGAGCTGGCGGACCGTGTGGGGCTCACCCCCTCCCCCTGTCTGCGGAGGGTGCGGCAGCTGGAGGCCGACGGCGTCATCCGGCGCTACGCGGCGGTGGTCGACCCGGCGAGGATCGGCCGCAGCTTCGAGGTGTTCGTGTGCGTCGAGTTGCAGAAGGAGGACCGGGCCACGATCACCGCCTTCGAGGACCGGGTGCGGGAGCTGCGCGACGTCGTCGAGGCGTACCGGCTGTTCGGCGGGCAGGACTACCTGCTGCGGATCGCGGTCGCGGACATCAGCGCCTACGAGCACTGCTACACCAACGAGCTGGCCACGTTGCCGGGAGTGGCCCGGCTGACCTCCCACCTCGCGATGAAGGCGGTCGTGGCGGAACGGCCGCGTCCGGTCGACGGCTGACGGCGCCGCCCCCGTCCGGGCGGTCCGGGGGGAGCGCGGAGCGGTCAGGGCGACAGGCGCATGCCCGACCGCGCGAGCAGATAGCCGAGTTGGGCGCGGCTGCGGCTGCCCAGGCTCACGGCCTCGCGGCGGACGTGGGCGGCGACGGTGCGGGGGCTCACGCCCAGCCTGCGGGCGATGACCTCGTCGGTGTGGCCCTCCACCATCATGCGCAGGACGGCGTGCCGGAGCTCGTCGCGGGGCCGTTCCGGTGCGCCGTCCGCGGCGGCGACGGGCCGGGCGGCGCGCCAGGCCGTGTCGAAGGCGAGCGCCAGGTGCCGGACCAGCGCCGGGTGGCGGACCTCCAGGCAGGGGCCGCAGTCCTCGTCGTGGGCGGGCAGGAAGGCGATCGTACGGTCACAGACGACCAGCCGTTCGAGCAGCAGCCCGGCGACCCGGACCTCGGCGCCGGCGGCGAGCGCCTGCCGTACGTCATCCGCCTGCCCGTCGGCCGCGCCGACCGGGGAGGCCCCCCGCAGGTAGCGCACCGCGACACCGTGCCGGAGCTGGGGGCCGGCCCCCGGCGGGCCGAGGTCCGCCCATCCGCCGCGCGGCCGGCGGCCGACGGGCTGGGCGACCAGCAGTTCCTCCCGGCACGCGGCCACGGCCTCCCGGAGCGCGGGGCCGGCGCGCCGGGCGCCGTCGAGGGCCGTGACCGGCGCGTCCCGCCGGCGTCCCGTACCGCTCCCGCCGGCCTGGGCCAGGGCGGACTTGATCGCTTCGAGCGCGCCCTTCTGCACGGCGACGGAGTACTCGAGGGGGGCGACCAGGGCCGCCGCGGGGTGCCCGGCGGACGCCCGGCCCACGAGGTCCTCGACCAGCCGGGACAGCGGTTCCAGGTCCTGGACGTGACGGGGACAGCCCGGACCCCCTCGCCCGGCGCATTCCCGCGCGCTGTCCGCGTTCTCACGCATGTCGGCTCCTTTCATGTTCTTGCAGGTGCAGGAACATGAACCCCGCTGGACCGTGCGGGGCCGGGTGGCGAGGATGGGTTCGGTGGCGTTCAGCGGTGCGTGCGGTGGCCGCCTCACGGGGCGACGGGGGGATTCATGCAGGGGTGCAGCGACATATTCCAGCATTCCGCGTTCGTCCGGGGTGAGTCGGATTCCGGCCGCCGTAGGGGCTCCCCCGCGCCACCGGCCCCGTGCCGCCCCGCCGTGGTGGCGACGTGCGCACCGGGTGGGGGGCAGCCCTGAGATGGGGGGTGAGGGGGGAGTGCGCCATCCGATCAGCATCTCGAGCACCCGCCTGCGGTATTTCGTGGCCGTCGCCGAGGAGTTGCACTTCGGCCGGGCGGCCGCGCGGGAGTACATCGCGCAGCCCACACTGAGCCAGCAGATCAAGTGCCTGGAGAAGGAGATCGGTGCCGTCCTCTTCGAGCGCACGCGGCGGACGGTGACGCTCACCCCGGCCGGCCACCGTTTCCTGGCCGGCTCCCGGGAGGTGCTGGAATCCCTGCACCGCATCGTCCAGGAGGCCCGCGAAGTGGCCCGGCAGGATCCGGGCGAAGTCCCGGCGGGCACCGCGGAGGCGGCCCGGCGGGTTCCCTCCGACTGATTGCGTTTCCCTATTGGACAGCCGTCCGGGCCGCTGACAACGTGTGGAGAAGTCCCGAAAGCGGCAGGACAGTTGGGGAGTGATGGACGCCCTTACATGTTTGACGACCCGCCGGAGCATTCACCAGGTCTCGGACTCGGGCCCTTCGGAAGACGAATTCCGCATCATGCTGGAGGCGGCTTCCCGGGCTCCCGACCACGGCGGTCTGCGGCCCTGGCGCCTTCTGGTCTTCAGGGGCGAGGCACGCCGCGAGCTGGGCGAGGTGTTCGCACAGAGCGCCCTGCGGGACGATCCCGGTACGAGTGCCGCGGCGGTCGGGCGGCTCCGGGGGAAACCTCTGCGCGCACCCCTGATCGTCGCGGTGGTGTGCCGGAGCCGGGAGCACCCGAAGGTGCCCGCGTGGGAACAGCTGGCGTCGGCCGTGTGCGCGGCGCACAGCATCTCCCTGGCGGCGCACGCCCTCGGGTACGGCGCCGTATGGCGCACCGGAGGGCTCTGCGCCCACGAGTACGTACGGAAGTCCCTCGGCGTCGAGGACGACGAGCAGCTCATCAGCTGGATGTACATCGGCCGCCCCCGAAGGCGGCCCGGCCCCGGCCGCGCACGGTCCGTCGAGGACCGGGTGACCGACTGGCGGCCGGCGGAGCCGGACACCCCTTCTCACCCAAGAGGATTCGGCCGGTCCGGGGAACGGGCCGGTCTTCCTGAATTCTTTCGCCGGTATCGGAGGAAACAGTGAGCACGAGCATTGATCAGCTTGTGGAGCGCATTCGCGGGCACCGCTGCTACGACCACCCCGTGTTCGACCACTGGACTTCGGGGAACCCCACGGCGGAGGTCGTGGGCGCCCTCTTCCACCAGATCCAGAAGTTCTGCGCCGTGACCCGGCCCGGGGGCAGGTTCCCCGAGGCCCTGACCTCTTTCGAGTTCTCCCGGGAGAGCAAGCTGCTCCAGGAGATCGTGGAGAGCGAGGAGGACCACGGTCCGGAGCTCGCCACCATGGCGGGTTACATCCTCAACCGGGCCGCGGGCCGTGCGGTCTTCGCCGACCTCGACGACCAGCAGCGGGTCGAGGCGGGCCTGAAGGAGTTCTCGGACAAGATCCTCGGCAGCCTGCCGGGGTACGACCCGACGACGGGTCTGCTGGTGCAGACGCGCAAGGCGATGGCCGTGTTCGACGGGCGCCAGGCGGTGGACAAGGAGTCCACGCTGCGCAATCTCGGCACGGCCCTCGCCCTGGAGATGATCTCCAACCGGCAGCTCATACCCGGCGAGAAGCGCTGCCTGGTCGACAGCGGGCTCTACCGCGCCTCGCTCGACGACCCGGAGATGCACTACCTCCTGGAGCACTGGGGGGAGATCGGCGCCGAGCAGATGCACGAGGAGAACGCGATCGCCGCGGTCGGCTCCGTGCTCAACGAGGAGACCGAGGAGCTGATCACCGAGGGCGTGGACGCGTTCCTCGACAACCTCGCGAACCTGTGGGACGTGCTCGACTCGGCGCTCCTGGCGTCGGGGCACCGCGAGGCGGCGCTCACCGGCTGAGCGATCCCGCCGTTCCCCTTCCGAGAGGCCGTCACGCTGCCGCGTGGCGGCCTCTCGCCGTGCGCGGGGCCTTGACAGCGCACGACCTCACGGGCAGCCTGCATTTCGCTGAGCAGAACTCTAATTCCGTCATACGGAAATGAGGCCGGGCATGGCAGGCTCCCGTTCCCTGGACCGCTTCGATGTGAACCTCTCGATCCTCTTCACCGGGCTCCCTCTCCTGCGGCGCCCCGCGGCGGCCGCGGCGGCGGGCTTCACGGCCGTGGAGCTGTGGTGGCCCTGGCCCGACGAGCCGGTGCCCGAGGCGGCCCGGCTCGACGCGCTGCGCGAGGCCCTGGCCCGCGCCGGGACCCGCCTGGTGGCGCTCAACTTCTACGCGGGCCGCCTGCCGGGGCCCGACCGGGGCGCCCTGTCGCTGCCCGGCGAGGAGTCGGCGCGCTTCCGCGCGAACGTGGAGGTCGCCGCCGCCTTCGCACGGTCGGTGGGGTGCACCGCGCTCAACGCGCTGTACGGCAACCGCGTCGCGGGGCTCGACCCGCGGGAACAGGACGCCCTCGCCCTGGAGAACCTCGTCCACGCGGCACGGGCCGCCGACCGGGCGGGCGCCCGGCTGCTGGTCGAGGCCCTCAACTCCCGGGAGTCACCGCACTATCCGCTCGTCACGGCGGCGGACGCGATCGAGGTCGTGGACAAGGTCAACAAGGCCACCGGCCTGGACAACGCGCGGTTCCTCATGGACCTCTACCACCTGGCGACGAACGGCGAGGACCTTCCCGAGGTCATCGCCGCCCACGCGGGCGGCGTCACGGGCCACGTCCAGATCGCCGACGTCCCCGGGCGCGGCGCCCCCGGCTCCGGCCGCCTGGACGTCCCCGCCCTGCTGGACCGGCTCGACGAGGCGGGCTACGCCGGCTGGATCGGCCTGGAGCACAAGCCCGCCGCCCCGCACGCCGAGAGCTTCGCCTGGCTGGCGGACCGGTGCGCCCCGTCGCGCCCGGCCGCCGGCTGAGGACCCGCTCCCCCACCCATCGAGAGGAACGGACGCGACACCATGCTGGCCGACACCGCACTCCCCTCCGTCGCCTGGATAGGCCTCGGCATCATGGGCGCGCCCATGGCCGAGAACCTGCTCAAGGCGGGCTACTCCGTCACCGGGTACACCCTTGAGGAGCACAAGCTCGACCGCCTGGCCGCCGCGGGCGGCACCCCGGCGGGGTCCGTCGCCGACGCCGTGCGCGACGCGGACGTCGTCGTCACCATGCTGCCCGCCGACGCCCAGGTCGCCGCCGTCGCCCACGGCGACGAGGGCGTCCTGGCCCGGGCCCGGCCCGGCGCCCTGTTCATCGACATGTCCTCGGTCACCCCGCGGATCTCCCGGGCCCTGGCCGAGGCCGGCGCGGCCCGCGGCCTCCGCGTCCTCGACGCCCCGGTCAGCGGGGGTGAGGCCGGTGCCGTCGAAGGCGTGCTCTCCGTCATGGTGGGCGGCCACCCGGACGACTTCGCCGCGGCCGAGCCCCTGCTGCGGGTCCTCGGGACGACCGTCGTCCTGACCGGCCCGCACGGCGCCGGCCAGACCGTCAAGGCCGCGAACCAGCTCATCGTGGCCGTCACGCTCCAGGCGTGCGCCGAGGCCGTGGTCTTCCTGGAGAAGTCCGGCGTGGACCTGGCCGCCGCCCTGGACGTGCTCGGCGGCGGGCTCGCCGGCTCCGCCGTGCTCACCCGCAAGAAACACGCCTTCCTCGCCCGCGACTTCACCCCGGGCTTCCGGGTCGACCTGCACCACAAGGACATGGGCATCGTCACCGACGCGGCCCGCGCGGTCGGCGCCGCCGTGCCCGTGGGCGCCCTGGTCGCCCAGCTGGTCGCGGCGCTGCGCGCCCAGGGCGACGGCGGGCTCGACCACTCCGCGCTGCTGCGCGGCGTGGAACGGCTGTCCGGCGGGCCGGTCCGGTGACCGCCGTGCGGATGCCCGCCATGGAGGCGGCGGTGCACGTCATGAAGGACGAGGGCGTCGACATCGCCTTCGGCTGCCCCGGCGCCGCCATCCTGCCCCTCTACCAGGCGATGGCGCGGGTCGGCGGGATCGAGCACCTCATCGTGCGGCACGAGGAGGGCGCGACCCACATGGCCGACGGCTGGGCCCGCACCAACGGCAGGGTCGGGGTCGCCCTCGCCACCTCCGGCCCCGGCGCCACCAACCTCGTCACGGGTCTCTACACCGCCTTCGCCGACTCCGTGCCGATGCTGTGCGTCTCCGGCCAGGCCGTCTCGGCCAAGCTGCACCAGGAGGCCTTCCAGGCGGTCGACATCGTGGACGTCGTGCGGCCGGTGACCAAGTGGGCCGTGCAGGTCAAGGAGGCGGCCCAGGTCCCCTGGGTCTTCCGCGAGGCGTTCCGGACCGCGCGCGAGGGCCGCCCCGGGCCGGTACTCGTCGACATCCCCGTCGACGTCGCCCGGCGCGAGATCCTCTACGACGCGGCCGCCGACACCCGGCTGCCGCTGCGGACGGCCGAGCCGCACCCGCCCGCCGTGGCGGCCGCGCTGGAGCTGCTGCTGGCGGCCGAACGGCCGCTGGTCCTGGCCGGCGGCGGGGTGATCCTGGCGGACGCGGCGGACGAACTGCGGGCGCTCGTGGAACACCTGCGCGTCCCCTTCCAGGTCACCCTCATGGGCAAGGGCGTCATCGAGGACGACCACGAGCTCAACATGGGCACGACCGGCATCCAGACCTGTCAGCGGTACGCCAACGCCTCGTTCCTGGAGTCGGACTTCGTGCTGGCCGTCGGCGCCCGCTTCGGTGACCGGCACACCGGTGCGGACACCGCGGTCTACAAGGGCGCGCGCACGTTCGTGCACGTCGACGTCGAGCCCACACAGCTGGGCCGGGTCATCGAACCCGACCTGGGCGTCGTCGCCGACGCGAAGCTCTTCCTCGCCGCCCTGCTGGAGGCGGCGAAGCGCCGCGGCGCGACGGCGGGCGGCGCCCCGTGGCGCGACCGCTGCCGCCACCTCAAGCGGACCCTGACCCGCCGGGAGGACTTCGACACGGTCCCGGTCAAGGCGCCGCGGGTCTACAAGGAGATCAACGAGACCTTCGGCGAGGACACCTACTTCGTCACCGCCATCGGCTTGTACCAGATCTGGGGCGGCCAGCACCAGAAGGCCCACCGCCCGCGCCACTACCAGGTGTGCGGCCAGGCCGGGCCGCTCGGCTGGGAGATCCCCGCGGCGATCGGGGTGAAGAAGGCGCTGGAGGGCATGGGCCGGGGCGGCACCGAGGTGGTCGGCGTCGTCGGGGACTACGGCTTCCAGTACATGGTGGAGGAGCTGGCGGTCGCCGCCCAGTACGAGGTGCCCTGCGTCCTGATCATGCTCAACAACGAATACCTGGGACTGATCCGGCAGGCCTCGATCGGCTACGGAATGAACTACCAGGTCGACGTCCACTACGACGAAACCGGTACGGACAACGTCGGGCTCATGCGCGCCTACGGCTGTTCGGGACGCCGCGTCACGGGCCCCGCGGACATCCGGCCGGCCCTGGAATGGGCCCGCAAGGAGGCCGTCTCGACGTCCCGGCCGGTGCTCGTCGAGATCATGATCGAGCGGGAGGCGAACACCCCGCACGGGCCGGACATCGACGCCGTCGAGGAGTTCGAGCCCCTCCCCTGACCCCGCGCGGGTCAGCCTCGGGGACCCGGGCGGCGGCGCCGGCCCACGTCCCGGTCGCGCCCTCCGGCGCCGCCGCCCGGAACCTCCGCGCCGGCCTTGGCGATTGGCTGCACGGCCGGCTCCGCATCGTGGACGATGGGGTGCCCCACAACCCCTACGGATCCCCCGCTGGAGCCCACCATGGCCAAGAGCGTGCCGGTGCACTGCCCCACGTGCCGCCGGGAGCACTCCTTCACCCCGCCCACCTTCCCCTGTGCCTGCGGAGCCCCCCTCACCGTGCCCGTCCTGCCGGACGCGGACCCGGAGTTACTCGCCCACCGGACCTGGCGGGACTCGTGGGTCGCCGTGCGCTGCCCCGCCTGCGACCGCCAGGGCCAGTGGCCGCGGCCCGAGTTCGGCTGCTCCTGCGGGGCAGTGGTGCGGCTGCCCGTCCAGCCGTCGTGCGACGTCGCGCCGCGAGGGCCCGACGACGACGGGTCCCGCCGGGGCGCGGTCACGCCCCCGCCCTTCCGGCCGGTGGCGATCCGCACCGAGCGCGACGCGGTCATGGCGGCCGAACGCTATCTGCGCTGGCTCGGCTTCACGGGCGTACGGCGTCCCGGCAGCTGCCCGGCGCCCGCCGCGTCCGGCGTCGACCTGCGGGCCGAGGGACTCGTCGTCCGGGTCGACCCGACGACGTTGCCCACCACGCTGCGGGACGTGGAGTGCCTGTGGCTGCACGGCCTGCTCGAGTCGTCCGACAGCGCCTGCTTCTCGCTGGCCGGATACGCGGGCGACGCGCGCACGCGCGCCGACGACCTGCGTCTTCCGCTGTTCGTCCTGGATCTCACGGGCCTGCCGCGGGCCCTCAACGACTGGGCCGACGAGCTCGTCCGGCGCGGCCGCGGCTGAGGCCCGCACGCACCGCCAACCTCAATTCTTGCTCTGAACTCGCGTCGCGGCATGGCGACTTGGCTGCCGCGAGGCGGAAACTGGGGCCGGGCCCGCGGACCACGGGGGAACGCGGGCCCACCACGGGGGAAGCACGACCACGGGGGGATACGGGGGGCACGGGGGATGGCGGGGTGGGCCCGGGAGGGCCCTCCCCGCTCACGCCTTTCCGGGCCCGGCGGGGGCGCTCACCGGTGGTCCTCCTCCCGGTACTCGACGCCGCCGCCCCGCGCGGTCCGCTCGCGCAGCTCGACGCGGCGGATCTTGCCGGACACCGTCTTGGGCAGGTCGGCGAACTCCAGGCGGCGGATCCGCTTGTACGGCGCGAGCACGGCCCGTGAGTGGGCGAAGAGGGCCTTGGCGGTGTCGGGGCCGGGCTCCCAGCCCTCGGCGAGCACGACGTAGGCCTTGGGCACGGACAGCCGCAGGGGGTCGGGCGCCGGGACGACGGCGGCCTCCACGACGGCCTCGTGCTCCAGCAGCGCGCTCTCCAGCTCGAAGGGCGAGATCTTGTAGTCGCTGGACTTGAAGACGTCGTCGGCGCGCCCGACGTAGGTGATGTATCCGTCGGCGTCGCGGGAGCCGATGTCGCCGGTGCGGTAGTAGCCGCCGGCCATCACCTCGGCGGTGCGCTCGGGGTCGCCCGCGTAGCCGGTCATCAGGCCGACGGGACGCTCGCTCAGGTCGAGGGCGATCTCGCCCTCGTCGGCCGGCTCCCCGGTGTGCGGGTCGAGCAGGGCCACGGTGAAGCCGGGGCTGGGGCGGCCCATGGAGCCGGTCTTCAGTGCCTGGCCGGGCGGGTTGGCGACCTGCACGGACGTCTCCGTCTGGCCGAAGCCGTCCCGGATGGTCAGCCCCCAGGCCCTGCGGACGGCCTCGATGACCTCGGGGTTGAGCGGCTCGCCGGCGGCCACGGCCTCCCGCGGCGGGCGTCGCAGGGCGCCCAGGTCGGCCTGGATGAGCATCCGCCAGACGGTCGGCGGGGCGCAGAAGCTGGTGACGCCGCAGCGGTCCATCTCGGCCATCAGGCGGGCCGCGTCGAAGCGGGTGTAGTTGTGCACGAAGACCGTGGCCTCGGCGTTCCAGGGGGCGAAGAGGTTGGACCAGGCGTGCTTGGCCCAGCCGGGCGAGGAGATGTTGAGGTGGACGTCGCCGGGCCGCAGGCCGATCCAGTACATGGTCGTCAGGTGCCCGACGGGGTAAGAGGTGTGGGTGTGTTCGACCAGTTTGGGCTGGGCCGTGGTGCCGGAGGTGAAGTAGAGCAGCAGCGGCTCGTCGGCCCGGGTGGGTCCGTCGGGCGTGAACGCCTCGTCCGCGTGGGCCGAGTCCTCGTACGCCAGCCAGTCCCCGCCGGGCGTGCCGCCGACCGCGATGCGGGTGTAGTCGCCGGGCACGTCCGTGAACTTGGCGGTGTCCTCGGCCCGTACGACCACGTGGCGGGCCCGGCCGCGGGCGAGGCGGTCGGCGAGGTCGGCGGGGCCCAGCAGCGGGGTGGCGGGGATGACGACGGCGCGCAGCTTCATCGCGGCGAGGGCGGTCTCCCACAGCTCGGTCTGGTTGCCGAGCATGACGACGAGGCGGTCGCCGGCCCGTACGCCCCGGGCGCGCAGCCAGTTGGCGACGCGGTCGGAGCGGCGGCGCAGCGCGTCGAAGGAGATCCGCTGTTCGGTGCCGTCCTCCTCGACGATCCACAGCGCGGTGCGGTCGTTGCCGTCGGCGATCGTGTCGAACCAGTCGATCGCCCAGTTGAACTCGGCGGGCCGGGGCCAGGTGAAGCCTTCGTACGCCCGCGCGTAGTCCTCGCGGTGCGCGAGCAGGAAGTCCCGGGCCGCCCGGAAGGCCTCCGCCGGGCCGGTGGTGCCCGTCGCGCTGGTTGTCGTCACGTGTCCTCCAGTGTCGCGCGGCGCGGTTCCGGCCCGCCGGCCGGCGCCCTCTGCTCCGGTGATCCTGGAGCGGTGTCCCGGGCGGGTCAAGGGGCGGGGGTGTCCCGGCGCGCGAAGGGCCGCACGTCAACACGCCGTCAAGGGACCACCGGAACGGGTAAACGTGCTGTCAAGGAAGCGCTCGGCGGGGCATGGGGCGGGCATAGCGTGACCGTCGCACCGTCCTTTACCGGCACTCCCACCGAGGACCGTCATGCATGTGAGCCGTACCCCCGCCGAAGCGGCGGCCGTCGCAGCCGTCACGACCTCCGATGCCGCCGGCCGCGCGGACCGCGCCGACGGCCACCGGGCCGACGACGGCGACCCCTCCCATCCCGGCCCGGCGAGGCCGCTGTACGTCCCCGTGCGGCCCTGCCCCACGGGCTTCGCCCTGCGTCTGTTCCGCACCCCGCTCGGCACCCGGACGGCCGTCGCCTTCACCACCCGGCGGCGGCTCGTCGACTGTCTGGGCCCGGCCGTCCCGTCGGTCCGCCTCGCCCTGCCGGCCGTCTCGGCCCTGGCCGCCCCGCTCGGCGTCACCGAGGTCTCCGTCGATCCCCAGCTCAGCGCCCCGCCCGTACGGCGGTCGCCCGAGGACACCTCGCCGTTGCTGCTGAGCTTCCCGGGCTGACGTCCGCCGTCCCCACGGACCGCCGCCCCGGTCCCGGCGTCCCGGCCGCCGCCGGCCGGGGCGCCGGGACCCCGGCCTCCGCACGTTCCACCGAAGGAGATCGCCCGTGTCCCTTCCCCTCGCACCGCGTCCGCTGCCCGTCCCGGCCGAGGAGCCCACGCCCGCACCCGCGCCCGTGTGGCCGGCGTCCGCCCGGGTGCTGCCCTCGGGCGACCTGGCCGTCGGCGGCGTCGCCCTCGCCGAGCTGGCCGACCGGTTCGGCACCCCCTCGTACGTCATCGACGAGGACGAGGTCCGCGCGCGGGCCCGGGCCTGGCGCGCGGCCCTGCCGGACGCCGGCGTCGCCTACGCGGGCAAGGCGTTCCTGTGCCGCGCGCTGGTCCGCTGGATCGAGGAGGAGGGCCTCGGCCTCGACGCCTGTTCCGCCGGGGAACTGGAACTCGCCGCGCTCGCGGGCTTCCCGCCCGAGCGCATCGTCCTGCACGGCAACGCCAAGAGCCCCGACGACCTGCGCACGGCGCTGCGGCTGGGTGTGGGCCGCGTCGTCATCGACGGCACCGGCGAGATCGCCCGCCTGGCGGCGCTGGTGCCGCCGGGTGCCCGGCAGCGGGTCATGGTCCGCGTGGTGCCGGGCGTGGCGGCGGGTGCGCACGCGGCGGTGCGGACGGGGGTGGAGGGGCAGAAGTTCGGCCTGTCCGTCGCGAGCGGCGAGGCGGAGGAGGCCGTGGCCCGGGTCCTGGGCCAGCCCCGGCTCGAACTCGTCGGCCTGCACTGCCACCTGGGTTCGCAGATCGCTTCGACCGGCCCGTACATCGCGGCCGTGCGCCGTCTGGTCCCGCTGCTCGGCCGCCTGCGCGACCGGCACGGCGTGATCTTCCCCGAACTCGGTCTGGGCGGTGGCTTCGCCATCGCCTACCGCGAGGGGGACCCGGCCCTGGACCCGCGCGGGTACGCCGAGCGCGTGGGCGGCGAACTGGAGTCGCTGTGCGGCCGGCAGGGGCTTCCGGTGCCCCGGCTGACCGTGGAACCGGGCCGCTGGATCACCGGCCCGGCGGGGGTGGCCCTCTACCGGGTGCTGGCCGTGAAGTCCGCGGGGGACCGCATGTTCGTCGCCGTGGACGGCGGCATGAGCGACAACCCCCGTCCGGCGCTGTACGGGGCGCGGTACACGGTCCGGCTGGTGGGGCGCGCAGCCGGGGCGCCGCCGCGGCCGGTGACGGTGGTGGGCCGGCACTGTGAGGCGGGTGACGTGCTGGCGGAGGACGTGCCGCTGCCGGCGGACGTCAGGCCCGGGGACGTGCTGGCGGTGCCGGCGTCGGGGGCGTACCAGCTGTCGATGGCCTCGGTGTACAACCTGGTCGGGCGGCCTCCGGTGGCCGCCGTCTCGGGAGGACGGGCGCGACTGCTCGTCCGCAGGGAGACGGCGGCGGACCTGCGCAGTCGCGACGTCGGGGAGTGAGGGCGGGGCGCGGTGGGGTCAGCGGCGGTCGGGGGCGAAGGGGATGCCGCTGACCAGGCCCCGGCGGCCGATCACGAGGGCCTCGCCGAGGAAGCCGACGCCGATGGAGAGCTGGACGGGCCGCGCCTGCTCGTGCATGCCCATCGAGGCGGCGAGCAGTGCGAAGCCGCCCATGACCGGGACGGACAGGGCGATGACGAGGAAGGTGCGGCCGGTGTAGCGCTGCCACAGCACGCCCTGCTTCTCGAAGACGTGGACAGTCCGGCCCCGTAGGGCGCCGAGCGCGAGGCCCAGGGCGACGCCGGCGACGGCCCAGGCGAGGTCGCCGCCGGTGAGGTCGTGCGCGCGGTACACCGACCAGCCGCCCAAGGCGGTGAGCACCACGGCGGGGGCGAACAGGTCGCGGACGTTGAGGGGTTCGCCGCCCAGGCGCTTGGCGATCACGGCGACAGCGGCCACGGCGATGAGCCCGGCGAGCAGCCAGACGTTCACTCCACCACTCCTTCGGTCTTTTATAGCTCGGTCGTGCCAAAAAGAATTTAGCCCGGTCGTGCTATAAAAGGCAACATGCCGAAGATCGTCGACCGTGAGGCCCGCCGGCAGGAGGTGGCGGACGCGGTGTTCCGTGTCGCCGCCCGGGACGGCCTGGAGAACGCCTCGCTGCGCAAGGTCGCCGACGAGGCCGGGCTCGCCATCGGCTCGGTGCGCCACTACTTCACGGGCCACGGCGAGCTGATGACGTTCGCCATGGAGGAACTGGCCCGCCGCATCGAGCACCGCGTACGCGGCCACGCCGACCGGATCCTGAGCCCCGGGGCGCGGGCCGGGGACCGCCGGGCGGGGATGACGGAACTGCTGGCCGAATTCCTGCCGCTCGACGCGGCGCGCCAGGAGGAGGCGACGCTCTGGCTGGCCTTCACCACGGCCGCCCGCACCCGGCCGGAACTGCGCCCGCGCCTGGACGCCTCGCACGAGGGCATGCACGCCCTGCTCGTCCGGGTGCTGAGCGAGGCGCGGCGCGCGGGCGGGCTCTCCGAGGACGCCGACTTCGACATCGAGGCCCTGCGGCTCGCCGCTCTGCTCGACGGCCTCACGCTCCAGGCCGTCCTGCGTCCCGGCGACGTGACGCCGGAGGCGATGCGGCGGGTGCTGACCCGGCATCTGGACTCACTGAGACACTCCGGCTGACCGCCCCTGGAGGGGTACGTTCCGAGAACACCACCCGCCCCAGACGTTTCTTTGGGCCCGTATATCCTGTTCTGTGGCCCTGAGACGAGCGAGAGGGAATGAGATTCCGTGCCCGAACGCCCTCCCCGCCCCCGCTCCACGCCCAAGCGCCACTCGTGGCTGCGCCCCATGAACGGTCGCGCGGTCACCCCCGCCACTCCCCCGGCCGCACCCGGCACCCCGCCGGCCGCTCCGGACCGCGACGAGGGCAGCGTCGTCCACGCCGCCGTCTACCGCGACGGCCACCGCGTCGCCACTCCCGGCTCGCTGGCGGACACCTACCGGCTGCTGCGCGACCAGCCCGACAGCATGGCGTGGATCGGACTGCACCGGCCAAGCGAGGAGGAACTGCTCTCCCTCGCCGACGAGTTCGACCTCCACCAGCTGGCCGTCGAGGACGCCCTCGAAGCCCATCAGCGCCCCAAGCTGGAGCGCTACGGCGACACGCTCTTCGTCGTCCTGCGCGCCGCCCGCTACCTCGACGCCCCCGAAGAGGTCGACTTCGGCGAGCTGCACGTCTTCGTCGGCCCCGACTTCGTCATCACGGTCCGCCACGGCGCGGCCCCCGACCTCTCGGCGGTGCGCCGCCGCATGGAGGGCAACCCCGAGCTGCTGGCCCTGGGCCCGGAGGCCGTGCTCTACGCCATCCTCGACGCGGTGGTCGACGACTACGCGCCGGTCGTGGCGGGCGTCCAGAACGACGTCGACGAGATCGAGACCGAGGTCTTCGGCGGTGACCCGGCCGTGTCCCGGCGCATCTACGAACTGGCCCGCGAGATGGTGGAGTTCCAGCGCGCCACCCGCCCCCTGACCGGCATGCTGCACGGCCTGATGGCCGGCTTCACCAAATACGGCACCGACGACGAACTCCAGAGCTACCTGCGCGACGTCGCCGACCACGTCACCCACATCAGCGAACGCGTCGACGGCATCCGCTCGGCCCTCACCGACATCCTCCAGGTCAACGCCACCCTCGTCACCCAGCAGCAGAACGCGGAGATGCGGGCGCTGGCGGAGGCGGGCTTCGAGCAGAACGAGGAGATCAAGAAGATCTCGTCGTGGGCGGCGATTTTGTTCGCGCCCACGCTGGTGGGGACGATCTACGGGATGAACTTCGAGGCGATGCCCGAGCTGAAGTGGGCGTTCGGGTACCCCTTCGCGATCCTGTTGATGGCGGTGGTGTGCGTGAGCCTGTACTTCATCTTCAAGAAGCGGGACTGGCTGTAGGCAGCACATCGACGCCATTGATCAACTTAGCTCCCGCGAACGCGTGGAAGCAGGCCGCAAGGCCCCCTGGGGAGAATCTGCTGGGAAGAATGTCAGCACGCGGCTACGGAGGGTGGCGAAAAGGGGTGGCACGGCATCTGTGCGCCAGATCACCCCACCGCGCACGGCCGGTCGTAGCCGAGCCGACCCCGGGCACTCGGCGGAAGCCCGGCCGACGCGGGGGCGGCGAAAACCTGGCGTGCGGGGCCGACGGAACCAGGTAACGTCTTTGTCATGTTCTTCCAGACACCGATTTACGAGTGAGAGCGTGACGGGCCCCTGCCGACGTCCTTCGACGTCGCCGCGCCCGTCCCCCACCGATGAATCCGTAGATCACTTCACATCACATCGGGAGAACCCGTGACCGACAGCAAGAACATCAACAACCCCGTGGGCCAGGGCGGCGGCCAGCGCAAGAAGCTGTCCCGTGCCGAACGGCAGAACAACGGTCCGCACCGCAACCGCGACCGCCAGAGTGCCGCCGCCCAGAAGGCCGAGCTGGTGCGCAAGATGCGCGAGAAGGCACGCGCAGCTGAGACCGCCGGGCAGGCGAGCGACGACACCGCACAGAGCTGACGCACCTCCGCCACAGGGCGGCACCGCACGAGCAGCCAATCGGGGGGCGTCACCTTCGCCGACGTCAGTCGGAGCCGAACCGACACCGGGTGCACGCGGTGCGTGCCCCAACCGTCCCCTTCAGGGCGGTGAACAGCGGTCACCCCAGGTCTCAGAGTTCAGCCGATCCACAGGACGACTGGTTCCTCCGCAGGTATCAGTCGGCCCGTCTCCCCAGAGCGTCGCCACTCGTAGTGCGCTACGGCAGTGCCACCGTCCGGCAGCCAATGACCTGTTACCCGAGCGCGCAAGACCTGCTTTCTGATTTCCAAGATCGATGCAGCCAACCGGCCGTAGACGCGAACTGCCGCACGGAGTTCCCCCTGCGACCCAAGGGGTTCACGGAGCGGCGGCACTATCAACTCCGCCGATCTCCAGAACCATCTGTCGTCTCCGCAGCCGTGCTTCATCTGGGCCCGAAACTCGACCGTCGGCTCGAACCACATCTGCCCAACAGCAGCACCGTGCATCCCTCTACCAACCATGGCTGGAGGCTAACGGGCCACGGTCCACGAAACGGCCACGGGCAGAGGGAAGAACGGATCAGTCGGCCCACACCCGCGCCAGGCAGCGGCCGGCGTGCGGTGGGGGTGGGTCGGCGAACGAAGTCCTGCCGTGCAGGATGGCCATGTTGTCCACCAGCAGCAGGTCACCGCGGCGGAGCCGCACGCGCAGGGCCATGCGAGGTCCGCCAGGACCTCGTCGAAGGCGTCCAGAGCGGCGACCTGCGCGGTGAAGCGGCTTGCCGGTCTCGGCGTCGTGCATGGTCTGCTCCTCATACCGTCCGCCTGCTGGACTGGCACACCACCCTCTTCTCCTATGGCGTCGCGCTGGAATCGCACCAGCAGAACACCTCGATCGTCCTCGACGGCCACGGCGGCCTCCCCCGGATGCGGCTGCTGCTCAAGGACAACGACGGGCCACGCGTGCACCCTGCGCGCCTTGCCGCACGGATCGGCGGGGCGGCAGCCGCGGGTCTGCTGGGCTTCGCCGACCCCCGGGTCCTCGTCACCGACGACGGCCCGCTGGCCGACCTGTTCACGACCGTGCCCGTTCATCTGTGTGCGGCTGCCCTTGCCTTCGAACTGGCCGAACGCGGCCGGGGCCCGTTGGACACCTGGCTGGGGCTCGTCCGGGACCGCCTCACCGAAGCCGTCGACCGGCTTCCCGCGGAACCGGCCGCGGTGCTGCGCGCCCGGGTGCTCAAGGCGCCCCGGTTGCCGATCAAGGCGATGGTCACCGCCGGAACGCTGTTCAGCAAGGACCGCTCGGGGGCCGTGGACATCAACAAGTACTACGTCGACGGACCCAACTACCTGCTCCCCACGGATTCGGGGCGGCGGGCATGACCGCCGTCCCCCGGGCTGCCGGTGCACGCCGGCGCGCGCGGCACGTCATGGTGCCAGGTAGGGGTGGAACACGTTCTCCGGGTCCCACCGTGCCTTGAGCTCCTGCAGGCGGTCCCAGTCGGCGGGGGCGTACGCGCGCCGGGCTCGGGCGGCGTCGGCTTCCAGGTCGGCCTCGGCCACGTACCGGCCGCCGTGCCCCGACGGGTCCGTCGCCGCCGCCACGCCCCGCAGCCAGCGGTCGTTGGCCCCGTCGGCGCCCGGGTCGTCCCAGATCGCGTAGGAGACGCAGTAGGACCGGCCGAGCGGCGAGAAGGCCATGTTCCGCAGCAGGGCCGGCTCCTCGGACACCGGTTGCACCGGGGCGAGCACGAGGGACCTGGGGGACGGGGCGTGGGCGACCGCGTCGGCCGCCCGGGTCAGCTGGGTCTCGTAGGTCTCGGCCGACCACAGCGTGTCGGCCGCGTACCGGCGGCCGGGCGGCCACAGGGAACCTGCGCCCGCGTGCAGGGCCGCGAACGACGTCGGCTCGGGCGCCTGCCGGGACTCGGCGCTCGCGGCGAAGGGGCAGGCGTCCACCGGGGCGAGCGAGGCGAGCGCCTCCTCCCGCGACGCCGCGAACGAGGTGGCGCCGATCATGATCTGCGGCCCCGCCGGAGGTGTCGCGGCGGGGTCTCCGGAGGCGCGCAGGACGAGGGCCGTCTCGACGTACGGCGGGAGTTCGCGCGCGGTCCGCTCCCCCCATGCGGCCACGCGGCCGACCTCGGACACCGGGAACGTCAGGCTCGTGGTCACGATGGCCGCCGGCTGGGGGTGGAGGCCGAGCCGGAAGCGCGTGGTGACGGCGAAGAAGCCCGGCCCCGCGCCCCGGGCGGCCCAGAAGAGGTCGCTGTTCTCCGTCTCCGAGCAGATCACCGTCCGGCCGTCCGCGGTGACGGCCTGGATCTCCTGGACGTCGGCGCACGCCGCGCCCCACGCACGGGAGTTCCAGCCGAGCCCGCCGCTCAGCAGGAATCCGCCCACCGCGACGGTGGGGCAGTGGCCCACGGGGAAGGCCAGTCCGTGCGGGGCGAGCGCCGCGACCAGGTCCTGACCGGTGGCCGCGGGCCCGACCGTGGCCGTCGCCGGCACGGGGTCGACCTCGCACCGCGCGAGCCCTGACAGGTCGAGCAGCAGGCCCCCGTCCCGGAGCGGGGAGCCGGACCAGTTGTGACCGCCGGAGCGCACCGACACGCGCAGCCCGTGGGAGCGGGCGTAGGACAGGGCCCTCGGGACGTCCTCTTCGGAGGCGGCCCGCACGACGGCGTCGGGGAACCGTTGCGGCTTGCGCCCGTTCCACACCGCGTCCGCCCTGGCGCGGTCGTAGTCCCGGTCGCCGTGCCGGATCAGGACCCCCTCGAACCCCTCTCCCGCGGACATCAGCTGATCAGCCCGAAGATCACGACGAACAGCAGGTAGGCGAGCACCACCAACGCCGCGCCCGCCACGTGCACGCGGGCCGGGGCGCGCCCCGGCACCAGCCAGAAGGCGAGCGCTCTGTTCACCAGGGGCATCAGCAACCAGGTCAGCGCGCTGACGCTCAGCACGTTGCCGACGAACAGACCGACGTAGCCGGGGACGCCGAGCTCGTCCAGCTCGTATCCCACGGTCAGGTTCAGGACCATCACGGTGGGATAGAGGGCCAGGAGCACGGACATGGCCTGCTTCCAGTTGGGCGGGGCACCGCCCCGTGCGCCTCCCTCGAAGCGGAACCACCCGCTGAACGCCGAACCGACCTTGTGCACGTCGTAGGAGGCGAAGTAGTGACGCCCCTCCTCCAGCAGCTCCTGGCGGACGTCGGACGCGAGCCAGTCGTCGAGGTGCTCGCGGGAGTCGAACCGGAACACGGCGACCCAGCGCTCCTGGACTCCCTGGACCGGTCTGAACAACTCGGACCCCATGAATCCGGGCGCCTTCTCCTGCGCCTTGAGGGCCTTCGCCTGCCAGCGCAGGAACCCCTGTTCCCGTCCGGGCTCCACCACGTGGGAGATGACGGCCGTGACGGCTTCCGGCTCCTGCTCGGCGGGGGCGCCGCCGTGGAGCACCTCCTGTGTCGGAGGCCCCTCGAACAGGTCCTGGCCTTCGGCGAGCAGTTCCCGTCGCCGGGGCGAGTCGAGCCAGGCGGTCAGGTGGTCGATCCCGGAGAACCGGAAGACGGCCACCCATACGTTCTCGTCGCCGCCTTCGGGCGGGTACGCCTCGGCGCCCTCGAACCCCTCGAATTCGCGGGCCGCCTCGTTCGCCCTGTCCTGCCAGCGCTGATAGTCGCCGACCCGGCCTGCGCGCACCTTCTGCGAGATCACCACGGTGGCGTTGTCAGCCCCGGCGTCACGGCTTGCACGGGGACTCACAGCAGGTAGCGTAGTTCGTGTAGGACTTTTCGAGCAAATCGGGCGTTCGGCCGAGGGGTTGTCGACGTCGAGGATTGGTTGCCTCAGGGGTTGGTCTACCCGCGAGGGGTTTGTTCACCCGTTCCACGATTTCGTTCCTCAAGAGGACACCCACGCCGGCGGCCATGCCGATCGGAGGGCGCGTGATGGAACACAAGGAACTCATCACCGAAGCGGTACGGCTCGCGACCGAGTCGGTGGAGAAGGGCTGGGGCGGCCCCTTCGGTGCGGTAATCGTCCGGGACGGCGAGATCATCGCGCGCGGGCAGAACCGCGTCCTTCTGACCGGGGACCCCACGGCCCACGCCGAAGTCGAGACCATCCGCAAGGCCGTGGCACATCTCAACCCCGAAGCTCCGTCGATCTCCGAAGAGCACCAGAACGAGAGCACCCTCGCCTACGTGCCCCGTCCCGAGGGGTCGCCGGATCCGGTCCCCGAGCGGGCCCGGATGCTCCAGGGCTGCTCCATCTACATCAGCGGCGCCCCGTGCCCCATGTGCATGAGCGCCATCTACTGGGCGCGGATAGACGAGGTCTACTTCAGCTGCGACCTGGACGACACCCGCCGGATCGGCTTCGACGACGCCTACCAGTACGAGGACTTCACGAAACCGCTGAGCGAGCGAAGGATCAAGATCGAGCAGCTCCACCCCGAAATCGGCGCCCACGCCTACGACGCCTGGACGAGCAAGCCGGACCGGCACCCGTACTGAGTCCGCACCGACTCCGCGCTGGCTCCGCACCGAGTCCGTACTGAGTCCGCGCTGGCAGGCGCCGGAGGCCGTCCGGCGGCGCACAGTCCGCGCGCCGCCGGGAAGCGGCCGCCCTCAGGTGATCTGACGGCGGACCAGCTCGTGGAAGAGCCCCCCGGTGTCGGCGAGCAGTGCGGCCGGCGGGCCCTGCTGGACGACCCGTCCCTCCGACATGACGATCACCCGGTCCGCGTCCATGACCGTGGACAGCCGGTGGGCGATCACGACACGGGTGGCGCGCAGGGCGCGGGTCGACTCGATGACCACGCGCTGGGCCTCGTTGTCCAGCGCGCTGGTGGCCTCGTCCAGGAAGAGGACGCGCGGCTTGCGGATGAGGGCCTGCGCGATCATCAGCCGCTGGCGCTGACCGCCCGAGACGGTGCCGCCGCCGTCGGAGAGCATGGTGTGCAGGCCCATGGGCATGGCCTTGACGTCCTCGGCCAGGCCCGCCATCGCCACGGCCTCGGCGACCTCCTCCAGCGGGTACGTCTCCGCACCGCAGACGCACTCCAGGATGGAGCCGGAGAACGGCTGGGCGTTCTGCAGGACGACGCCGCACTGGCGGCGCACGGCGGCCTGGTCGAGCGCCGCCAGGTCCTGGCCGTCGTAGAGCACACTGCCCGAGAGGGGCTTGTCGAAGCCGATGAGCAGCCGCAGCAGGGTCGACTTGCCGCAGCCGCTCGCGCCGACGATCGCCACGAACTCCCCCGGCCGCACCTGGAAGGACACGTCGTCGAGCACCAGCGGGCCGTCGTCGGTGTACCGGTAGGACAGGTTCTTCGCCTCGACGGCGCCGGTGAGCAGGCCCGGCCGGGTGCTGGAGCCGCGTACCTCCGGGACCTCCCTGAGGATGGGCTCGATCTGCTCGAACATCGGCTGCACGGCGGCGGCCGACAGGAGCGCGCCGGTCAGCTGGGTGACCGAGGACAGCAGCATCGTCACGGCGGTGCTGAAGGTGAGGAAGTCGCCGGCGGACATGCTGCCCCGGGCCGGGCCGGCCAGCAGCACGAACATCACCAGCGTGCACAGCGGCAGATAGACCGCGTTGAGCACCGTGACGACGTTCTTGATCCGGCCGATGCGCTGCTGGAGTTCGCGGGTGCGGGCGAACTCCCGGGCCCAGGCGGCGTAGGCGAAGCTCTCGGCCGCGGCGACGCGCAGTTTGGGCAGTCCCCGCAGGGTCTGGAACGCCTGGTTGTTGAGCTTGTTGCCGAGCCTGATCAGCTGCCGCTGGTAGCGCAGCTGCCACAGTCCGAGGCCGAGGAAGACCACGGCGACGAGGAGCAGCATGGCGACCGCCACCAGTGCCAGCGGCACGCTGTAGACGAGCAGCAGCACGAGGTTCATCGTGCCGACGGTGCCGGCCTGCACGGACACCGAGCCGATGCCGGACAGCACGCGGCGGATCGCGCTGACGCCCATGGCCGCGCTCGCCAGTTCCCCGGTGGAGCGGCCGGCGAAGAACGTCGTCGGCAGTCTCAGCAGCCGGTCCCACACGGCCGGCTGCAAGGTGGCCTCGACGCGGCCCTCCAGGCGGAGGATGGAGATGTTCTGCAGCAGCATGAAGGCGGCCGAGACGACGCTGGTCGCGACGAGCGCGAGCCCGGTCTGCACGATGAGGCCGTTCTCGGCCTCGGGCACGTACGCGCCGAGCACCTTGCCCGTGGCGATGGGCACGAAGGCGCCCAGGAGGACCGCGACCAGCCCTCCCAGGACGAGGCCGCGCAGTTCCCCGCCGGTGCCGCGCGTGGCGAAGCGCAGCAGACGCAAGGGGCTCAGCCGGACGTCGGGCAGCGGGCGGTAGAACATCACGGCGCGCGGTTCGTAGGCGGCCTCGTTGTCCCCGCGCACGCGCTCCCGCGTGCCGGCGGCCGGGTCGACGGCCTCGTAGCCGCCGCGCCGCCACAGCAGCGCCACCGGTGCGCCGTCCTCCGCGCGCCGGCCCACCAGGGGCCCGCTGTCCTCCCGCCACCAGCGGCCGTCCAGCTTGACGGCGCGGGTGCGGATCCGTGAGGCGAGCGCGACGCGTTCGACGGGGTCCGTCCCGTCGGCGGCGGCGCCGGCGCCGCCCGGTTCGGTCAGCGTGACGCCTGCCGCCTCGGCGACGAGGCGGCAGGCGGCGAAGGTCGCGTCGTCGCTCGCGCCCCGGCGGGAGTCCCCGCGGGAGCGGCCGATGGAGGCCAGCAGCGCCCGGTCCGCCTGGGTGCGGGCCGCCTCGCCGGCCTCGATGCCGGCCGCCGTGCGGTCCTCGTGGGCGCGCTCCAGCTGCTCGATCCAGCGGTCCAGCGCGTACAGCAGCCGGTGCTGCTGGTCGACCATGCCCTGCCACATCGTCGCGTCGACGAGGAGCGTGCCGGCGGTGTCGTATCCCTCGTGGCTCTCGTAGATGGCGCCGTACTGCACGCTGCCCGGGGTGATCTGCATCCACAGGACGTCGTCGTCGGCCGCGCTGCGGCCGGTCGTGGCGCGGCTCTCCAGCGGCGCCTGGTAGAGCACGCGCAGGCCGCGGCCGACGCCGAGCGCGAAGGCGTTCTCCAGGGGGCTGAGCATCCCGTCGGCGTGGCCGTACTGTCCGTCGTACCACGGCCCGTTGTCCTGGCCCCCGTAGCCGGGGTACTCGGGGTACTCGGGGCGGTACAGCTCCCGCAGTTCGATGCGGCGCAGCAGGCAGCCGTGCAGGGGTCGGCCGAGCAGGGTGTGCGCGGGGCCCTCGGCCGGGCCCAGCAGCAGGGTGCCCGCCCCCAGCCGGCCGAGGAAGTGCCAGTGGCCCGCCTGCGCGGCGTCGACGGCGAACAGGTCCAGCTCGCCGTCCACGACGAGCCACAGCACGAGCGGCCCTTCCAGCGACAGGCTGCGCAGGCCCGCGCAGTCGACCGGCGAACCGAGCCCGCCGAGGGCGGCGACGACGGGGTCCAGGGCGACGTGGGTCTGGTGGGGGATCGTCACCTCAGTGCTCCTTGACCAGTTCGGCGTACGCGCCGGGCACGGCGAGCAGGTGCTCGTGCCGTCCGCGTTCGACGACCGTGCCGCGGTCGAGCACGACGATCTCGTCGCTGTCGCGCACGGTGCTCAGCCGGTGGGCGATGACCACGCAGGCGCAGCCGCGGCGGCGCAGGTTGTCGATGACGACCTGCTCGGTCGCCGCGTCCAGGGCGCTGGTCACCTCGTCGAGGACCATGACGCTGGGGCGGCGCACGAGCGCCCGGGCGATCTCCAGGCGCTGGCGCTGGCCGCCGGAGAAGTTGCGGCCGTCCTGCTCGACGCGGCTGTGGATGCCGCCGGGGCGCCGGGCCACCACGTCGTACACGGCCGCGTCCTCCAGGGCTGCGACGACGGCCTCGTCCGGGACGGAGGGGTCCCACAGGGCGATGTTGTCGCGGACGGTGCCCTCGAAGAGGAAGACGTCCTGGTCGACGAAGGAGACGGAGGCGGCCAGCGCGCCGCGCGGGATGTCCTCCAGGCGCATACCGTCGATGCGGATGGTGCCCTCCCAGGGGGCGTAGAGGCCGGATATCAGCCGGGAGACGGTGGACTTGCCGCTGCCGGAGCCGCCGACGAGGGCGACCTGCTGCCCGGGGCCGACGGAGAGGGAGAAGTCCTTCAGCAGCGGGGCGTCCAGCGGGCTGTAGCCGAAGGTGATGTTCTCCAGTTCGACGTGGCCGGTCAGGCGGCGGGTGCCGGCGGCGGGCTCGCGGCGCGCGTAGAGGGGGTCGACGGGGAAGTTCTCGACGTCCTTGAGGCGGGCGACGTCGGCGGCGAAGTCCTGGATCCGCCCGGCCACGCCGTTGAGGCGCGTGATGGGCGCGGTGAAGCTGGCCACCAGGGCCTGGAAGGCGACGAGCAGACCGACCGAGAGGTGGCCCTCCACCGCCCGCAGCCCGCCGATCATCAGGATCAGCGCGCTGTTGAGCGCGGCCAGGGTGGGCGCGACGACCGCGAGCCAGGCGCTGGGCACGCCGAGCCGCTGCTGGACGTCGAGCGTGACGGCGTGCTGGCCGGCCCAGCGGCGGAAGAAGCCGTTCTCGCCGCCGGTGGCCTTCATCGTCTCGATGAGCGTCAGGCCGCTGTAGGAGGTGTTGGTGAGCCGGGCGCTCTCGGCGCGCAGCTTCTGGGTGCCGGTGGCCCGCACATGGATCACGATCCGCATGGCGAACACGTTGAGCAGCGCGATGCCGATGCCGACGACCGTCAGCTGGGGGTCGTACGTCCACAGCAGCACCGCGTAGAGGACCACGACCACGGCGTCCACGCCGGCGGCGGCGAGGTCCCTGGCCAGGGTCTCGGCGACCGCGTCGTTGGACTGCAGGCGCTGGACCAGGTCGGCGGGGTTGCGCTGGGAGAAGAAGGTGACCGGCAGCCTGAGCAGGTGCCTCAGGAAACGGGCGCTGCCGAGGGTGGAGGAGATGATGCGCCCGCGCAGCAGGTTGGCCTGTTGCAGCGCGGTGAGCGTCGCGGTGAGCACCAGGGCGGTGGCCATCGACGCGAAGAGCACGCCCAGCAGGGACGTCCGGCCGCCGATCAGGAACATGTCGATGTACGTCCGGCTGAGCGCGGGCACCGCCGCGCCGACGGCCACCAGCAGGAGGCTGGAGAGCACGGCGGCGAGCATGGTGCCCGACGTGCCGCGCAGGCGGGCCGGCATCGCGCCCATGACGCCGGGCCGGCGGCCGGTGCGGCGGAAGTCCTCACCGGGTTCGAAGGTGAGCACGACGCCGGTGAAGCTGGTGTCGAAGTCCTCCATGGTGACGAACCGGCGGCCCTTGGCCGGGTCGTTGACGTACACGCCCCGGCGGCCGAAGCGGCGGCCCATGCCGTCGTAGACGACGTAGTGGTTGAACTCCCAGAAGAGGACGGCCGGCGGGCGCACGCCGGCGAGCGCGGCCAGGTCCATCTGCATGCCCTTGGCCGTCAGCCCGTAGCCGCGGGCGGCCTTGAGGAGGTTGCTGGCCCGGGATCCGTCGCGGGAGACGCCGCAGGCGATGCGCAGCTCCTCCAGGGGCACGAAGCGGCCGTAGTGGCCGAGCACCATGGCCAGCGCGGCGGCGCCGCACTCGACGGCCTCCATCTGCAGCACGCTGGGGGTGCGTACGGTCCGGGGCGTGCGGCCCCTGGTGGGGGGCGTGGAGCGGCGGCGGGCGCCGCCCTTGGGTTCGGGTCGGTGGCGCCGGCGTCCGGCGGGCGCGGGTGGCTGCGGGGCGGTCACGAGAGCAGCCAGTCGACGGGGTGCTGCGCGGAGAGGCGGACGGCCGCGGTGACGGGCGTCGTGGAGTCGAGGGCGTACGGGGGGCCGTCCGCGGAGGACCACCGGTAGCCGGACCGGGTGGTGGCGGAGGTCTCCAGCTCGACGAGCACCGCGACGGGGTCCTTCTGTCCGGCGAACCGCGCGGCGAGCCGGCTGTCGCCGAGGAAGCCGCTGATCTGCGCCTGGGTCTGGGGAGCGCGGCCGACCGCCTTGACGCGGCCGCGCAGGACACCGGACCGCTCGCGGGCGACGGACTGGACGTCCAGGTCGACCGGGGCGCCCACGGGGATCGCGCCGCTGTTCCCGGCGGGCACGTACAGCATGGCCACCAGCGGGTCGCCGGGGTTCTTCACGCGTTCCACGGTGGCCACGTCGGCGCCGGTGGTGAGGACCGAGCCCGTCCTGGCGGCCAGGGTCGTCACGCGTCCGCCGGCCACCACGCGCACGGCCCGGTCGCCCCGGTCGGTGCTGACCTGGAGGAGGGGTGCGCCGGGGGGCAGCAGCTGGCCCTCCTTGGCGAAGACGGCGGTGACCTGTCCCGCGTAGGGGCTCTGCAGCAGGTAGCCGCCCTCGGCGTGGATGAGGATGCCGGGCGCGGTCAGCTTGGAGGAGACGGATCCGGTGAACGCCCAGAAGCCCGCGGCGGCCATGACGAGGACCGTGACGGCCAGGACGAGCCGGCCTTGCGGGCGCGCGAAGCGTAGGGGCAGATCGAGTTCTTCAGGCGATTGCAGCTTGGAAAGCGCCTTTTGGCGGAACTGCACGAACTATTCCTTCGACTGCATTCGTGACACGGGTGCTGAATTACGCGGACGCCCGTGAACCCCGGAACAAAAGCGTTCCGGGGTTCATGGGCGGCGCATCCCGCTCAGAGGCCGGCGACACCGACGTGGACGCCGACGAGGCCCTCGACCGCGCCGACCGTCGGGCGGACGGCCTGGACGGTCTGGAGGTTGGTCACGGTGCCCAGCACGGTGTGAACGTCGCCGGTCACGCCGCCGAGCAGGCCGCCGGAGATGCTCACACCGCCGGAAACGGCGTCCAGCTCGGCGTCGGCGATCTCACGGGTCTCGATGTCGTTACGCATGATGTGCGCACCCTTCATGTCATGTGAATGTTTCTCAAGTTGATGTGGGCGGGCCGCGACGAAAACGGTCCGACCACTCCCCCGACGACCCGGTCGTAATCGACCACCGTTCGAAGAGCCGTCGCGGTGCGCAGATATAAGCATGCGAACGGGTGGCCCAGCCAACCGTCTTGGCGGCTCCGGGTTCACAAGACGGACTATCCGGAAGTTGGCTTTCCGGTTCCTTTACGCGATCATCACAACTTCTCCACAAGATCGAGTAACAGATACGGGCGCCCCTCGATCCCCGGGGAACATAGACGGACACAGGCCCATCAAGCGCACGGGACATAACCGGCAAATCGGGGAGCCGCCCGGCGGGTTACCCCCCGTCACCCGCGCCTTGTGAAGATTTATTGAAGCGATGCCGGAGGGCGTCCCCCTCCCGCCCGGCACCGGCCGGGCGGCCGGTCACGGGGCCGCCCGCAGCCTCCCCAGCAGCTGGTACACCGTCTCCGTGCCCTGCCGCAGGGCGGCCACGTCGATGTGCTCGTCGGTGCCGTGCATGCGCCGGAGCATGTCCCGGGTGACCGTGAAGGGATAGATGCCGTAGACGGGGACACCCCGCTCGCGGAACGGCACCGCGCTGGTGACCGCCTCGAACTGGCAGGCGGAGGCACGGATCCCCGGGTGGGTCTGCCGGACGGCTTCCTGCCAGGCGCGGAAGACGTCCGTGTCGGCGGTCGAGTCGGGTACGGACAGATAGCCGCGCAGCCGGTCGATCGCCTGCTCCTCCGTCTCGCCCGGGTTGCCCACCACGCGCAGGGTGGCACCGTCCCCGGCGAGCAGGCGCAGCTCGGCGACCGTGCGGCCGGGGTCGTCGCCGCCGGGCAGGAACGCCACGCGGAACTCGGCGGTGGCGGTGCCGGGGACGATGCTCGGGTAGTAGCCGGCGCTGGTGGCGGTGAAGGCGGCGGTGGTGCGCAGCATGGCGTTGTGGAGCTCGGGGGTGTCGCTCAGGCGCACCACCTCGTCGCCGGCCCGGTCGCGGACGGCCTCGGTGCGGGCGTCGAGCATGGCGCGGACGGCCGCGGCCAGGGCCGGGTCGGCGGTGGCGCGGGCGAGTTCGGTGAAGTACTGGCGCGAGAGGGCGTTGGGGCGGATGTGGGCGCGCCAGCCGCCCAGCCGCTCCAGCGCCTGGCCGAGGCGGGTGACCGCCTGGCCGGTGAAGGGCTTGGAGGTGTGGGTGGCGTAGGAGGCGGTCTCCAGCCGCAGCAGCAGGGAGCGTTTGTCGTTGCAGGTGAGCGCGGCGATCATCGGGGTCTTCCCGTCGCGCTGGCCCAGCACCCAGCCGCCCTCGGTGAGGACCACGCCCGGGTCGACCTTGTCCGGGTGCTCGGAGAGGAACCAGCGGACCCCGTGGGGGCCCTGCTCCTCGTCGCAGTCGGACCACAGGACGACGTCCCGGTCGAAGCGCGTCCCTTCCTTCACGTGGCGCAGCAGGGCCGCGACGAAGGCGGCGGTGACGCCCTTCATGTCGAGGGCGCCCCGGCCGTAGAGCATGCCGTCCTTGACGAGCCCGGCGAAGGGCTCGACAGTCCAGGTGTCGCCGGTGGCCGGGACGACGTCGCTGTGCCCCAGGAGCAGCAGGGGCTTCTTCCCTCCGGGGCGGGCGGCGGGGACGCGGGCGAGGAAGTGGACGTTGTCCTGCTTCGGGGTGGGCACGATCTCGGTGGCCACCCCGGCCGCCTCGAAGACGCCCTGGAGCAGGAGGGCGTGGGGGCGGGTGACCGCGCCGTCGCCGGGGTTGCTCGTGTTCTGCCGGATCATGGCGACGGCGAGCGCGAGGGGATCGGTGGGGTCGCCCTCGAAGGGGTGGGGGGCGGGGGCAGCCGCCCGGCCCCGGGCCGCCGTGGCGGTGCCCGGCGTCAGCACGGCGCCCGCGACCGCCGTGACGCCCGCGCCCAGGAGCGTCCGGCGGGAGGGGCCGCCGGCCGTGGGGACGTGCTCGTCCAGGCAGGCGGCGACGACCGCCCCGGGCGCCTCCTGGTGGACGTAGTGACCGCCCTCGACGGCGGTCACGACGCAGTCGAGGGTGGTCCAGGCGGCCCACTTCTCCACGGCCCGGCGCGGGACGTGCTCGTCGTCGGTGGCCCACACCGCCCGCAGCCGCACGGGCAGCGCGGGCGCGTGCCGGCCGTCGTAGCCGCCGGACAGGCGCAGGTCGGCGAGGACCGGGGGCAGCAGGACGTCCTCGAAGTCGGGGTCGGCCAGCAGCTCCGGGTCGGTCAGCCCGGTGCGCAGGACGAAGGCGCGGGCGTCGTCGGCCGTCAGCTCGCCGCCGTCGCCGTGGAAGTCGCCGGGTGTCTGCCCGGCCACCACGCACAGCCGTGCCACGGGCACGTCGGCGTCCAGCAGGCGGCGGCAGGTCTCGTAGGCCAGCAGCGCCCCCAGGCTGACGCCGACGAGCACCAGCCGCCGTCCCCGCGCGGCCGTGCGCAGGCCGGCCGCCACGGCGTCGGCGTACGCGGCCATGCCGGTGACCGGCTCCTCGTCCATCCGGCTCCCGCGGCCCGGCGGCGCGACGAGGGCGAGGGCCGTCCCGGCGGGGAGCGCGGCGCGCCAGCCCGCGAAGCTGGCGCCGTGGGCGCCGGTCGGGGGGAAGCAGACCACAAGGGTCCCGTCCTGCGCGTCGTCGTGGATTCTCAGCCATGGCGTGCTCATCCGCGCGCCTCCTTCCGGACCTCGTGGCACACGGCGGCGATGCCCCGGACGGTGGGGGCGCCCAGGATCCGGCGCAGCGGGACGCGCCGGCCGGCGGTCGCCTCCAGCCGGCCCGCGAGCCGTACGGCGAGGAGCGAATGGCCGCCGGCGTCGAAGAAGTTCTCGTCCGCGGTGGCGGGCGGCGCGCCGAGGAGTTCCCGCCACAGGGCGGCGACGGCCGCCTCGGTGGCGTCGGCGGGCGCGAAGTCGCTCCCCCGTCGGGCCCGGGTGCTCGCCACGACGTCGCGCAGGGCCGCGCGGTCGAGCTTGCCGTTGGTGCCGAGCGGCAGGCGGGGCACCTGCTCGACGCGGGCGGGCAGCATGTAGTCGGGCAGCCGGTCGCGCAGGTGGGCCCGCAGGGCGGGGACGTCGAGCTCCTCGCCGGCCGTCACGCAGGCCACGATGCGTGTCTCGCCCTCCTCCCGGTCGGCGTACGCCCCGGCGTCGGTGACGCCCGGCGCCTTGCGCAGGGTGGACTCGACCTCTTCCAGTTCCACCCGGTAGCCGCGGACCTTGACCTGGTTGTCGGTGCGTCCGGTGATCTCCAGGGCGCCGTCCGGCAGGAGGCGGCCGCGGTCGCCGGTGCGGTAGTGGCGGGTCCCGGAGGCGTCCGTGGTGAACCGGTCCCCGTCGTCGCCGCCCAGGTAGCCCAGGGCGAGGGGAGGTCCGCTGACCCACACCTCGCCCGGCGCGCCGGCGGGCAGGCGCCGGCCGAGCCGGTCGCGTACGGACAGCACCGCGCCGGCCACCGCCCGTCCGACGGGGACGCGTTCGGCGTCGTCCGGCAGCGCGGCCGTGTCGTAGGCGCCGACGTTGGAGGCGGTCTCGGTCATGCCGTACAGGTTCAGCAGCGTGGCCGCCGGCCAGACCTCGCGGAAGCGGCGGACGACGGACACGGGCAGGGCGTCGGCCCCGCTGGTGACCAGCACCGGCTGGTGGCCGCCGGCGAGGGCGGCGCTCTCCTCCAACAGTCCGGCGAGCAGCTGGGGCGTCACGTACAGGTGGGTGATCGCCTCCCGGGCGACGGCGGCGGCGAACAGCGCCGGGTCGAGCACCTCGTCGCTGCCGAGGACCACCGAGGGGACGCCCTGGAGCAGGCCGCCCAGCAGCTCCCAGGGGGAGGCGACCAAGGCCACGGACTTCTGGACGGCCAGGACCGCGCCCTCGGTGAAGGGGTGGTCCCGCCACATCCACTCCAGCCGGTTGCGGACCGAACGGCGGCTGATCCGCACGCCCTTGGGGTTTCCGGTGGTTCCGGAGGTGTAGACGATGTGGAAGAGGTCGTCCTCGTCCGGCTCCCGGGCGGGGCCGGGGTGTAGCGGTCCCTCGGTGAGGGGGACGAGGCGGACGCGGGGCACGTCGAGGGTGGGGAACCGGTCGAGACCCGGTTCGGCCAGGACGACGTGCGGCCCGGCCTCCTCGATCATGCGCCGCTGGCGCCGCACGGGGGTCGCCGGGTCCAGTCCCAGGTAGGCGGCGCCGGTCTTGAGGACGGCGAGCACTCCGGCGACAGCGGCGGGTCCGCGGTCGGCCGCCAGGGCGACGAGGGAGCCGGGTCCGGTGCCCTTGGCCGCGAGCCGGGCGGCCAGCCGCCCGGCCCACTCGTCCAGTTCGCGGTAGGTGAGGGAGGTGCCGGTGTGGCGCAGGGCGACGGCGTCGGGGTGGTCCGCCACCTGCCGGGCGAAGCGGTCCAGGAGGGTGGGTGCGGTCATGAGTGCTCGCCTCCAGGCAGCAGGTCGAGGGAACGGATGGTGGTGCCCGTGGCGCGTGCCGGGTCGGTGAGGGCGCGCAGGGCGGTCAGGGTGGAGGCCAGGACGTCCCGTGCCGCCTGTGCCTCCAGCAGTTCCCGCTGGTAGGCGTACTGGAGGAGCAACCGGTCGGTGCCGTGCGGCTGGACGTACAGCGCGCAGTCGTACTTGGTGTAGCCGGTGTCCAGTTCGACGAAGCGGAATCCGACGCCGGCCGCCGTGGTCTCGCGCGCCGGGTAGGGCAGCATGTTGAGCATCGTCTGGAAGACGGGCGTCGCGGCGGAGCTGCGGGTGGCCGCGGGCAGTCGCCGCAGCGTCCAGCCGAAGGGGTGGTCGGCGGCGGCGTAGGCGTCGTGGACGGTCTCGCGCACCTGCGCCGTGAACTCGGCCAGCGGGACGTCCGGGTCCATCCGCAGGCGCAGCGGCAGCATGGCCAGCGTGAAGGCCGGTACGTCCGCCGCCTCCGGTCGCTCGCGCCCGGCCATGGGCGCCCCCACGATCACCTCCTCCGCGTCGCCGTAGTAACCGAGCGCCAGCGCGTAGGCGGCCAGCAGCGGGACGAAGGCCGTGGCGGAGGCGGCCAGGGCGGTCTCGTTCAGGCGCCGCGTCAGGTCCGCGTCGAGGACCGCCTCGACGGTCGCGCCGTGGTAGCCGGGGGTGGCCGGCCGCTGCTTGCGGGCCAGTTCCAGCACGGGCAGCTCGCCGGCGAGCCGGCGGCTCCAGTAGCGTCCCGCCTCGGCGACCTCCTCGGTGTCCAGCAGCCGCCGTTGGTGCTCCAGGTAACGGTCGTAGCGGGTGGCCCGCTCGGGGTCGGGGCCCTGGGGGCGCGTCGCGTACAGCTCCGCGAGCCGCTGGAAGAGCACGGTGGCCCCCCAGCCGTCCAGGAGCAACTCGTGCATGGTGACCAGCAGCCGGTGCTGCCCGCCGGGCAGCTCGAACAGCTCCGCCCTGAGGGCGGGTTCGCACGTCAGGTCGAAGGGGCGGCCGGCTTCGGCCGCCGCGTGGCGGCGGTACTCCTCCGCGGTGGCCTTGCGGGCGTGCGACGGCAGGGGCACGTCCCAGTGGGGGTAGTGGTGGAGCACGTCGGCGCCGTCGTCGCCCTCGGCGCCCTCGGTGAACCGTGCGAGCAACTGCGGGTTCTCGCCGAGGAGGAGCTGCCAGGCGCGGGCCAGGCGCGGCGGGTCCAGCGGTCCGTCCAGCTCCAGTGAGCCCTGGTAGCTGTAGTACGGGCTGTCGGGGTCGAGCCGCCAGTGGAAGTAGACGCCGGCCTGCTGGGGGGTGAGGGGCCGGGTGCGGGGGCCGGGCGGGAGGGTTTGCCGCGCCGGGGTGCCGGCGGCGTCCGGCTCACGCCATCCGTGGGCGGCCAGCGCGGCCGGGCTGCCGTCGCGCAGCACGTCGCGCAGGCTCGCGGTCGAGCCGGCCCGGCGCAGCCGCGCCAGCAGCCGCATGGCCTGGAGCGAGTCGCCGCCCAGTTCCAGGAAGGAGTCGTCGCGGCCGACCGGGCCGGTGCCCAGGACGTCGGCGACCTCCTGGGCGACGCGGGTCTCGGCCTCGCCCCGGGGTGCCGCGAAGGGGCGGCTCCGGGGCCGCCGCCGGGGCGGGGGGTCGGGCAGGGCCCGGTGGTCCGTCTTGCCGTTCCTGGTGAGGGGCAGCCGCGGGAGGGTGACGACGGTGTGCGGCACCATCGCCGCGGGGAGCCGCTCGGCCACGTACGCGCGCAGGGCGTCCTCCGAGGCGGCCTCGCCCTCCGGGGAGGTGACGTAGGCGACGAGCCGGGGCGGCGGGGCGGCGTCGGCGGTGTGGGCGCTCTCGCGGGCCACGAGGGCGCCGTCCGGGGCGGGGGTGCGGACGGTGACCGCGCAGGCGGCCACCTGGGGGTGCGCGGCGAGGACCGCCTCGATCTCGGCGAGTTCCATGCGGACTCCGCCGATCTTCACCTGCCGGTCGATCCGGCCCGTGTACTCCAGCTGCTCGCCGGGCAGGACGCGCACGGCGTCGCCGGTGCGGTACAGCCGTCCGGCGCCGCCGGTGAAGGGGTCGGCGAAGAAGGCGCGGGCGGTGCGCTCCGGGTCGCCCAGGTAGCCGCGGCCCACGACGACTCCGCCGACGAACAGCTCGCCCGTCTCGCCGTGCGCGCACGCCTGCCAGCGGCCGTCCTCCTCCCGCAGGACGTACAGGACGGCGTTGCCGATCGGCCCGCCGATCGGCAGGTGCCGCACGTCGGGGTCCGGGCTGGTGAGCACGGCGTGGGTGACGTCGTCGGAGCATTCGGTGGGGCCGTAGGCGTTGAGCAGGGCCGTGCCGGGGAAGGTGGCGGTCCAGCGCCGGGCGAGGGCGGGGGGCAGTTCCTCACCGGTGGCGATCATCCAGCGCAGCGCGTCGGGCCGGGTTCCGTCGGCGTCGTGGGCGTCCAGCAGGAAGCGGATCAGGGTGGGCACGGTCTCCAGCACCGTGGTGCGCGACCGCAGTGCCGTGTGGAGGAGGGCCGCGCCCTCCTGGGCCTGCGCGTCGTCGTAGATCTGCACGCGGCCGCCGGGCAGCAGGGGCGCGAGCATCTGCCACACGGAGATGTCGAAGCTCAGCGGTGCGGTCTGGGCCAGCCGGTCGTCCTCGGTCAGGCCGAGGTCGTCGACCTTGGCCCACAGGTGGTTGAGCATGCCCCGGTGCTCGATGACGGCTCCCTTGGGGCGGCCCGTCGAGCCGGAGGTGTAGAGGACGTAGCGGATCTCGTCGGGTGCGGGCGGTGTCGTGCGGGTGTACGGATCGCCGGTGAGCGGCAGGGGGACGGCGGGGGTGCCGGCGGCCGTGGCGCCCTTGGTCAGGCTCTCGTGGTCCTCGGGTGGTCCAGTGGTGACGAGCAGGGCGGCGCCGCTGTCGGCGAGGACGGACCGGACGCGGTCGGCGGGCCAGGTGGTGTCGACCGGGAGGTAGACGGCGCCGAGCAGTTCGAGGGCGAGGAAGGCGGTGACGACGTCGGCGCCCCGGCGGCCGCCGACCGCGACGACGCGGCCGGCGCCGGCGCCGGCCGCGGCCAGCCCCGTGGCGGCGCGCCGCATGCGGTCGGCCAGGGCCGCGTAGGTGACGGTGTGGGGGCCGTCCTCGATGGCGACGCGGTCGGGGTGGGCGGCGGCGTGCCGTTGGACGTGGGCGTGGACGCCGTCCTGCGTCGGGTACGGCTCGCTGCGCGCGAGGGCGGCCATGAGGGCCTTCTCCCGGGCCCCTTCGGCCAGGGGCAGCGGCGGGTAGTGCGCGGGCAGGCCGGTCACCGGTCCCCCCTCGTCTCCACGACGGCCAGGAGGTATTCGACGGGCACTCCGGTGCCGCGCTCGTCGGTAGTGTGGAACTGCTCGGTCATCTCGACCAGCTCGGCCCGCAGTTCCTTCCAACGGGAGGGAGGCGCGATGGTGTTCTTGGCGGCGATGAACGGGCCGAAGCACGTGGCGAAGAAGGATATGAGGTCGTCCGCCGAGGGGAACGCGTAGAACAGTTCGCGGCGTTCGGCGGTGACGGCGCACCCCGGGCCGAACAGTTCGGTGAGGTAGTCGGGGTCGCCCCACAGCATCGGCTGTCCCTGGTGTCCGGCCGCCGAGGGGAAGTAGGAGGACAGGACGGCCTGGAAGTGGGCGGTCCAGCTGCGTGCCGTCCAGTTGCACATCCCGACGCGTCCGCCGGGGCACAGCACCCTGGCCATCTCGCCGGCGGCCGCGGTGTGGTCGGGGGCGAACTGCACCCCGTAGGTGGACGTCACCAGGTCGAAGGAGGCGTCGGGGAAGGGCAGCTCCTGGGCGTCGCCCCGGTGCAGGTCCACGGTGACGCCCGCCTGGTCGAAGCGGGTGCGGGCGTCGGGGAAGAACTCGTCGGTCAGGTCCAGCCCGTCCACGACGGCGCCGCGCAGAGCCGACAGCAGCGCGACGTTGCCGTTCCCGGTGGCGACGTCGAGGTGGCGGGTGCCGGGGCCCGGCGCGAGCCGCTCGACGAGGTCGGCGGCGCCCGGTCGCAGCAGGTCGGCGACGTGGCGGTACTCGCCGTACGACCACATCGTGCGGTTTATCTCCTGGATGTTCCGGTCGATCGTCATCGCGGCACCTCTACAGCGGGAGTCGGGAGCCGAGGCCGGCGGCCTCGGGGTGGGCGTGGATCCGGTCGGTGACGGCGACGTCGAGGGGAAACATCGGCTTGCCTCCTTGATGGGCGTCGGGTCGTCGGACGGGGAACGCCGGGCGTCAGTCGGCGGTGCGGGCCTTGGGGCGCGACGCGGGCGTGTCCGGCGCCGTGGCGGGGGCGGTGGGGATGCGGCGCAGCATCACGAACGGCACGAGGGCGCCCAGCAGCATGACGCCCGCGAACGCCATCCAGCCGGCGGTGCCGAGGGCGAGCACCACTCCGGTCATCAGGACGGGTCCGGCGACCCGGTTGGCGATGGTGCGGCTGGTGTTGAACAGCACCAGATAGGCGCTGCGCGCCTCCTGGGGGGCCAGGTCGAAGGACAGCGTCCACGACGCGCCCACTTGCAGGAGTTCGGCGAAGGTCAGCAGGACGACCGCGCCGCCCAGCACCACGAGGGCGCCCTGCCAGCCGAAGCGCGGCGCCGCGGCGAAGGCCAGGGCCCCGCCGCCGAGGAGCACCGCGGCGCCGGCGTAGGACAGCCAGGCGCGTCGCGTGGTGCGGTAGCAGCGGTTGAGGGGGTACTGGAGCGCGATGCACAGCACGGTGTTGACGGCGTAGAGCACTCCGACGTACCGCTCGGGCACGTCGGTGGCGGTGACGAGCCACAGGGGGAACGCCACGTTGAGCACCGGCATCCACAAGGAGACCAGCGCGTTGTACGCCGTGAACCCCAGCAGCCGCCGGTCCCCCAGGAGCTCGGCCACGGAGGTGCCCTCCGCGACCGCGCCGCCCTCCTCCCGGGGGGCGGTGGCGAACACGGCGGCGACGGCCAGATAGGCGACGGCGCCGCCGATCAGCAGGGGGCGGAAGGCGTCCGCGTCGCCGGCGCCCAGGGCCGCGCCGGCGATCAGGCCGCCCAGGCTGATGCCGAGGTTGACGACGGTGCGCTGGACGGCCATGACCCTGGCGCGCAGGTCCTCCGGCGTCCGGGCGCCGACGTAGGACTGCACCAGCGGCGGCGAGGACTGCTCGGTGACGGCGATCGCGGAGACGACGAGGAGGAAGCTCCACCACCCGTCCACCCACAGGTAACCGACGGTGGCCAGGGCGCGGAGCAGCATGACGCCGATCAGCAGGGGTTTGGGCCCGAGGCGCCCGGCCAGCCTGGCGAGCGGCACGGAGACCGCTATGGCCACGGCCCCGCCGATCGTCAGCCCGGTGCCGACGGACGCCGTGCTGAGGTGGGCGACCTTCACGAAGTAGATCGTCGAGACGGCGAGGAACAGTCCCGTCCCGGTCCACTCGATCAGGGTGGCGGTCTGTACGAGGGGCAGGAACTGCCGGTACTTCCCACCGGTCGCCGGCTGTGCGGGCGTCGTGCTCGTCTTCATGGGCTGCGGTGCTCCTGGTGCTGCCGGTTGGTGGGGTGCGGGCCCTCCGCGGGCGGCCGGGCCGCCGCCCGCGCGCCTCGCCTGCCGGTGCGCCGGCGCTCCGCCCGGCGTCCGTGGCGCGGGGTGTCGCGAGGGGGAGGACCGCCCCCGGCGGCCGGGCGGACCGGCACTCCCGGCTCCGCGCTCCCCCGCACGATGCCGGCGAGGAGCGCACGGTTGACGCAGCCCCGGGGCCGCGGGCCCGGGTGCGCGGCGGGGCCGCCGCGCCCGGCGACGGCCCCGGCGGCGCCCGGGATCGGCGCGACGAGCGACATGTTCCCCCCTCATGTGCCGCGTCGTCCTGCCGGACGCACCTTCCCGGCGCCCCGGCGCGGCCGGTCTCCGGCGGGCGGGGAAGCGGTGGGGCGCGACGGCCCGCCGACGGTGCGCGATGGCCATGACACCAGCTCAGGGCCGCAGTTCAGGCGATCAGCCCCGTCCGTACGATAGGCATGCGCCCTCGTGGGACGGCAACCGCTTTGCAGCCGGATTCCAGGTGGTTGGCCGGATTTCTGCCCCCTCGCGGACATGCCGCGGCCGACGGGCGCCGCCACCCCGATCTGCGGGCGAAGGCCGGGCGGTCGGCCCGGGAGAGCCCGCCGAGGGTGGGAAAGATGTCCTGTTTTCGCCCTACGGCGTCCGAAGGCCGGTCGGCGCGGCCGCCGCGAAGATACGCCAGTTCCAGCAGCGTCGGACTCCAGGGTGAGGCGACGGCTTCGGTCACGCGAGGCCCCGGCTCCCCTGGCGCAATCACCCCGGGGAACGGGGTTGTTCATGGCATTCCTCCCATTCGCCGCCTCGCACGACTGTCTGAAATAGTGATCATCCGTAACGGGGAGGAGCAGAGTCGTGAGTGTGGTGCTGCCCGATTGGGCCGACACGTTGCTGGATGTCATCGGTGTCGACTGGCCGAATGTCGACGAGGACGCGTACCGCGACATGGCGGACGCGCTGCGGGAGTTCGCGGACGACATCGATGACGACGCCCATGCGGCGAATCTGCATGTGCAGCGTCTGCTGTCCTCGGGCGAGGGCTGGGCGATGGAAGCCCTCAACGAGCACTGGGGGAAGGTCAAGGACAAACACCTCAAGGACCTGGCGTCCGCGGCACGGTTGATCGCGGGGGCGATGGACGCGGCCGCCGTGGCGGTGGCGACCATGAAGGCCGCGGCCATCGTCCAGCTGGGGTACCTGGCCGAGGAGGCCGGGATCGCGCTGTCCCTGATCCCCGTGACGGGGGGTCTGTCGGCACTGCTGGGCGCGGGGGCGATGCGCCTCACGCAGGAGGCCGTGCGACGGCTGATCAGGGATTGCATGAAGGAGGCCGTCGGGTACATCGTCTCGGCGCTGACCGAGCCCGCGGTGGCCGCGCTGGAGGGCATGGCGGCCGACCTGGTGGTGCAGCTGGGCGCCACGGCGCTGGGCCTGCAGAACGGTGTCGACGTCGGCCAGGCCAAGCAGGCGGGCAAGGACGGTTTCAAGGACGGCGTCGACAGCGCCAAGGGCCAGTTGCACCTGGCGTCGGCCGGCGGAGGAGGCGGGGGCGAGGGTTCGAAGGACAACTTCCGCATCGATCACGGTGAGCACAAGCTGGCGAGTTCGCAGCTGAACTCGGTCAGCACCTCGGTGCACGGCCGCACACGGAGCAAGCTGAGCAAGGCCAAGCGGCACCACGGCCGCACCCGCGGCAGGGACTCCATCGCGCAGGCCATCGACCCGGTGGCCGACAAGGCGATGACCGCGCTGGAGAAGGCCGTCAAGGAAGTCGGCGACCACCTGGGAACGCGGCTGCCCACGGCCGTCCGGCAGATATCCAAGGACCACAAGCGCACGGACGAGGGCATCCGCGACGGCTTCGACAAGGCCAAGAAGGCCGCCCGGGGCAAGGACGACGGCGTCAAGCCCGGTGGCAGGCCCTCCGACGGCAAGCCCGGATCCGGCCGTACCAAGCCCGACCCGCTCGACAAGGCCAAGGACGAACCGAGGCGCAACGCCATCTCGCTGGAGAAGACGGTCTGCAAGACCGACCCGGTCGACGTCGCCACCGGCGAGATGCTCCTGCCGCACACCGACCTGGTCCTGCCGGGGGTGCTGCCGCTCGTACTGCGGCGCACGCACCTGTCGCAGTACCGCTACGGCCGGTGGTTCGGCCGCAGCTGGGCCTCCACGCTGGACGAGCGCCTGGAGCTCGACCCCGTGGGCGGCGGGGCGGTCTGGGCCCGCGAGGACGGCTCCCTGTTGGTCTACCCCCGCCTCCCCCGCCCCGACGGCGACAGCGTCCTCCCCGTCGAAGGAGCGCGCCTGCCCCTCGTCCACGGCGGTCACGACGGCGCGGAGACGACCTACCACGTCACCGACCCCTCCACGGGGCTGACCCGCTCCTTCACCGGCAGCCCCTACAACACCTCCTCCGCCTACTGGCTCACCCTCATCGAGGACCGCCACGGCAACCGCGTCGAGTTCGGCCGCCACAGCGACGGCGCGCCCTTCGACGTCCTGCACAGCGGCGGCTACACCGTCCAGCTCTCGACCGACGACGAGCGCATAGCCGAGCTGGCGGTCAGGACCCCCGACGGCCCGGTCACCGTCATGACCTACGGCTACGACGACGAGGGCAACCTCGCCGCCGTCACCAACTCCTCGGGCCTGCCCCTGCGGTTCACCTACGACGACGACGCACGCATCACGTCCTGGACCGACCGCAACGACTCCACCTACCGCTACGTCTACGACACCGCCGGCCGCGTCGTGCGCACCGTCGGCCCCGACGGCTACCTCTCCTCCACCTTCACCTACGACACCGCGGCGCTCACCACCCACTACACCGACTCCACCGGCGCCACCACGGTCATCCAGCTCAACGACCGCCTCCAGGTCGTCGCCGAGACCGACCCCCTCGGCAACACCGTCCGCCAGACCTGGGACCGCCACGACCAGCTCCTCTCCCGGACCGACGCGCTCGGCCACACGACGAGCTGGTCCCTGGACGAGCGCGGCAACCCGCAGTCCGCCCACCTGCCGGACGGCAGCGTCAGCCGCCTCGTCCACAACGAACTGAACCAGCTCACCGAACTCACCGGACCGGACGGCTCGGTGTGGCGGCAGGAGTTCGACGAACGCGGCAACCGCGTCTCGGCGACCCTCCCCGACGGCAGCGTCACGCGCTACTCCTACGACCCGGCGGGACGGCTCACGGCCGTCACCGACGCACGCGGAGTCCTCAGCCGGATCCACTGCGACGCCGCCGGTCTGCCGGTCGCCGTCATGGGCCCGCTGGGCACGGTCACCCGCTACACCCGGGACGCCTTCGGCCGGCCCCTGAGCGTCACGGACCCGCTCGGCAACACCACGGAGTTCGAGTGGACCGTGGAGGGGAAGCTCGCCCGCCGCGTCGACCCGGACGGCGCCGAACAGCGGTGGACCTACGACGGCGAGGGCAACCGCCTGTCCCACGTGGACCCGCTCGGCAGGGAGTCACGCTTCGAGTACACCCACTTCGACCTGCTGGCCGCGCGCACGCTGCCGGACGGCACGCGGTACGAGTTCACCCACGACACCGAACTGCGTCTCGCGTCCGTCACCGGCCCGTCGGGCGCCCGCTGGACGTACCGGCACGACGCCGCGGGACGCGTCGTCTCCGAGACCGACTTCGACGGCCGCACCCTCACCTACACCCACGACGCGGCGGGCCGCCTGGCGACCCGCACCAACGGGGCAGGCGAGACGGTCCGCTACGAACGTGACGTCTTCGGCCGCGTCACCGCCAAGGACGCGGCGGGCGCGGTCACGCGGTTCGAGCACGACGGCATGGGCCGGCTGGTGCGGGCGCAGGGCCCCGACGCGGAGCTCTCCTGGCGGCTGGACGGCGCTGGACGCGTCCTCGCCGAGGTCTGCAACGGCCGGGTGCTCAGCCACGAGTACGACGACCACGGACGTCGCCTCCAGCGCACCACACCGGCCGGAGCCGTCAGCACCTGGCACTACCCTTCGGACGGCAGGCGCGCGGAACTCCACATCGCCGGCCGGAGGCTGACCTTCGAATACGACGAGGCGGGTCGTGAGATCGTCCGGCGCGTCGGGGACGGCCTGCAGATCCAGCAGCAGTGGGACACTCTGGGCCGTCTCGTCAACCAGACAGTCACTGGAGCCGAAGACCTCGCGGTCCAGCACCGCGCCTACACCTACGGCGCCGACGGCATCCTGACGTCCGTCGAGGACCGGTTGGCGGGCTCCCGCAGCTTCGACCTCGACCTGACCGGGCGCGTCACCACCGTCCGCTCGGGGGACTGGACGGAGCGGTACGCCTACGACGAGACGGGCAACCAGTCTGAGGCCACCTGGCCGGCCGGCCACCCGGGCCAGGACGCCACCGGCCCTCGTACATACCAGGGCGACCGCATCACCCGGGCAGGCAGCATCCGGTACGAGCACGACGCGCAGGGACGCATCGTCCTCCGGCAGAAGAAGCGCCTGTCCCGACGTGCGGAGACCTGGCGGTACACCTGGGACGCACAAGACCGCCTGACCTCTGTCGTCACCCCCGACGGAGTGGTCTGGCACTACCGCTACGACCCGCTCGGCCGACGCATCGCCAAACAGCGCCTGGCCGAGGACGGCCGCGTGGTCGAACAGGTGGACTTCACCTGGGACGGGGACATTCTCTGTGAACAGACCACCCACGGTTCCGACGGTCAGGTGGCCTCAACCCTCACCTGGGACTACGACGGCCTGACACCGGTCTCCCAGACGGAGCGCAGGTCGGCGGCCGACGCCCCGCAGCATGAGGTCGACCAGCGGTTCTTCGCGATCGTGACCGATCTCGTCGGCACGCCCCGCGAGCTCGTCGACGAGAACGGCGAGGTCGCGTGGCACACCCGCAGCACCCTCTGGGGCCTCACCACCTGGAACCGCACGGCTACGGCGTACACGCCGTTGCGCTTCCCCGGCCAGTACTTCGACCCCGAGTCGGGGCTGCACTACAACCGCTTCCGGTACTACGACCCGCAGACGGCGCGCTACCTCTCGCCGGACCCGCTGGGCCTCGTACCGGCCGCGAACCCGCTGGCGTACGTCCACAACCCGACGATGTGGATCGACCCGCTGGGCCTGGCGGGATGCCCGCACCGCAAGACGGGCGAGCCGCACGACGTCGTCCTCGGCGTCAATCCGCCGTCCGACAACCTGGCCAGACACCTGCGGGAAAGGCCCGACGACCCGATTCCGGGGGCGCACACGTACAACGGCAAGCCCTATGACGACGTCGAGGCGAGCGGCCCCGTCTGGATGACCAACGTCATGGCCGCCGTCGGTGACGAGAACACCACGCTCCACGTCACGTTGGACGGCATGCCGAACCGCAATGGGGAGGTGGGCAACTGGAACACTCCGGAGGCCATCGCCGAGGCCTTCCAGGTGGCTGTCAGGCGAGGCGAGCCCTTCGGCGTGTCGCACGAATCGGACTACGCGCCCCCTGGAAACGGAACGGCCTGGGAGATGAGCGTGATCGCAAGAAATGTGAGAATCCACAACGACGACCCCGATCTTGGCGGGCGGTCCTGGGACTCCATTCGCTGGTATTCCAACAATCAGCACATTCCGAACGTGCCCCAGCCGAACATTCCCGAACTCGAACCCGGCTACCAGCCCGAGCCGCCGCCCAGCCACCGGCGTCGCAGGCGGTAACCTTTCCTGCCCTTTCTCAGCGGCCCGATCTCCGCACAGCCATTCGATAGGATCTCCATATGTCAGCACAAGACGGCAAGTCGGCGGCCGCCGAGACGGTCGCTCTCGCGTGGCAGCGCGTACTCTCCCTGGAAGAGGATCTGCTCGCCCCGGAAATAGCGCGGGCCGCTTATGCCGAGCCGCGCCTCCGCGAGCTCTTCCCCTTGGTCAGCCATGGCGCCCTCACTCTGAGCCGCTGCACTCGATCGCCCTGGTCGAACGACGTCCCCACCCTTTACCGACGCGCCGGGGGCGGTTACGTCGTCATCCGCTACGGCGAGGGCAGGCTGGGCGAGCCGGACACGGTGGAGGAAGCCGTCGCCCTCATCGTCGCCAACCTCCCCGCCGGCTGCGGGGCCGCCGTCGACGGGACAGCCGACGACCTCGACTGACCCGCGTCCTCTTACCCATCAAGGGACTTGAAAGCACCCATCGCCGTTGCACCGCCCGCCACACGCAACTTAGCCTTACCTAACTTCCGTGTGACGAAAGGATCCGGCATGGACCTGAAGGCGGAGCCCGCAGGCGACGGCTGGCGGAGCCGGGTGGTGATCATGCAGTTGGTGTGGGGTCACATGACCTCCAGCATCCTGAGCACCACCACCCGGCTCGGCATCATGGATCACCTAGGCGACGGCGAGCGCACAGACCGAGCGCAGGAGCACGGCCGACGGCACCCGGGAGGGTACGGCGGACCAGCGCTTCTTCACGATCGTCACGGACCTCGTGGGCGCTCCCCGGGAACTCCTCGACGAGAACGGCGACGTCGCCTGGCGCACCCGCACCACGCTGTGGGGCCTGACCACGTGGAACCGCACCGCCACCGCGTACACACCGCTGCGCTTCCCGGGTCAGTACTTCGACCCCGAAACGGGACTGCACTACAACCGTTTCCGCCACTACGACCCAGAGACGGCCCGCTACCTGTCGGTCGACCCCCTGGGTCTCCTCCCCGCCGCGAACGCCAGGACGTACGTCCACAACCCGGTCATGTGGATCGACCCGCTGGGCCTGGCGGGTTGCCCCCACCGGGAGAACAACGACCAGACCCACAGCGTCGTGCTGGGCGCCAACCCTCCTTCCGACAACCTGGCCAGACATCTACGGGAGAACGGTGACCCCGGCGCCCACACGTACAACGGCGATGACTACGCGGGAGACGTCAACGGATCCCCCGTCTGGATGACCAACGTCATGGCCGCTGTGGGAGACCGGAACACCAGGCTGTCCGTCACGCTGGACGACATGGCGAACGCCGCCGGAGAACGTGGGAATTGGAATACGCCTGAATCCATCGCCGAGGCCTTCCAGGTCGCGGTTCAGCGAGGTGAACCGTTTGGCGTCGGGCCTGGTCAGCCCCGGCCGCCGACAGGTTACGGAACGGCCTGGGAAATGAGCGTGATCGCAAGGAATGTCAGGGTTTACAACGCCGACCCCGATCTGGGCGGGCGCTCGTGGGACTCCATCGAGTGGTACTCGAACAACCAGCGCGTCCACGTGCCGCAGCCGGATATCCCCGAACTCCAGCCCGGCTACCGTCCCGACCAGCAGAACGAGCATCATCGAAGGCACCGGCGGTGAGCTCCCACGGATGTTGGACGGCCCCCGCAGTACAGCACGACTCGATAGGATTCCCCTATGTCCGATAACAATTCCACACATGAAGCCGTCGAAATCGTTGCCGCCGCGTGGCAGCGCGTACTGGCCATGGACGAGAATTTGGTCGACCCGAAGAAGACACGTCTCACTTATTCCTATCCGGAACTCCGTGTCCTCTACCCGCTCGTCAGCCACGGCATGCTGCAACTGAGCCGCTGCACTGATTTCCCGTGGACCGCCGACGTGCCGGTGATCTACCGGCGCGTCGAAGGAGGCTACGTCGTCCGGCGCCTGGACCGACCAAACGGCGCCGATGACGCAATCGTGGGCTACACGGACACCCTGGAGGACGCAGTGGCCCTCGTCGCCGCCAACCTCCCTCCCGGCTGCGGCCCCGCCATCCAAGGAACCCCCGACGACCTCGACTGACGCCCGCCCGGGGCCGTATCCCCTTACCCGTCAGGAGACTTGAAAGCACCCATCGCCGTTGCACCGCCCGCCACACGCAACTTAGCCTTACCTAACTTCCGTGTGACGAAAGGATCCGGCATGGACCTGAAGGCGGAGCCCGCAGGCGACGGCTGGCGGAGCCGGGTGGTGATCATGCAGTTGGTGTGGGGTCACATGACCTCCAGCATCCTGAGCACCACCACCCGGCTCGGCATCATGGATCACCTAGGCGACGGCGAGCGCACAGCGGACGAGGTGGCGTCCCTGTCCGGCACGCAGACGGAGGCCACCCTGCGGCTGCTGCGGGCCCAGGCCGCGCTCGGGCTGCTGGAGGAGCCGCGGCCCGGGGTGTTCCGGCTGACCTCCGCCGGGGCACTCCTGCGGTCCGGCCGGGACGACAGTCTGGCCTCACTGGTCAGGCTGCTCAGCGACCCCCTGATGACGAAGCCGTGGGACCACCTCGACGCCTGCTTGCGGACCGGCCTGCCCGCGTTCGACGACGTCTACGGGGACGACTTCTTCACCTACCTGAAGAAACACCCGGACATCTCGGCCGTCTTCAACGCGGCGATGAGCGAGGGCACCCGCACGGCCGCCGAAGCGGTCGCCGGGCTCTACGACTTCAACCGCTTCCGCACCATCGTGGACGTCGGCGGGGGCGACGGCACACTGCTGTCGTACGTCCTGCGGGCGCACCCCGCCCCGCGCGGAATCCTCTACGACACCGCCGAAGGCCTGGCCCAGGCCCCGGCCAGGCTGGCGGCCGAGGGGCTCACGGACCGCTGCGCCCTGGAGACCGGCGACTTCTTCACCGGGGCGCCTGCCGGCGGGGACCTGTATCTGCTCAAGAGCATCATCCACGACTGGAACGACGCGCAGTGCGCCCAGATCCTGCGCGGCGTCCGCGCCGTCGTCCCCGCCGACGGCCGCGTGCTGATCGTGGAGCCCGTGCTCCCGGAGCGGGTGGATCCGGCGGGCGCGCAGACCAGTCACTACCTCAGCGACCTCAACATGCTGGTCAACGTGGGCGGTCGGGAGCGGACCCGGCAGGACTTCGAGGAGCTGTGCGCGGGCGCCGGCTTCGCGGTCGACTCCGTCACGTCCATGCCGGCTCCCAACCCCTTCTCCCTCATCGAGGTGGCTCCCGTCTGAGGACGGACTGGAACCCTCACCGTCCGGTGAAGAGGTTCCGTACGCGACGCCGGGCGCGGCGGCCCCGGCCGTAGCCGCTGTCCGGGCCGCCGTCGGCGTCGTCGTCATCGTCGTCGTCCGGACCCTGCAGGACGGTCCAGCTGACGGCGGAGACGGCGGGTTCCAGGGACAGTCTGCTGACGGCTTCCTCCAGCAGGCTGTCGTCGCGCCGTTCCGTGGTCAGTTCGGCGGAAACGGTCACCTTGCCGGCGGTCTCGGCGTCGCGGCTGTGCACCGACCGCAACCGGAAGCCGGGGCGGGCGACCGCCTGGACGACGAGGGTACGCACGTGGGCCTCCTCGGGCTCGGTGCACACCACTTCGAAGTGGTAGTCGGTGGAGACCTCCGCGCCGCCGTGCGGCCCCCGGTCCAGGCCGCGGGCCAGCGGCCGCAGCAGGGTGTTGGCGGCGACCACCCCGACGGTCCCGAGCGCCGCCAGCACGTACAGTCCCGTACCGGCCAGGGCGCCGACGGCTGCCGAACACCACAGTGTGGCTGCCGTGTTGAGGCCCCGGACGCTCAGTCCGTCGCGCATGATGACGCCCGCGCCCAGGAAGCCGATGCCGGAGACGATCTGCGCGGCGACGCGGGAGCCGTCGTAGCCGCTGGTGCTGGTCGCGCTGCTGAAGCCGTAGGTCGACAGGAGCACGAAGAGGGCAGATCCGGCGGCGACGAGCGCGTTCGTGCGCAGTCCCGCCATCCGGGCCCGCCACTGGCGCTCCAGCCCGATGATCGCGCCGAAGCCCAGCCCGGCACCGATGTTCGCCGCCAGAGCCCATTCGTTGACGAAGGCCATGGTCCGCCTTCCTCCGTTCCTTGTCGTCGATCTCCTATCGGCCGGTCGCCGCCGGGTGTTGAACCGGCGCCGGACGCCGTGTGGGCAGCGCGAAGCACCCCGGAACCACGGCTTCAGGCGAGGGAGGCGGGGCGGCGCCTGCGGGAAGGGGGAAGGGGCGTCACGCGCGACGGCGACCGGTGCGGACGGGCGTACCCGCGCCCGGCACGGCACGGCGGACGGCCGGCGGGGCCGTTCGCGTGGTCAGCGGGCCGGGAGGCGGCGGGCGCCGCTGCGGCGAGGACTTCCCCCGGGACTGCGGCTGGCCATCCCGGTCACCTCCTCGCTCGTACGGACGGCGCGGGTGCCGTGGCCGCGTCGACGGCGGAACCGGAACGGCACCTTCAGCCATCCAGCATGCCACAGGCCGGAGCAGCGACCACCATGAAAGGGTAATAAGGCTGCAAAAGGGAGCCGCCCCCTGGAAGGGGGCCGGGGGCCCGCCCGAGTGACGACCACTCAGGCGGCGACCGTGCTCCCGGCCTCGTGGTGGATGGGGGCGTCCCCTCCCGTCAGCGGCACCCCCGTCCCTCCGCGCCGCACCGCCACGATCTCCGCGGCGATGGACAGGGCCGTCTCCTCCGGCGTCCGGGCCCCCAGGTCGAGCCCGATCGGCGAGCGGAGGCGGGCCAGCTCCGCCTCGTCCGCGCCGGCCTCCCGCAGGCGCGCCAGCCGGACGGCGTGCGTGCGGCGCGAGCCCATCGCGCCCACGTACGCTACCGGCAGCCGCAACGCCCGCCGCAGCAGCGGCACGTCGAACTTCACGTCGTGCGTGAGGACGCACAGCACCGTGCGGCCGTCCAGGGCCGCGCCCTGCCCGTCGAGGTAGCGGTGCGGCCAGTCGACGACCACCTCGTCCGCCTCGGGGAAGCGGGCCGCCGTCGCGAAGACGGGCCGGGCGTCGCACACCGTCACGCGGTAGCCCAGGAACTTCCCCGCCCGCACCAGCGCCGACGCGAAGTCGATCGCGCCGAAGACGAGCATGCGGGGCGGCGGCACGCTGCACTCGACCAGGAGCCGCACCGGTTCGCCGCAGCGCGAGCCGTCCGCGCCGAGGTCCACCGCGGCGGTGCGGCCCGCGTCCAGGAGGGCGGCCGCCTCGCGGGCCGCTGTCCGGTCCAGGGCGGCGGGGCCGCCCAGGGAGCCGCCGGCGCGGCCGTCCGGCCCGACGAGCAGCGCCCGGCCCAGCAGGGGGCGGGGGCCGGAGACGACGCGCGCCAGGGCCGCCGTCCCGCCCCGCGCGACCGTGGCCAGCGCGGCCCGCTCGACCGACCCCTCCCGCACGGGGACCACGAGGACGTCGATCTCCCCGCCGCAGGTCAGTCCGACGGCGAAGGCGTCCTCGTCGGAGTAGCCGAACCGCTCCAGCACCGGCTCGCCGCCGGCCAGCGCCGTCCGGCACAGCTCGTAGACCGCGCCCTCGACGCACCCTCCCGAGACCGAGCCGAGCACCGTGCCGGCCGCGTCGACGGCGAGGGCCGCGCCCGGCTCGCGCGGGGCGCTCCCGCGGACGGCCACCACCGTGGCGACCGCGAAGTCGCGTCCCTCCTCACACCACCGGTGCAGCCCGGCCGCGATGTCCAGCATCGGTCGTTCCCCCCTTACTTCACGCCCAGCCAGTGCTCGATGGGATGCAGGGCGAAGTAGCCCGCGAAGACCAGGCTCAGGGCCCACATGAAGACGCCGGGCTCGCGCCACTTGCCCTGACCCGCCTTGATGGCCGTGTAGGCGATGACGCCGCCGCCGACGCCGGCCGTGATGGAGTACGTGAAGGGCATGAGGACGACCGTCAGGAAGACGGGGATGGTCACCGCGCGGTCCGTCCAGTCGATGTGCCGGGCGTGGCCCATCATCATGGCGCCGATCACCACCAGGGCGGCCGCGGCGATCTCGCCGGGGACGATCCTCGTCAGCGGGGTGAAGAACAGGCAGGCCGTGAAGAGCAGCCCCGTGACGACGGACGACAGGCCCGTGCGGGCGCCCTCGCCCACGCCCGTCGCGGACTCGACGAAGACGGTCTGGCCGGACGCCCCGGCCACTCCCCCGATCGCCCCGCCCGCGCCGTCGACGAGCAGGGCCCTGCTCAGACCCGGCATCCGGCCCTCGTCGTCGGCGAGGCCCGCTTCGGTGCCGACGCCGATGACGGTCGCCATGGCGTCGAAGAAGCCGGCCAGGACCAGGGTGAAGACGATCATCCCGACGGTCACCCCGCCCACCGCGCCCCAGCCGCCGAACTCGACCCGCCCGAAGAGCGTGAAGTCCGGCATGGAGACGGCACCGCCCCTGAGTGCCGGGGCGCCGTTCTGCCAGGTCTTCGGGCCGAGGTCGCCGACGGCGTTCACGACGACGGCCAGCACCGTGCCGGCCACGATGCCGATGAGGATCGCGCCGGGCACCTCCCGGGCCTGCAGCACGAAGATCAGCAGCAGGGTGACGCAGAAGAGCAGCACGGGCCAGCCCGCCAGTTCGCCGGCGGGGCCCAGGGTGACCGGGCCGCCCGACCGCGAGGCGTGCACGAAGCCCGCCTTCACCAGGCCGATGAGGGCGATGAACATGCCGATGCCCATGGTGATGGCGTGCTTGAGCTCCACGGGGATGGCGTTCATGACGCGCTCGCGCATCCCGGTGAGCACGAGCAGCATGATGACCACGCCGTAGACGACGCACATGCCCATCGCCTGCGGCCACGTCATCCGGGGGGCCACCTGCGTGGAGAGCACTCCGGAGACGCCGAGCCCGGCCGCCAGGGCGAGGGGGACCCGGCCGATCAGGCCCATGAGCAGCGTGCAGGCCGCCGCGGCGAAGGCGGTGGCGGTGATGAGGCCCTGCCGGTCGAGGGTGTGCCGCGCCACGTCGGGGCCGGAGAGGATCAGCGGGTTGAGCAGCAGGATGTAGCTCATCGCCATGAACGTGGTGACGCCGCCGCGCACTTCGCGCGCGAGCGTCGAGCCCCGGTCGGTGATGTGGAAGTACCGGTCGGGCCAGGACCGTCCGGCGGGCCGCCGCGGGCCCGCGCCCGCGGCGTCCGCCGGGGTCTTTGGCCGCGCTGGTGCGTGGGTCATGGTGCCTGCTCCATCAGTCGTGGGTGGGGGCTGCACGACCCGGGGGACGGCCCGAGGCGGAAGGGTGCCGCCGCGACGCCACTGGGGGGCGCGTGCGCGGCGCGGCGGACGACGGCGGGCGTCAGGTGCCGGTCAGGTGCTCCGGCCGTACCGGTACGCGCGCGAGCGCCAGGCCCGTGGCCCGGCGGATCGCCGCCACGACGGCGGGCGTCGAGGACAGCGTGGGTGCCTCGCCGACGCCGCGCAGCCCGTAGGGGGCGTGGTGGTCGGCGAGTTCGAGGACGTCGACGGGTATCGCCGGCGTGTCGAGGATGGTGGGGATCAGGTAGTCGGTGAAGGAGGGGTTGCGGACCTTCGCGGTGACCGGGTCGACGACGATCTCCTCCATGACCGCGAGTCCCAGGCCCTGGGTGGTGCCGCCCTGGATCTGGCCGGCGACGGACAGCGGGTTGAGGGCCTTGCCGACGTCCTGGGCGCAGGCCAGTTCCACGACCTTGACCAGGCCCAGCTCGGTGTCGACCTCGACGACCGCGCGGTGGGCGGCGAAGGAGTACTGGACGTGGCCGAAGCCCTGTCCGGTGCGCGGGTCGAAGGGCTGGGTGGGGCGGTGCCGCCACTCCAGCTCCGCCTCGCAGCTCTCGCCCTCCAGGACGTCCGCGAGGGAGGCCAGCGTCTCGCCGCCGTCGGTGACCACCTTGCCGTCCTCCAGCAGGAGTTCGGCCGTCGCCCACGCCGGGTGGTACGTGCCGAACTTCGCCCGGCCCAGCTCCAGCACCTTCTCCCGCACCGCCTCGCAGGCGTGCTTGACGGCGCCGCCGGTGACGTAGGTCTGGCGGGAGGCGGAGGTCGACCCCGCCGACCCCACCGCGGTGTCGGCCGGGGCGACGGTGACGCGGGAGACGCCCAGCTCGGTGCGGGCGATCTGGGCGTGCACGGTCACGCCGCCCTGGCCCACCTCGGCCATGGCGGTGTGGACGGTGGCGACGGGCTCGCCGCCGGTCACCTCCAGGCGCACCCGGGCGGTGGAGTAGTCGTCGAAGCCCTCGGAGAAGCCGACGTTCTTGATGCCCACGGCGTAGCCGACGCCCCGCACGACCGACTCGCCGTGGGTGGTGTTCGACAGCCCGCCGGGCAGGGCCCGTACGTCCGGGGAGCCGCCGGCGGTCTCCCATTGCCGCCGTGGCGGCAGCGGCATCGCCTTGACGCGGCGCAGCAGTTCGGCGACGGGGGCGGGCGAGTCGACGACCTGCCCGGTGGGCATGACCGCGCCCTGCGCCATGGCGTTGACGCGGCGGAACTCCACCGGGTCCATGCCCAGGGCGTCGGCGAGCTTGTCCATCTGCGCCTCGTAGGCGAAGCACGCCTGGACCGCGCCGAATCCGCGCATCGCTCCGCAGGGCGGGTTGTTGGTGTAGAGGGCGATCGCCTCGACGTCGACGTCGTCGACGGCGTAGGGGCCGACGGCGAGGGAGGCGGCGTTGCCGACGACGGCCGGGGAGGAGGAGGCGTAGGCCCCGCCGTCCAGCACGATGCGGGCCTTGACGTGGCAGAGCCTGCCGTCGCGGGTCGCCCCGTGCTCGTAGCGGAGCGTGGCGGGGTGGCGGTGGACGTGGCCGAAGAAGGACTCGAAGCGGTTGTAGACGATCTTCACGGGCTTGCCCGTGCGCAGCGCGAGCAGGCAGGCGTGGGCCTGCATGGACAGGTCCTCGCGGCCGCCGAAGGCGCCGCCGACCCCGGAGAGCGTCATGCGGACCTTGTGCTCGGGCAGCCCGAGGACGGGGGCGATCTGGCGCAGGTCCGCGTGCAGCCACTGGGTGGCGATGTAGAGGTCGACGCCGCCGTCCTCGGCGGGCACGGCGAGGCCGGACTCGGGGCCGAGGAAGGCCTGGTCCTGCATGCCCACCTCGTAGTCGCCGGTGACGACGACGTCGGCGCGGGCCCGGGCGGCGGCGACGTCGCCGCGGACGACGGGCTGGCGGTGGACGATGTTGGGGTGGGGGACGTGACGGGCGTGGTCGTCCGTGCGGCCGGGGTGGAGGACGGGGGCGCCGGGTGCGGTGGCGCTCTCCTCGCCGGTGACGACGGGCAGTTGCTCGTAGTCGACCACGATCTTGGCGGCGGCGCGGCGGGCGGTCTCGGGGTGGTCGGCGGCCACGAGGGCGACGGGCTCGCCGTGGTGGCGCACGACGCCGTCGGCGAGGACCGGGGTGTCCTTGATCTCCAGGCCGTAGCGGGTCTCTGCGGGGAGGTCCCGGTGCGTCATGACGGCGTGGACGCCGGCCGTGGCGAGGGCGGCGGAGACGTCGACCGAGCGGATCCGGGCGTGGGCGTGCGGGCTGCGGAGGGTGAAGCCCCACAGCATGTCCTCGTGCCACAGGTCGGAGGCGTAGGCGAACTCGCCGGTGACCTTGAGGGTGCCGTCGGGGCGGAGGGTGGACTCGCCGACGCCGCCCCTGGTGCCGCCGCGCCGGGTGACGCCGGCGGGGGTGCGGGTGTCGTCGCTCACGGCCGGGCCGCCTCTCCGGTACGCGCGGCGGCCAGGCGGACCGCGTCGAGGATCTTCTCGTAGCCGGTGCACCGGCACAGGTTCCCGGACAGGGCCTCGCGTATGTCGGCGTCGGAGGGGTCGGGGTCGCACTCCAGCAGCTCGTCCGCCGCGACGAGCAGGCCGGGGGTGCAGAAGCCGCACTGCACGGCGCCGGCGTCGACGAACGCCTGCTGGACGGGGGTGAGTTCGCCGTCGGGCAGTCCGGCGCGGCCGGCCAGGCCCTCGACGGTGGTGACCTCGCACCCCTCGGCCTGCCCGGCCGCCACCAGGCAGGCGCAGACGGTCACGCCGTCGAGCCGGACCGTGCAGGAGCCGCATTCGCCCTGCTCGCAGGCGTTCTTGGAGCCGGGCAGGCCCAGCCGCTCGCGCAGCACGTACAGCAGGCTCTCGCCCTCCCACACGTCGTCCGCCTCCTGCGGACGGCCGTTGACCGTGAAGTTCACGCGCACGGCGCGCTCCTCTCCCCCGTGGTGTATTCCTCCCAGACCCAGCCCAGCGTGCGGCGGGCCATGACGCCGACGGCACGACGGCGGTAGGCGGCGCTGCCGCGCACGTCGTCGATGGGGTTGCAGGCCCCGGCGGCCAGTTCGGCGAACTGGGCGGCGACCGGCGCGGGGACGGCCCGCCGCGACTCCCAGAGGCCGGCCTCCTCCAGGGCGGCGTCCAGGAACTCCTCGGCGGCGCGGGCCCGCAGGGGCGTGGGCGCGGCCGAGCCGATGCCGGTCCGCACGGTGCGGCTGCCCGGGTGGAGGGCGATGCCGAAGGCGCAGACCGCGATGACCATCGCGTTGCGCGTGCCGACCTTGGAGAACTGCTGCGGCCCGGTGGCCTTGCGGATGCGCACGGCGCGGATCAGCTCGTCTGGCGCGAGGGCGTTGCGCTTGACGCCGGTGTAGAACTCCTCGACCGGGATCAGGCGGGTGCCGCGTACGGACTCCGCCTCGACCTCGGCGCCGGCGGCGAGCAGCGCCGGGTGGCTGTCGCCCGCGGGGGAGGCGGCGCCGAGGTTGCCGCCGACGCTGCCGCGGTTGCGGATCTGGGGCGAGCCCACGGTGTGCGCTGCGCGTGCGAGGCCGGGCAGCTCGCGGCGCAGGTGCTCGATGACGCGGGCGTAGGGCACGGCGGCGCCGAGGCGCACGTCGCGCCCGTCCGTCTCCCAGGCGTGGAGCTCGGCGACGCGGCCCAGGTCCAGCAGGTGCTCCGGACGGCGGTGGTCGAAGTTGATCTCGACCATGACGTCCGTGCCGCCCGCTATGGGCACGGCGGCGGGGTGCTCGGCCTTGGCGGCGAGGGCGTCCTCCCAGCTGGCGGGGCGCAGGAAGTCCATGAAGGGTCTCTTCTCGAGGGGGGTGCCGGAGTCGTTCATGGCGGGTTCCGCACGGGGTGCACCGCTGCGTGCAGCCAGTAGAGCGGCGCCCGGCCGGGCCGGTGCAGTCACTGAAAACATGAAGCGGTTGGCTGGCCAGGGCCCCTGTCTTGTAGATTCGAACGAAAGACGGGGTTCAGAAACCTCACTGCATTCCACTGGTTACAAGAAGACAGATCGGCGGCGACCACGATGCGGCTGCGCGCACTGCTGGAGACCGAGGCGCTGGGCCTCCGCCTGCTCGGCGGCGAGGACGAGCTCGACCGCACCGTGCGCGGCGTGATGACCACCGACCTGCGCGACCCCAGTCGCTACCTGTCCGGCGGCGAGCTGGTCCTCACGGGGCTGGCGTGGCGGCGGGAGCCGGAGGACTCGGAGCGGTTCGTGCGCATCCTCACGGCCGCCGGGGTGGCGGGGCTCGCGGCGGGCGAGGCGGAGATCGCCTCCACGCCCGACGACCTGATCGAGGCCTGTGCCCGGCACCGGCTGCCGCTGTTCTCCGTGAACGAGGACGTCTCGTTCGCGTCGGTCACCGAGCACGTGGTCCGGCAGGTCTCCAGCGAGCGGGCCGGGGACCTCGCGGCCGTCGTGGACCGGCACCGGCGGCTGATGACGGGCGGCCCGGCGGGCGGCGGCCCGGAGGTCGTCCTCGACCTGCTCGGCTCCGACCTGGACCTGCGCGCCTGGGTGCTCTCCCCCACCGGCCGGCAGATCGCCGGCTCGTCCCTGGCGGACGCCGGCGCGGCCCTGCCCGCCCAGGTCGGCGCCGCCCTCGCCGGCGAGCACCTGGCGGCCTCCCGCAGCGGCCGGCGCGGCCCGCACCGGGTGACCGCGGGCGGCGGCACGTACTCCCTGTTCCCCGTGCGCAGCAGCGGCCGGGCCGCCTCCGCGCGGGACGTGCGCGAGACCGTGCTGTCGGACTGGCTGCTGGCCGTCGAGGCCGACGCGGGCGAGTGGCCCGAGGAGCGGCTGGACCTGCTGCACGGCGTCACCCAGCTGATCGCCGTCGAGCGGGACCGGCGCGACGCGGCCCGTACGGTGCGGCGCCGGCTGGCCCAGGAGGTCCTGGAGCTGGTCCAGGCGGGCGCCGCGCCCGCCGAGATCGCCGCCCGGCTGCGGGTGGCCGCGCCGGTGCTGCTGCCGGGCCTGGGCACCGCCCCGCACTGGCAGGTCGTCGTGGCCCGGGTCGAGTGGGCGGACGGGGAGATCCCCGGCGGCCCGGTCGCCCAGTCGCTGCTGGAGGAGGTGCTGGTCGACCCGGACGCCTCCGGCCCCGAGCCCTCCGACCGCATCGCCGTCGCCCACACGGGTGACGAGGCGGTGGCCCTGGTGCCCCTGCCGTCCGTCGCCGCCGCCCCCGGCGAGTCGTCGGCCGGCCTGGACGCCGACGCCCTCCTCGCGACGGTCCGCGAGCCCCTCACCCGGGGTCTGGCCGACGACGGCCGCGTGACCTTCGGCGTCAGCGCCGCCGTCCACTCCGCGGAGGGCCTGCGCGGCGCCCTGGAGGAGGCCCGGCACGCCCGCCGCGTCGCCGCCGCCCGCCCCGGCCCGGTGTGTGCGGCCGGCCACCAGGAGCTGGCGTCGCACGTCCTGCTGCTGCCGTTCGTCCCCGACGACGTGCGCCGCGCCTTCACCGCCCGCCTCCTGGACCCCCTGCGCGACTACGACCGCCGGCACCGCGCCGAACTGATCCCGACGCTGGAGGCGTTCCTGGAGTCCGACGGCTCCTGGACGCGCTGCGCGACGCGGCTGCACCTGCACGTCAACACCCTGCGGTACCGGGTGGGGCGGATCGAGCAGCTGACGGGACGGGACCTGTCCCGGCTGGAGGACAAGCTGGACTTCTTCCTGGCCCTGCGGATGAGTTGAGGTTTTCCGGCGGCCCCGGGGCGTGTGATCTCTTCGGTACTCTGCGCCTACCGCGAGGAGATCACCGGCCGTCGGCCCCCTGGGGTCCGCGCATGGCTTTGTGAATTGCTTCACACCTGACCCTTGGCCGCGCCCGGGTCCTCGTGCTGAGATCGAGGCAGGCTTCCAGCTCGACGGCGCGCTTGGGGAGGGCACTGTGGCGGATACCGCCATGCGGAATTCTGGGTTGTCGGAGCCATACGGAGCGACGGGGTCGGGGGGCCCCGAGGGCGGGGCGGCCCAGGGGGATCCGCTGGAGAGGGCGGTGTGGCGGCTGCGGTCGCGGGCCTGCTGGGACGACGCGGCCGCGCTGCTCGCGCCCCGGGCCGCCACCGAGCCGGGCCAGGCGGTGCGGCGGACGGCGGTGCTGGTCGAGCGGTGCGTGTTCACCGGGGAGGGCTGGGGCGCGGCCGAGGACTCGCTGCGGGCGGCGGAGGCGCTGGCCGCGGACGACGAGGAGCGGGGCGCGGCGGCCTGCGAACGGGGCCATCTCGCATACGCGTCCACTCTTTTGGGGGTACGTGACCGGGCGGACGAGGCACGCTCGGCGCTGGGCCGGGCGGCGGCGCTGCTGGGACCGCAGTCGCCGACCCGGCCGCTGCTGCACTTCCGGCGGGGGCTGATCGCCCAGCACCTGTCGGACAACCCCTCCGACGCGACGGCCGCGTTCGAGCGCGCCCACGCGGGGGCGACGGCGCACGGGCACCGTCTGCTGCTCTCCTTCACCTGGCGGCACCTGGCGGCGATGGCCGAGCACGACGGCAGGCTGGCCGAGGCGCGGCACGGCTTCGCCGAGTCACTGAGGATCCGCGAGGACCTGGGCTATCTGGTGGGGATCGCCCCCGCGCTGGCCTCGCTGGCGGCGGTGCTGCCGGACGCGGCGGAGGCGGCCCGGTTGCGGGCGGAGGCGGGGCGGCTGGTCCGGCTGCTGGGCGGGGTGCCGGCGTGGCTGGCGGAGCGGCTCACCCCCGCGGCGGACGACTGACGGGGAGGCGCGGCCTGCTGCCACGGCTGGGGCGTGCCCGCAGCGCAACGCCGTGTGCCCGCCGGGGCGTGGCCCGGGGCGTCCGGTGCCGGGGGCACCTCCCGGCCAGGCCCGTGCTGACCCGTCGGACACCCCCTGGGGGGTGTCCGACGGGTCGGTGCGGGTCCTGCGGTGTCCGGTGCGGTAGATCGCAAGGCGGAGCATCTGCCTCGGACCGGGCGTCCTCGGCTGATGTGACAACGCAGCGAGGTGCCGTGCCGGGCGCCGCAGGGCCTGTGCTGACCCGTCGGACACCCCCTAGGGGCGGTGCCCGCAGAGCCGGGTGCCCAGCGCCTCGACGGCCATGACGTCCTGCATGGCGAGGGCGTCCAGCAGTTCGAGGTGCTCGGCGGCGGGGCAGTCGCGGGCGGCCGGCCACTGGGCCCGCCGGTGGAGCTCGTCCGCGACCGCCACCAGCTGGTGGTTGCCGCTGAAGCCGAGGACGGCCCGGTGGAAGGCCCGGTCGGCCTCGGCGTAGGCCGCGCGGTCGCCGCGCGCGGCCGCCGCGACGGCCGCCTCGGCCAGCGGCCGCAGCTCGCACCACCGCCCGGTGGGCACCGTCCGTGCCAGCCGCAGCAGCGCCGGCACCTCCAGGAGGGCCCGGACCTCGGCCAGTTCGGCACGTTCGCGCGGGGAGCGGCTGGCGACGCGGAACCCCCGGTTGGGGACGACCTCGACGGCCCCCTCCAGGGCAAGCTGCTGCATCGCCTCGCGCACGGGCGTGGCGGACACGCCGAAACGCTCGCCGAGCGCGGGGCCCGAGTAGACCTCGCCGGGCACGAGCTCGCCGCAGAAGAGCGCCTTGCGCAGGGCGTCGAGGATCTGGCCGCGCACGGAGTAGCGCTGCGGCATCCGGTGCACGGGCCGCCCGGCGGTGGCGCCCTCCTCATGGGTGTGCTCCCCGCGCGCGGACGACGCGGCCTGCGCCGGAACCCCGGCCCGCGCCCCTGATACTCCGGTGTGGGATCTGCCCTGCTCCATTGCGGTCCTCCTGGTGTCCATCGGAACCATAAGCGGCACTTGTCGCAGTTCAAACCCCGATCAAGCCGGGTAAGGTAAGGCTTACCTGTCAACGATCGCGATTCGGTGGTCCCGCATGTCCGCTGCCACGGCTCCGGTTACCCCCTCCTCGCCCCCGCTCGCGGACGCGTACGCCCGGCTTTCCGCGGCCCTGCCGACGCTGACCGTGCTGAGCGGGCCGCCGCGCGCCGGCGACGGCTGGGTCACGGCCGCGGGGCTGGCGGCGGGCGGCGCCGAGCTGGACGCCTTCCTCGCGTGGGACGAGGAACAGGTGCTGCGGGACTTCGGCCGGCGCGCCCGCCCCGACGTCGTCGCGAGCCTCGGACTGCACCGCTACGCCTGGCACTTCTGCCTGCTCGTGACCGTGCCGTGGTTCGTATGCCACCGCGTGCCGCGCCTGCCGGCGGAGGCCGTCTCCTTCCACCGGGCCACGGGCCGGATCACCGCCGACGTACGCGAGTTCGCCTGTCTGCCCGGCGACGAGGCCGCGGCGCTGCCGGGCGCCCTGACCGTGTCCGGCGAGGAGGCGCTGCGCGCCGAGGTGCGGGCGGCGGTCGCCGCGCACCTGGAGCCGGTCCTGGAGGGGTTCCGGCCGCGCATGCGGCGCGGCTCCCGTGCCCTGTGGGGCATGGTGACCGACGAGACCGCCGAGGGACTGTGGCATGTGGGGCGGCTGCTCGGCGAGGAGCCCCGGGCGCGGCGTGCGGCGGAGCTCCTGCTGCCGGGGTCCACGGCCCCGTTCGTCGGCGGCGCGGAGTTCCGCGAACTGACCGGGCCCCGGGGCGAGTCGCTGCCCACCCGCGACCGGGCGAGCTGCTGCTTCTTCTACACCCTGCGCCCCGAGGAGACCTGTCTGACCTGTCCGCGCACTTGCGACGTGGACCGCGTCGAGCGGCTGTCAGCCCGGTGAATCGCCTAAGCCACCCGATCCAGTGGATTGAATAGAACCCAAATTCTTTTTCCTTGGCGGGCGTTCGAATTCCTTCGTCGCTCTCCGTATATCTTTGCCGTCCATTGGCGGCGAGTTGCCGCGAAACCCCTTGGCTTCCTGAGCGGTTCCGACAGGATGGCGCGCGAAACGCCGTACTGCATGCAAGGGACGCAAGATGAGAGTGACCGACATACCGCTGAATTGGGTGCTCCCCAGTGCCGTGGCGCTCATCGGGGCAGTGGTGGCGGTGACGGTGTACGCGCGCGGCCGGCGGACCGGCCCGGAGGACACGGCGGCCGGCACGGACTCCTGGGAACGCAATGAGGAGCGCAGACGCCGCAAGGAGGCCATCTACGGCAGCGCGTCCTACGTCCTTCTCTTCTGCTGCGCCGCGGTCGCCGCGGCCCTGTCCTTCCACGGCCTGGTCGGCTTCGGCCAGCAGAACCTGGGGCTGACGGACGGCTGGGAGTACCTGGTGCCCTTCGGCCTCGACGGGGCCGCGATGTTCTGCTCGGTGCTGGCGGTGCGCGAGGCGAGCCACGGCGACGCGGCTCTCGGCTCCCGGATGCTGGTGTGGACCTTCGCGGGCGCGGCGGCCTGGTTCAACTGGGTGCACGCGCCCAGGGGACTCGACCACGCCGGGGCACCGCAGTTCTTCGCCGGCATGTCGCTGTCGGCGGCCGTGCTCTTCGACCGGGCGCTCAAGCAGACCCGGCGGGCGGCGCTGCGCGAGCAGGGCCTGGTGCCCCGCCCGCTGCCGCAGATCCGCATGGTCCGCTGGCTGCGGGCCCCCCGGGAGACCTTCGGCGCCTGGTCGCTGATGCTCCTGGAGGGTGTGCGGTCGCTGGACGAGGCGGTCGAGGAGGTCCGCGAGGACAAGCGCCAGCGCGCGCAGCACCGGATGCGGCGCCGCGAGGCGGGCAAGCTGGAACGGGCCCGGCTCAAGGCGTACAACCGGCAGCACCGGGTGTGGAGCCGCCCGCGCGGTGGCCGGCAGGTCGAGGTGACCGCGCCGACTCCCGTGCCGGCCGCCGCCCAGCCCGCCCAGATCGGTTCGCAAGGCGGACCGGAACCCTCCATAGTCGAGCACGGGCAGCTTCCCGTGCGCTCCCGCCCCCTTCAGGCGGTGGGCAGGCCGGACCCGATCGACCTCACCGCCGAGGACGACACCCAGGCCATTCCGCGGCTCGACTCGCTGGAGGCCAAGCTCGCCCAGATCGAGCGTCAGTTCGGCTGACGCCTCCACGCCCCGGGCCGTCGTACGCGACCGGCTCGGGGCTTCGGCATGTCCGCCCGGCTCCGTCCCGCCGGGCGCGGCCTCACGGTTTCCCGGGGGGTTCCTGGGCGTCCAGCTCGAACCACACCGACTTGCCCACGCCGTGGGCGCGCACGCCCCACCCGTCGGCGAGGGCGTGGACGAGGAGCAACCCGCGCCCGGAGGTGGCGGCCGCCTCGACGCCGTCCGGTGAGACGCCCGGGACGCCGGCCGACGGCGCCCGCAGCGTGGGTTGCCGGGGGAGGAAGTCCCGCACCTCCACCCGCAGCCGGCCCCGGACCGACGCCGCGGGGCCACCGGTGAACCCGGCCGTGACGACCGCGCCCCCGTCGGTGTGCACCAGCGCGTTGGTGACCAGTTCGCTGGTCAGGAGCTCGGCCGTCTCCGCCCGCCCGGGCGCCCCCCACGCGGCGAGCAGCCGCCGGAGCTCCGCGCGCACCTCCCCCACCGCCGTGAGGTCCCGGTGGCGCAGCCGTCTCTGCCAGCAGGGCCCCGTCACGGGATCCGCTCCCCCCGCGGCCTCCGGAGCCATTCCGTCCGCGGACCCTCCCCCGCCCTCGCGCCGTTCCGCGCCCGCCCGGTATGCAGTCCGCCGTTTCATCCTTCGCCGCCCCGACCCCTCCCCCGGCGCCCCGGCATCGAACACGCTCACGGCGAATGCATGCCCAGCACCTGGCGCGACAAGCCTGTCGAGGCGGCAAGGGAGGTTATCCGGCCGGAACACGGGGGCGTCTCGCGCGTTCCTGCCGGGCCGGTCGGCAAAGCGGCGTTCTCCGCGTCGCCTCGCGGGCGCGCCGCCGTGCCCGCCGACGGGGACCGGCGGTGGCACCGGGCAGGTACGGGGGGACACGGCCCCGGCGTCGGCCCGGACCGCCGCGGGCCGCCGCGGACCGGCGCGGGATGTCCGAGGAGGGCCCGGCACCACGGCACGCGCACGGGCCGGGAGCCCACGGGGCCCCGCCGGACGGTGTGTCAGGCGTCCCAGACCGCGCAGGCACTGCGGTCGTCGGCGTAGCCCTTCACCCTCAGCTGCGCGTCGGCGAGGAACTCGGCCAGGCCCGGCGGCTCCGGCCGCGCCCACCGCTCGGCGAGCCGGATCCCCAGCTCGGGCTCGCCGCGCAGCGGATCGGCGAGGCCCGCCGTGCACAGCAGCAGGGCGTCCCCGGGCCGGGCGATCGACGCCCGGAAGCGGAAGGGTTCGCTGGGCACGTCGTCCGGGTCGATGACGGGCGTGGTGCCCGGCGTCGGGATGCCGAGGTCGACGGTGATCCGGTCGGCGGTGGCGTAGTCGGTGCCGTAACCTACGACGGGGTCCCCCGCCGGGTCCTGTTGTCGCGGGCCGGGGTCGAGGTCCTGCCAGGTGCCCCCGCGCAGCCGGAAGAGGCCGCCCGCGCCGACGCCGAAGAACACCCGCGTGCGGCAGCGGACGTCGGCGGGCAGCAGCAGGCAGCGCAGGCCGGCGGTGTACTCGGCGGGCTGCACGGCGAGTTCGCCGGCCCGGGCGCGCAGCCGCCCGTAGGTGCGGTCGGTGAGCCGGTGCAGGCCGGACTTCAGCTCGTCACGGCGGCCGGCGTGCAGGTCCTCGGCCAGCCGGGCGTGGCTGCGCCCGACCGCGCCGGCGATCCATTCGCAGATCTCACGCGCCGCCCGGTGCGCTCCCTCGGCGGCGCGGGCGCCGCTCGCCATGGCGACCAGCAGCAGCGCCTCGTCCCCGGTGCCGAACCGGGCGGTGAGGAGGGCGTCACGCCGGGGCTCGCCCCGGTAACGGGCCGAGTCCCCGCGCATCGAGACGGCCCGTAGCGTCATCGACCCGTAACAGGCGCCGTCCAGCACCGTGTCGGGCACCAGGCCGGACAGCCCGGCGGGGTCGGCGGGGGGCCAGGCCGTCGGCTCGGCCTCGTACGTGGGAGGGCGGGGGCCCACGAACTCCGGTCCGCGGAACCGCTTTCCCTGCCGTTGCGCGGGCGCGGCCACGGCCGGCGACGGGGGCGGCACCTCGGAGACCTCGGCGGTGTCGAGCGGGCCGGGCCGCCGGGAGATCTCGGCGTCGGCCGTGACACCGGTCGCGACGGCCAACGCGCCCGTTTCGTCGGGCGCCTCGGGCGCGTCCGGGGCCGCCGCAGCCGTCGGGGCCGTCGCCGCCGGGGAGTCCTCGCTCGTACCCGCGGCACCGGCGCCCTCCGGGGACGCGGGGGCCGGGGGCGGCTCGGCGGCTCCGGGCGGCTCCACGCCCTGGGACGGCTCCGCGGCCCGGGGTGGCTCCGCGGCCCGGGGTGGCTCGGAGGCCACGGGTGGCTCGGCCGCGTCACCGTTCCCGGGTGCCTCCGAGGCCGGGATGCGGGGCGGCGGGGGCGAAACGCGGGTGCGCGGGTCGGGCGGCGGCGGCGCGTCGGGGGCCGGCTCCCGGCCGACGGTCGGGCGCGGTCCCGGGACGGCGGGGTCCGGGTCGTCGGGCGGCGGCTTCGGGGCGGACACCGGCGGCACGCCGTCGCCGGGCGGCACCCAGCGCTTGGTCTGCCGGGGCACCCCGCGCGAGACGGCCGGCGACAGCCCGGAGGGGGACCCCGAGGCGGGCCCGGGCAGCGCGGGCTGGCCGGGCTGCCCGCCGGGCCGGGGCCGCTGGAGGCCGAGCCGCCCGGTACCGGGGGACGGCGGGCCGTACCCCGTGGGCTCCGGCGGGGCGGGGGCCGCCCGCCCGGCATCGGGCCGGCGGCGCTCCGGCCGCTTGGCCTCCGCTCTCGGACGCGCCGGTTCCGGCCCGACGACCGCCGAGGCGGAGGAGAATCGCTCGTCGAGGCTGTCGCCCGCGGCGTTGGTTCCCGCTGCGGGTTCGCTCGTGCCGTACAACTCGCGCCACCAGGCGTCCTCTTGTTCGGCGTGCTGGTCCCCCTGCTGACTCATGCCCTTATTGTCCACACTCCGGGGCATACGGGAAGAGTGCACGGCGAACACCACCCCAGGGATGATGTCCGGTGTCGCGAGGCGGTCATGGGGATGGGGAGGGGATTCGCGTGCTCGACGCCATGGGGCGCAGCGCCGTCCGGGAGGCGGTACAGGCGGACGGACCAGCGCAGCAGCCCGTCGGTTGGGGGGCGGTGGAGGTCGTGACGGGAGCCGAGGCGGTCGCCGGGAGGCTGCTGGGACTGCGGCTGAGTGCCGTGGAAGAAGTGTGCGCCATGTTGACGGGCAGGGTCCGGGAGTTGACGCCCGACCCGGTGGCCGCGCTCCCCGGCCCCGGGGCCCACGTGGCGCACCGGACGGTCGTCGAACACTCCGCGCCCTTCCGGCCGGCGGCCGGCGGGCGGACACGGGTGGTCGACCGGATACCCGCCGAGCTGGTCATCGCCGACCGGCGGGTGGCGCTGGTGCCGCTGGCGTCCGGCGCCGCGGACTCCGCCGCCCTGGTCGTGCACGCCGGAACGCTGCTGGACGCCCTGGTCGACCTGTTCGAGGACGTCTGGCACGAGGGCCGCCCCCTCAGACCCGTGACCGGCGGGACGGAGGAATCGCACGCGCCCGACGCCACCGACCTCCAGGTGTTGTCCCTGCTGCTCGCGGGCCTCACGGACGCGAGCGCGGCCAAGCAGCTCGGGCTGGGCCTGCGGACCGTGCAGCGACGAGTGAAGCGGCTGATGGAGATCGCCGGGGTGACCACCCGGTTGCAGCTGGGCTGGCACGCGGCCGAGCGCGGCTGGGTCACCCCGCGCTGACCGGCCGGCGCGAGCCGGGGAGCGTCCGAGGGGCGGTGCGGGCTGGGGAGCGTCCGACGGCCCCGCGGTGTCCGGACGGTGTCCGGTGCCGGGGCGCCTCTCCGCGGCGGCCGGCGAGCGTCGCAAGGCCGAGCCTTCCGCACCGGCCACCGCAGGACCCGCACCGACCCGTCGGCACCCCCTAGAGGGCGCCCTCCAGGGCGAGCAGGTGGCGCTTGCGGTCCAGGCCGCCCGCGTAGCCGGTGAGCGAGCCGTCCGCGCCGATGACCCGGTGGCAGGGTCGCAGCACGAGCAGCGGGTTGGCCCCGATGGCGCCGCCGACGGCCCGGACGGCGGCCCGTGGGGCGCCGATGCGGGCGGCCAGCTGGCCGTAGCTGGTGGTGGCGCCGTACGGGACGGCGTCGAGGGCGTCCCAGACCTTCCGGCGGAACTCGGTGCCCTCCACGGCGAACTCCAGGGCGAAGTCCCGTGTCTCCCCCGCGAAGTAGGCGGCGAGCTGCCGTGCCGCCTCGCCGAAGGCGGCGGGCTCGCGCCGCCAGTCCGGCCCGGGGGCGGGGGCGTTGCGCTGCTCCGGTACGGACAGCGAGACAAGGGCGGTGCCGCCGGGCGCGGTGGCGGAGGGGCGGCCGGTCAGGAGCAGTCGCCCGAGCGGGCTGTCGATTTCGGTGTAGAGCATGTCGCTTTCCTTCAGAGTGCGGCGGTGACGGGCGGGGCGACCCGGTTCCAGAGGTGGTGCACGGCGTACGAGCTCCAGGGGCGCCACTCCTCGGCGTCGGCGGGCGTCGCGCCCACCGCGGCGAGCCCGTGCCGCACTCCGGCGTCCCCCTGGAGGAAGACGTCCGGGTCGCCGAGGGCGCGCATGCGGATGTAGCCGGCCGTCCAGGGGCCGATGCCGGGCAGAGCGCGCAGGGCCCCTTCGGCGGCGTCCCGGTCGACGCCGGGGTCGAGGCGGACGGTGCCGTCCGCGAGGGCGCCGGCGATCGTGCGGAGGGCGTTCCGGCGTGCCCGCGGCATGCCCAGTTCGTCGAGCGGGGCGTCGGCCAGGGTGCCGGGGTCGGGGAAGACGTGAGTGAGCGTGCCGTCCGGCGCCGGGAGGGGCTTTCCGTAGGCGGCCACCAGCGTGGCCGCGAGCCGCGCGGCGGCCGCGACGGACACCTGCTGGCCGAGCACGGCCCGTATCGCCAGTTCCTCGCCGTCCGCCGCGCCGGGTGAACGCAGTCCGGGCCGGGCGTCGACCAGCGGCCGCAGCCGGGGGTCGGCGCCGAGCCGCTCGGCGACGGCGAAGGGGTCGGCGTCCAGGTCGAAGAGCCGGCGCACACGCTGCACGGCGGTCGACAGGTCGCGGTGGTCGGTCAGCAGCAGCCGGCAGTCGAGCCAGGCGCCCTGCCCCGGGCCGGGCTCGCGCACCTCGGCCACGCCCGTGCCGTACGGCAGCCGCAGGGTGCGGCGGTAGCGGCGGGCACCGCCTTCACCGGTCGTCTCCTCGATGCCGGCGATGGCCCGCCGCTGGAGGAACGTGAAGATCTCGTCCGCGGCGTAGGGCCCCCGGTGGGCGAGGCGCAGGGGGATGCCGGCGGGCGCCCGGCCGTCGTCGTGCGCGGCGGCGGGGCGGCCGCGGAGCTCGCTGGGCGTACGGGCGTAGACGGCCCGGACGGTGTCGTTGAACTGGCGGACGCTCGCGAAGCCGGCCGCGAAGGCGATCTCCGTGATGGGCATCCGTGTCGTCTGGAGCAGGACGCGCGCGGTGTGGGCGCGCTGCGCCCGGGCGAGGGCCACGGGGCCGGCGCCCAGCTCCTCGGTGAGCTGGCGGTTGACCTGGCGGGAGCTGTAGCCGAGGCGGTGGGCCAGCCCGGCGACGCCCTCGCGGTCGACGACGCCGTCGCCGATCAGCCGCATGGCGCGGCCGACCAGGTCGGCGCGGACGTTCCACTCGGCGGAGCCGGGGGCCGTGTCCGGGCGGCAGCGGCGGCAGGCGCGGAAGCCGGCGCCCTGGGCGGCCGCCGCCGAGGGGTAGAAGCGGACGTTCTCACGCTTGGGCGTCACGGCCGGGCAGCTGGGGCGGCAGTAGATCCCCGTGGTCTTCACGGCGGTGAAGAACTCGCCGTCGAAGCGCGCGTCCCTGCTGCTCACAGCCTGGTAGCGGGAGTCGTCCAGTCGGCTCTCGGTGTCCGTCATGCGTTCCAGTCTGCGTCACCGGGAGGGGTGGGACTGGCGGGAATCGGACATGGCCCTCACCCGGGGGTGAGGGCCATGTGCGGGGCCGGGCGGGCCGGGGCTCAGCCCCGGCCGCCCCGCTTCTCGGCGTTCATCCGGCGGCCGGCCGCCTGGATCACCTTCCACTCGCGCCGCATCTCGGCCCGCAGGCGGGCGTCCGTGCGGGCGGCGATGTGGGCGTTCTCGCGGAGCAGCTTGCGGTAGCTGGCCAGACGGCGTTCCGGCAGCTCACCGGCCTCGACCGCGGCGAGCACGGCGCAGCCGGGCTCCGAGGCGTGACCGCAGTCGTGGAAGCGGCACTCGGCCGCCAGCTCGTCGATCTCCGAGAACGTCCGGGCGACTCCGTCCTCGGCGTCCCACAGGCCCACGCCGCGCAGGCCCGGCGTGTCGATCAGGACGCCGCCGCCGGGCAGGGCGAGCAGGTTGCGGGTCGTCGTGGTGTGCCGGCCCTTGCCGTCCCGGTCGCGGATGGCCTGCACGGTCTGCGTCTCGGTGCCCAAGAGCGCGTTGGCGAGCGTGGACTTCCCCGCCCCGGACTGGCCGAGGAGGACGGAGGTGGCACCGGCGAGTACGGCGGCGAGGGCGTCGACGCCCTCGCCGGTCTCCGCGCTGACCGCCAGCACCTGGGCGCCCGGCGCCGCCGCCTCGGTGTCGGCGACCAGGTGGGCGAGGACGGCGGGGTCCGGCACCAGGTCGGCCTTGCTGAGGACGACGAGCGGCGTCGCGCCGCTCTCCCAGGCCAGGGCGAGGAACCGCTCGATCCGGCCGAGGTCGAGCTCGACGGCCAGGGAGACGGCGATGACGGCGTGGTCGACGTTGGCCGCGAGGATCTGTCCCTCGGACCGCTTGGAGGAGGTGGACCGGACGAACGCGGTGCGGCGCGGCAGCAACGCCCGGACGTGGCCCGCGGCGAGGTCGACGGCCGCCCAGTCGCCGGTGCACATGATGCGCAGCGGGTCGCCGGTCGTGACGAGGGCGGTGTCGGCGAGGACGGTGCGCACGCCGTCGCCGTCGGGGACGACGAGGTCGCAGCGGCCCCGGTCGACCCGGATGATCCGGCCGGGTACGAGGCCGTCGGCGGCGTGGACGGCGAAGCTGTCAGCGAACTCCGCGTCCCAGCCGTAGCCGGTGAGCGGGTGCGTGGAGCCGTGGTGAGGCAAGGCGGTGTTCCTTCAGGAGGGAGGTGGGATGCGTCTGCTTCCGAGTGCGGGCAGGGCCCGTGGCGACGACAGTCATCGCGTACTCACCTCCTGTGGAGTTCTTGCTGGCCCGGTGATCGTAAGGTCGGGCGGCCGGGCGCCGCCAACGGTTTTCCCCGCGTCAGCCGCGGCGGGGCGGCTTCGCGTGCTTGGGCTGGTGTTCGGGCTTGTGCAGGCGCGAGCGCACGTCCTCCGGGGGGAGGAACTGGGCCCAGCGCTCGGGGAACTCCGAGGGCGGCTCCCGGTCCTGGCCCACCACGCCGTCGTCGGCGGGCTCCTCGAAGGGGTCGTCCTCCATCTCGTGGACCAGGGCCGCCGCGGCCCGTTCGGCGGCCGCCCGCGCGGCGGCGGCCTCACGTTCCCGGTCGACCTCGGCGCGGGCGGCGGCGGTGGCGACGGACGGCCAGACGCGGTCGAGCGCGGCGTTGACGGCGGCGCCGACGAGCACGGCGAAGGCCGAGACGCCGATCCACAGCAGGACGGCGACGGGCGCGGCGAGGGAGCCGTAGATGGTCACGCCCTCGACGGTGTGGGTGAGGTAGATGCGCAGCAGGAAGCTGCCCAGCACCCACATGGTCAGGGCGACGAACGCGCCCGGGATGTCCTCCGCCCACGGTGAGCGCACCGGCACCGACACGTGGTACAGCGTGGTGAGGAAGGCGATGGACAGGATGATGACGACGGGCCAGTAGAGGAACCAGACGACGTCCGCGCTCCACGGCACGACGTCCACCACGACCTCCGGGCCGGCCACCATCAGCGGCAGGGCCACCGCCCCGACGACGAGGGCGACGAGGTAGAGCAGGAAGGCCAGCAGCCGGGTCCGGACGATGCCGCGCTTGCCCTCCAGCCCGTACATGATCGTGATGGTGTCGACGAAGACGTTCACGGCCCGGGAGCCCGACCAGAGGGCGATGGCGAAGCCGACCGAGATCAGGTCGGGCCGGCCCAGCCTGAGCACGTCCTTCATCAGCGGCTCGGCGATCTCCTTGACGCCCTTGTCGGACAGGACGGTCGCGGAGGCGGTGAGGATGTTCTGCTGGAGGGCCCCGAGGGTGTCGGTACCGGTCCAGTCGTCGAGGTAGCGCAGCAGGCCGAGGAGGGCCAGCGCCAGGGGCGGCAGCGACATCAGGGTGAAGAACGCGGCTTCGGCCGCGAGCCCGGTGACGCGGTATTCCATGCAGGAGTTGACCGTGTCCTTCAGGAGCAGCCACGCCATCCTGCGTTTGGAGACATTGCGATACAGAGCGCGGGCCCTGTGGAGCCGGCCGGTCTGCCGACCCGAATGTTCTTTTGCTGCCTGCACGCCCTAACCGTATCCGCCGCGGGCGGGTCGGTTCATCCAGCGCCTCGGGGGGCCGGGCGGGGGCCGGTGCCGGTGGGAGAGCCGCGGAGGGTGGTGCTGCGCCGACTCGGCACCACCCTCCGGCCGCTCACCGTCACCTTCGGTCCTGAGCGGGGGCACTCGCAAAGGTTGCATCGCGTTGCAATATCGCCGATGCCCCGGCGCGCGGGGGCCGCTGCGGGCACCATGACAGCGTGAAGCGCATACCAATCGACGCGCGGCTGCTGCCCGCGGTGCGGGAGGCGGCCCTGTCGGGGGCGAGAGCCCCCGCGCCGCCGCGTCCGCTGATCGGCGAGTCCTGGAACCGCGCTCTGCGCCACGGCGTGAACCCCGACACCGGCCGGCCCGGCCCGCTGATCTCGGCGGAGGAGGTGGAGCACCGGCGCCACACCTCGCGGCTGGGCGAGCTGCTGCCGCAGCTGCGCGAGGGGCTGACGGAGGCGGTCGACGCGGTGCGGCACCTGATCGTCGTGACGGACGCCGACGGCCGGCTGCTGTGGCGGGAGGGCAGCTCGGGGGTGCGCCGCAGCGCCGACCGGCTGGGGTTCCTGGTGGGCGCCTCCTGGACGGAGGACCTGGTGGGGACGAACGGCATCGGCCTGGCGCTGGTGGAGCGCCGCCCGGTGCAGGTGCACTCGGCCGAGCACTTCGTCCGCACCCATCACTCCTGGACGTGTGCGGCGGCCCCGCTGCACGACCCGCGCGACGGCCGGCTGCTGGGCGTGCTGAACGTCAGCGGTCCGGTGCCGGCGTTCAATCCCGCGACGCTGGCCCTGGTGACGGCCGTCGCCAAGGTCTCCGAAGGGGAGCTGCGGGCCCGGCACTGGGAGTCCGTGGACCGGCTGCGCACGGTGGCGGCGCCGATGCTGGCCAGGATCGGCGGCCGGGCGCTGGCCGTGGACCGCGACGGCTGGACGGCCGCGGTGACGGGCATGGCACCGGTGGGCCGGGTGATCCTGCCGAGGGACGCCCAGCCGGGGCGGGCCTGGCTGCCGTCACTGGGGCCGTGCTCGCTGGAACCCCTCCCGGACGGCTGGCTGGTGCGCGTCGACGGGGAGGACGGCCCGGGCGAGGCCCCGCCCAGCCGGGTGGAGCTGGACCTGCGTCCTGCGCGCACGGGCACGGTGACCGTCTCCGGTGAGGCCGGCCGGTGGTCGCACGCCCTCAGCCCCCGCCACGCGGAGCTGCTGTACGTCCTGGCCCGGCACCCGGAGGGACGTACGGCCGCGGAGCTGGCGGCGGACCTGTTCGGGGACCCCACCCGGACGGTGACGGTACGGGCGGAGATGTCGCGGATGCGGCGCACGCTGGCCGGGGTGCTGCGGCACCGCCCCTACCGCTTCGCGGAGGGCCTGGAGATCCGGCTGCTGGTCCCGGACGACCCCGCCGGCCTGTTGCCGGCCTCGACGGCGCCGGTCATCCTGGCCGCGCGCCGGGGGGTGACGACGGGGTAGGAGGGGGCCCGTGGTTGGGTTCGGTCATGAGCGACAGCACGACGCGGACCGTGACCACCTGGTCCCTGGAGCAGACCTCGCCGGCCGATCTCGTTCCCGCCCGGACGCCGGACGCGTCATCCGGCGTCCGGATCGAACGCGCCGAGGTGCCCTCACCGGAGTTCAGCCGCTTCCTCTACACGGCCGTGGGCGGCGACTGGTCGTGGACCGACCGGCTGCCCTGGTCCTACGCCCGGTGGCAGGCGCATCTGGAGCGGCCGGGCGTCGAGACCTGGGTGGCGTACGAGCGCGGGACCCCGGCCGGCTACCTCGAGCTGGACCCGCAGCCCGACGGGGCCGTAGAGATCGTCTACTTCGGTCTGATCCCGTCCTTCCAGGGCCGTCGCATCGGCGGTCACCTGCTGTCGTACGGCACCGCGCGGGCCTGGGACCTTGCCGGGCGGTGGCCCGGCCGGGAAGCCACCCGGCGGGTGTGGTTGCACACGTGCAGCAAGGACGGCCCGCACGCGCTCGCCAACTACGAGCGGCGCGGCTTCCGGGTGTTCGCGACGCGGACGGAGGAGGAGCCGGACGCCGCCGCGCCCGGACCGTGGCCCGGCGCCCACACCGGCGACAAGGACTGACCGGCCGGCCTCGGCGAGGCTTCCGTCTCGCCATGCGAGACGATATCGACCACATTGCGGACAACTGTGGACTGGCCGAACTGTGCCGTGCCACGCTTCCGTCATGTCCCGAGCTGGAATCGCCTTGGTGAGTCGGCGTCACGTCGACCTCGGCCGCGTGTCCAGCGCCATCTGTCCGGCAGGCTGACACGCTCGGCACGATCGTTTCGCCTCGCCGTCCCCACTGTCGCGGACGAGCGCATCCCCCTTTGCCGCACCCGTTTGCCGCACCGTCGTCGCGTCCGCCCCGCGCGGCACGACGTCGCGCCGCCGCACCTGCGCGTCCCGCCCCCACGGGCGCACCGGTGCGCATCGGGCACTCGCCGCCACAGAAGGACGTACCGCCATGGCCGCCACCTCGGAAACCCCCGTCGCCGCCGCACCCCGGCGCAAGACCGGCCGCCACCGGGGCGAAGGGCAGTGGGCCGCCGGCCACTTCACCCCTCTCAACGCCAACGAGCAGGTCAAGAAGGACGACGACGGTCTCAACGTGCGGACACGCATTGAGACGATTTACGCCCAGCGCGGCTTCGACTCCATCGACCCGAGCGACCTGCGCGGCCGGATGCGCTGGTGGGGCCTGTACACCCAGCGCAAGCCCGGCATCGACGGCGGCAAGACCGCGGTCCTGGCGCCGGAGGAGCTGGACGACGAGCACTTCATGCTGCGGGTGCGGATAGACGGCGGCCGGCTGACGACCGATCAGCTGCGGGTCGTCGGCGAGGTGTCGCAGGAGTTCGCGCGCGGCACCGCCGACATCACGGACCGTCAGAACATCCAGTACCACTGGATCCGCATCGAGGACGTGCCCGAGATCTGGCGGCGGCTGGAGGCGGTGGGCCTGTCGACGACCGAGGCGTGCGGCGACACCCCACGGGTCGTCCTCGGCTCGCCGGTCGCGGGGATCGCCGAGGACGAGATCCTGGACGGCACCCCGGCGATCGAGGAGATCCAGCGCCGCGTCGTCGGCAACCCGGCCTTCTCCAACCTGCCGCGCAAGTTCAAGTCGGCCGTGTCCGGATCCCCGCTGCTCGACGTGGCGCACGAGATCAACGACGTCTCGTTCGTCGGCGTCGTGCACCCCGAGCACGGTCCCGGCTTCGACCTGTGGGTGGGCGGCGGGCTGTCCACCAACCCCAGGCTCGGGGTGCGGCTGGGGGCCTGGGTGCCCCTGGACGAGGTGCCCGACGTCTACGAGGCCGTCATCTCGGTCTTCCGCGACCACGGCTACCGCAGACTGCGCAACCGCGCCCGGCTGAAGTTCCTCGTCGCCGACTGGGGAGCCCCGAAGTTCCGCCGCGTGCTGGAGGAGGAGTACCTCCGCCGCCCGCTCACCGACGGCCCGGCCCCCGAGCAGCCGGTGGAGCGGTGGCGCGACCACGTGGGCGTGCACCGGCAGCAGGACGGCCGCTTCTACGTGGGCTTCGCCCCGCGCGTCGGCCGGGTCGACGGCGCCACCCTGACCAAGATCGCGGCGCTGGCCGAGGACCACGGCTCCGGCCGGCTGCGCACCACCGCCGAACAGAAGATGATCGTGCTCGACGTACCCGAGGCACAGGTCGCCTCGCTGGTCGCGGGCCTGGAGGCGCTGGACCTGCGGATCGCGCCCTCCCCGTTCCGGCGCGGCACCATGGCCTGCACGGGCATCGAGTTCTGCAAGCTCGCCATCGTCGAGACCAAGGCCCGCGGCGCCTCCCTGATCGACGAACTGGAGCGGCGCCTGCCGGACTTCGACGAGCCGCTCACCATCAACGTCAACGGCTGCCCCAACGCCTGCGCCCGCATCCAGGTCGCGGACATCGGTCTCAAGGGCCAGCTGGTCCTGGACGACCACGGGCACCAGGTCGAGGGCTTCCAGGTGCACCTGGGCGGTGCCCTCGGACTCGAGGCCGGGTTCGGACGCAAGGTCCGCGGTCTGAAGGTCACGTCGGCGGAGCTGCCCGACTACGTCGAGCGGGTGCTGCGACGCTTCCAGGAGCAGCGCACGGACGGCGAACGGTTCGCGCAGTGGGTGGCGCGGGCCGCGGAAGGAGACCTCTCGTGAGCGAGCGTGCGGCGCCCTTCCACTGCCCGTACTGCGGTGACGAGGACCTCCGCCCCGGCGAGCAGGGCCACGGCGCCTGGGAATGCGGGGCCTGCAACCGCGCGTTCAAGCTTTCCTTCCTCGGGCTCCTCGCCCGGGGCCTGACCAAGGGGGCGGACCATGACGGACCTTGAGCGACTGGCCGAGCGGGCGGGCCGGGAACTGGAGGACGCACCGGCGACGGACATCCTGCGCTGGGCGGCCGAGACCTTCGGGGAGCGCCTGTGCGTCACCTCCTCCATGGAGGACGCGGTGGTCGCCCACCTCGCCTCGCGGGCCGTCCCGGGCATCGACGTGGTCTTCCTGGACACCGGCTACCACTTCCCCGAGACCCTCGGCACCCGGGACGCCGTCGCGGCCGTCATGGACGTCCGGCTCGTCACGCTCACGCCCCGGCAGAGCGTCGCCGAACAGGACGCCGAGTACGGACCGGCGCTCCACGACCGCGACCCGGACCTGTGCTGCGCGCTGCGGAAGGTGCGGCCCCTGGACGAGGGGCTGGCCTCCTACGACGCCTGGGCGACGGGCCTGCGGCGCGACGAGTCGCCGGCCAGGGCCGGCACGCCGGTCGTCGGCTGGGACGCGCGGCGGCGGAAGGTCAAGGTCTCCCCCATCGCCCGCTGGACCCAGGACGACGTGGACGCCTACGTCACCGAGCACGGCGTGCTCACCAACCCCCTGCTGATGGAGGGCTACACCTCCATCGGCTGCGCTCCTTGCACCCGCGCGGTGCGTGAGGGCGAGGACACCCGGGCCGGACGCTGGGCCGGCCGGGCCAAGACCGAGTGCGGACTGCACGGATGACAGGGAGTACGACATGAGCGTGGGCGCCACCGTGTGGCTCACGGGCCTGCCGAGTGCGGGGAAGACGACGATCGCGCGTGCGTTGGCGGGGCGGTTGCGTGGTGTGGGTGGGCGGGTGGAGGTGCTGGACGGGGACGAGGTCCGTGAGTTCCTCTCCGCGGGTCTGGGTTTCTCGCGTGAGGACCGGTTCGTGAACGTGGAGCGGATCGGTTTTGTGGCGCAGTTGTTGGCCTCGCATGGGGTGCTGGTGCTGGTTCCGGTGATCGCGCCGTATGCGGATGCGCGGGAGGCGGTGCGTGAGCGTCACCGGGTGCGGGGCACCGGGTTCGTGGAGGTGCATGTGGCGACGCCGGTGGAGGTGTGCGCGGTGCGGGATGTGAAGGGCTTGTACGCGCGGCAGGCGGCGGGGCGGTTGTCGGGTCTGACGGGGGTGGACGATCCGTATGAGGTGCCGGTGGCCCCGGACCTGCGGATCGCCGCCCATGAGCAGGGTGTTGAGGAGTCGGTGGCGGCGCTGCACGTTTTGTTGAGCGAGCGGGGGTTGATATGACCGTGGTCGCGGGGCAGGCCTTACGTGTTGTCGCATGTGGATGTGCTGGAGTCGGAGGCGGTGCATGTCTTTCGGGAGGTGGCGGGTGAGTTCGAGCGGCCGGTGATGTTGTTTTCCGGTGGTAAGGACTCGATCGTCATGCTGCATCTGGCGTTGAAGGCGTTCGCGCCGGCGGCGGTGCCGTTCGCGTTGTTGCACGTGGATACCGGGCACAACTTTCCCGAGGTCCTGGCGTATCGGGACCGGGTGGTGGCCGAGCACGGGTTGCGGCTGCATGTGGCGTCGGTGCAGGAGTTCATCGATGACGGCCGGTTGCGTGAGCGGGGGGACGGTACGCGTAATCCCTTGCAGACGGTGCCGTTGCTGGAGGCGATCGGGCGGCATCGTTTCGATGCGGTCTTCGGTGGCGGGCGGCGGGACGAGGAGAAGGCGCGGGCGAAGGAGCGGGTGTTCTCGCTGCGGGACGAGTTCGGTGGCTGGGATCCGCGGCGGCAGCGTCCGGAGCTGTGGCAGCTCTACAACGGCCGGCACGCGCCGGGGGAGCATGTGCGGGTGTTTCCGTTGTCGAACTTCACCGAGCTGGATGTGTGGCAGTACATCGCCCGGGAGAAGATCGAGTTGCCGTCGATCTACTTCGCGCATGAGCGTGAGGTGTTCGCGCGGGAGGGGATGTGGCTGGCGCCGGGCGGGTGGGGTGGTCCGCGCGAGGGTGAGCGGGTGGAGCGGCGGCTGGTGCGGTATCGCACGGTCGGTGACATGTCCTGCACCGGGGCGGTGGATTCCGACGCGGTCACGATCGAGGCGGTGATCGCTGAGATCACGGCGTCCCGGCTGACCGAGCGGGGTGCCACCCGGGCCGACGACAAGCTGTCGGAGGCCGCGATGGAGGACCGCAAGCGCGAGGGGTATTTCTGATCATGACCACCACCGACATGGTGGGCCTGGCGGCTGCTTCGCTGCTGCGGTTCGCCACCGCCGGCTCCGTCGACGACGGCAAGTCCACCCTGGTGGGCCGGCTGTTGCATGACTCGAAGTCGGTTCTGGCCGACCAGCTTGACGCCGTCGAACGCGCCTCGCGCCACCGCGGTGCGGCCGCACCTGATCTGGCGTTGCTGACGGACGGGCTGCGGGCGGAGCGTGAGCAGGGCATCACCATCGACGTCGCCCACCGCTACTTCGCCACCCCGCGGCGGCGTTTCATCCTGGCCGACACGCCCGGGCATGTGCAGTACACGCGCAACATGGTCACCGGCGCCTCCACCGCAGGGCTTGCCGTGGTCCTGGTCGACGCCCGCAACGGGGTGGTCGAGCAGACCCGCCGTCACGCGGCTGTCGCGGCTTTGCTGCGGGTTCCCCATGTGGTGCTGGCCGTGAACAAGATGGATCTGGTCGGTTACGCCGAGTCCGTCTTCGCCGCGATCGCGGGGGAGTTCACCGCCTACGCGAGCCGGCTGGGTATCGGGGAGGTCACCGCCATCCCGGTCTCCGCGCTCGCGGGGGACAACGTGGTGGTCCCCTCCGCGCACATGGACTGGTACGGCGGGCCCACCGTGCTCGAACACCTGGAGAGCGTGCCCGTCGGCACCGACCCCACCACCAGCGCGGCCCGTTTTCCCGTCCAGTACGTCATCCGCCCCCAGACCCCCGGGCACCGCGACTACCGCGGCTACGCCGGCCAGATCGCCTGCGGCGTCTTCCGCGTCGGCGACCGGGTCGCTGTCCTGCCCAGCGGCCGTACCAGCACCATCACCGCCATCGACGCCCTGGGCACCAGCGTCGATCTGGCCTGGGCGCCCCAGTCTGTGACCCTACGGCTCGCCGACGACCTCGACATCTCCCGCGGCGACCTCATCACCCCCACCACCAGCGCACCCCCCACCACCCGCGATATCGAGGCCACCGTCTGCCACCTCGCCGACCGCCCCCTGCGCACCGGTGATCGTGTCCTGCTCAAACACACCACCCGCACCGTCAAAGCGATCGTGAAGGACCTCCCCTCACGCCTGAGCCTTGACGACCTCACCCACACCCCCCACCCCACCCACCTCACGGCCAACGACATCGGCCGTATCACCCTCCGCACCTCCGAACCCCTCGCCCTCGACCCCTACACCAACTCCCGCCACACCGGCTCCTTCCTCCTCATCGACCCCACCGACGGCACCACACTGACAGCGGGCATGGCGGGCACGTCGTTCGCCGCCCCGGCCGCGCCCGTGAGCACCGACGGCGAGTGGGACTTCTGACATGGCATCGGTGACGCGGGACTTCTTCTCGGCCTTCGACAAGGAGGGGGGCCGGATCGGCAGCGGCTCCCTGGGCAGCGGACAGGGCGGGGTCGGCCGATGTGCGCGCTGACGCCCGCCCACCGCTCGCCCGCCTCCCGCAGTCCCCTCGAACGAGAGGAACCCCCCTCGTGTCACCTGCCGCTCGCCGAGCCCTCGCGGCACTCGCCGCCGTCCCCCTCCTTACCGGCGCCCTGAGCGCCTGCGGCTACGGCTCCCAGAAGGACTCGAACACGTCCCCCGCCAGGGCCCGGGCCGTCAGCGGCGAGAAGCTGTCCGCGGACTCCGTGCGCATCGGCTACTTCCCCAACCTCACGCACGCCACCGCGCTGGTCGGCGACCAGGAGGGGCTCATCCAGAAGGAGCTGGGCGGCACGAAGCTCCGTGCGACGACCTTCAACGCGGGGCCGTCGGAGATCGAGGCGCTCAACGCGGGCTCCATCGACATCGGCTGGATCGGCCCGTCTCCCGCGATCAACGGTTACGTCAAGTCCAAGGGCGGGAACCTGCGGATCGTCTCCGGATCCGCCTCCGGCGGCGTGAAGCTGGTCGTCGACCCGAAGAAGATCACCTCGCCGGAGGACGTCAAGGGCAAGCGGATCGCCACGCCGCAGAAGGGCAACACCCAGGACGTGGCCTTCCTCAACTGGATCGCGAGCCAGGGGTGGAAGACCGACCCCCGGAGCGGCAAGGGCGACGTGTCCGTCGTGCGGACGGACAACAAGGTGACGCCGGACGCCTTCAAGTCGGGTTCCGTCGACGGCGCGTGGGTGCCGGAGCCGACGGCGTCGAAACTGGTCGCCGAGGGCGGCAAGGTGCTGCTGGACGAGAGCTCGCTCTGGCCGGACGGCAAGTTCGTCATCACCAACGTGGTCGTGTCGCAGAAGTTCCTGGCCAAGCACCCCGACGTGGTGGAAGCAGTACTCCGGGGCTCGGTGCGCACCAACGCCTGGATCGCCGCCCACCCCGACGAGGCCAAGGCATCGGCCAACGCCGCCCTGAAGAAGCTGGGCGGCTCCGCCCTGCCCGCCGACGTCCTGGACCCGGCGTGGCAGTCGATCCGTACGACCGACGACCCGCTGGCCACCACCCTGGACGCCCAGGCGGAGCACGCCGTCGCTGCGGGCCTGCTGGACAAGCCGGACCTGACCGGCATCTACGACCTGACCCTCCTCAACAAGGTGCTCAAGGCCGAGGGCAAGCCCCCGGTCGACGCAGCGAAGCTCGGCAGGCAGTGACCGTGTACACGGCAGTAGGGGCTCGCATGCCCGTCCGCACACCAGGAGGTGACCGGATGACCCCGGCGCTGACCACCGAGAACTCCACCGAGCCCGTCGTCGACGAGACGCAGGCGGCCGTCCGGATCGACCGGGTGCACAAGGGCTTCGGCCGTTCCGGCGGGGGACAGCCGGTGCTGGAGGACATCTCCCTCGACGTGCGACCGGGGGAATTCGTCTGCATCCTGGGCGCCTCCGGCTGCGGCAAGTCGACCCTGCTCAACCTGGTCGCCGGGCTCGACCGGCCCACCTCCGGCACCATCGACGTCCCCGGCGGCCGTCCCGCCCTGATGTTCCAGGAACACGCCCTCTTCCCCTGGCTGACCGCCGGCCGCAACATCGAACTCGCCCTGCGGCTGCGCGGCGTCCCCCGCACCGAACGCCGCACCGAGGCCGAGAGGTTGCTGGACCTGGTCCGCCTCGGCGGCTCCCACGGCAAACGCGTCCACGAGCTCTCCGGCGGCATGCGCCAGCGCGTCGCCCTCGCCCGCGCCCTCGCCCAGGACAGCCGCGTGCTGCTCATGGACGAACCCTTCGCCGCCCTCGACGCCATCACCCGCGACGTCCTCCACCACGAGCTCACCCGCGTCTGGTCCCAGACCCGGCTGTCCGTCCTGTTCGTCACCCACAACGTCCGCGAAGCCGTCCGCCTGGGCCAGCGCGTCGTCCTCCTCTCCTCCCGCCCCGGCAAGATCGTGCGCGAATGGACCGTCGACATCCCCCAACCGCGCCGCATCGAGGACACCGCCGTCGCCGACCTGTCGATCGAGATCACCGAAGAACTGCGCAAGGAGATCCGCCGCCATGGCCGCGACTGACACCACCCGGACCACCGAGCCGGACCTCGCGGGACTGGAGGCCGGTCTCGACGCGCTCGACACCGTGCAGGTCGGCCGCACCCCACTGCGGCAGGTGCTGCTGCACAAGGTGCTGCCGCCCGTCGTCGCGGTCGCCCTCGTCCTCACCGTCTGGAAGCTGCTGGTCCTCGCCGGCGTCACCGACGACTACAAACTCCCCGACCCCACCGCCGTCTGGCGCAGCCTGCGCGAACTCTGGCTCCAGGGCACCCTGTTCGACATCATCTGGACCAGCGTCTCCCGCGGCCTGCTCGGCTTCCTCGCCGCCCTCGCCCTCGGCACCCCCCTCGGCCTCCTCATCGCACGCCTCCCCCTCCTGCGCGCCGCCCTCGGCCCCCTCCTCTCCGGCCTCCAGTCACTGCCCTCCGTCGCCTGGGTCCCCGCCGCCGTCATCTGGCTCGGCATCACCGACACCGCCATGTACGCCGTCATCCTCCTCGGCGCCGTGCCCTCCATCGCCAACGGCCTCGTCTCCGGCATCGACCAGGTGCCACCCCTGTACCTCCGCGCCGGACGCACCATGGGCGCCACCGGTCTGCACGGCACCCGCCACGTCCTGCTGCCCGCCGCCCTCCCCGGCTACGTCGCCGGCCTCAAACAAGGCTGGGCCTTCTCCTGGCGCTCCCTCATGGCCGCCGAACTCATCGCCTCCTCACCCGAACTCGGCCTGGGGCTCGGCCAGTACCTTGAGAACGCCCGGACGGATTCGGACATGCCCGGCGTCCTCCTCGGGATCATCCTCATCCTCCTCGTCGGCATCGCCATCGACCTGGCAGTCTTCAGCCCGCTCGAACGCCGGGTCCTGCGGGCCCGCGGGCTGGCGACCCGCTAGGCGGTGCGGTCATGGCTCTGCTGCTCGTCGCCCACGGCAGCCGTGATCCGCGGCACGCCGCCACGGTGGCCGCGCTGCGTGCGGCCCTCGCGGCACGCCGGCCGGGACTGCGCGTCGAGGTGGGCTTCCTGGACTTCTGCGCGCCGGGCGTGGGGCAGGTGCTGTCCCGGCTGGAGGCGGAGGGCGTACGGGAGGTGGTGGCGGTTCCCCTCCTGCTGACGCGTGCCTTCCACGCCAAGAGCGACGTGCCCGCCGCGCTCGCCCGCGCGGTCGCGGGCCGGCCGGGTCTGGCGGTGCGCCGGGCCGGTGTGCTGGGCCCCTCGGAGCTGCTGGTCGCCGCGCTGGAGCGGCGGCTCCGCGAGGCGGGGGTGCGGGACGCCGACCGGGGTGCGACGGGAGTCGTCCTGGCGTCGGCGGGGTCCTCCGACCCGGAGGCGCTGGCGGTGCTCTCGGGCGTCGCCCACAGGTGGCAGCGCACCGGCTGGCGCGCCGTGCGGCCCGCGTTCGCCTCCGCCGCCGCACCGGACACCGCGCAGGCGGTCCGGGCGCTCCGCGCGGAGGGCGTGGAGCGGGTGGCCGTGGCCCCGTACGTGCTCGCGCCGGGGCGGCTGCCGGACCGCATCGTCTCGGGGGCGCGGGCGGCGGGCGCGGACGTCCTGGCGGACGTCCTGGGTCCGGCGCCGGAGGTGGTCTCGCTGCTGGTGCGGCGCTACGAGCAGGCCGTGGCGGCGCCGGAGCTCGCGGTGGCGCGCCCCGCGTGAGGGGGTGTCAGGAGGCGCGGCCCTCCCGGCCCAGCCGCTCGGCCTGGGCGCGGCCGACCTCCGTGACCTTGCCGAGGTAGTCGCCGATGACGGTGAGCTCCTCCTCCGAGTAGCCGGCGAGGACCTCTCGGAAGGCGTTTCCGGGGACCTGCCAGGCGGCGCCGATCCGGGCCGTGGCGTCGGGTGCCAGCACCACCAGGGCGCGCCGGCGGTCGGTGGGGTCGGTGCGGCGTTCGACGAGCCCGGCCTTCTCCAGCCGGTCGACGAGCCGGGTGGCCGACCCGGGGGTCAGCCCCGTCAGCTTGGCGATGCCGCCCGTGGTCTGCGGCTCGGCGTCGTCCAGGCAGAGCAGGTTGAGGCACTGCAGATCGGTGGGGTGCACCCCCAGGTGGTCGGCGAGGGCCTGGTTGAACACGGTCCAGGCGGCGTAGTGCCGACGGCTCTCGTCGGCGATCCATTTCAGCAACTCCGTGCGCTTCGACACCGGGTCCGTCCTTCTCCGGCGGATAATTGCTTGCGTGACGCAATCTCCGCACGACACAATCCTTGCATGACGCAATCGATGCGCCATCTGAGCATTTTACGTATCCGGAAGGAACTTCCTCCGTCATGACCATTCTCGTCACCGGCAGCCGCGGGCGAGTCGCCCGTGCCCTCATCGGCCTGCTCCACGACCGCGGCCACGCCGTCCGCGCCTCCTCCCGCGAGGCCGGCGACCTCGGCCTGCCGGCCGGCACGGAGGTCGTGCGCTGCGCGCTCGACGATCCCTCGACCTTCCCCGCGGCGCTGGAAGGCGTCTCGTCCGTCTTCCTCTACGCGGAGCCCGCGCACATCGACGCGTTCGTCGAGGAGGCCGCCCAGGCCGGCGTCCAGCACGTCGTGCTGCTGTCCTCGGTCGCGGCCCTCTTCCCGGACGCCGCCTCGCACCTGATCGGCCGGCCCCACCTGCTGGTCGAGCAGGCCCTCACGGAAGCGCCCTTCACGTCGACGTTCCTGCGGCCGGGCTCCTTCGCCACCAACACCCTCGGCTGGGCCCACTCCATCAAGGCGACGGGCTCGGTGAACCTCCCCCATCCCGCCGCCCACTCCGACGCCGTCCACGAGGCCGACCTCGCGGAGGCGGCGCTCGCGGTACTCACCGACTCGGCTCTCGCCGGTGCCGCGTACGAGCTCTCCGGGCCGGAGTCCCTCACCTTCGAGGAGCAGATCGACCGGCTGGCCCACGTCACGGGCCGCGCCATCACGGTCAACGTGGTGAGTCCGGAAGAGTGGAAGCAGGAGGTGTCCGCGTTCATGCCGGCGCCGTTCGCCGACACGCTCCTCGACCTGTGGCGGCGGACGGAGGGCGTCCCGCTGCCCGTCACCGGCGCCGCCGCCGTGGCGAAGCTGACGGGCCACCCGGCCCGCTCGTTCACGACGTGGGCGGAGGACCACGCCGCGGACTTCACCGCGTAGCCGCGGGCGCCACCGCCCGGCGAAGGAGACGGGACCGGCCCCTCAGACCGACTCCGCCGCCGTTCCGACGCCCAGGGCCACCAGCACCCCGCCCGTGGCGCGTTCCAGGTTGCGGTGGACGCGGGGGCGCCGCAGCCAGGTCAGCATGCGGGCGGCGCACACCGCGACCAGCAGCATCCACGCAGCGGCGATGACCGCGTCCACCACGCCGAAGAGCAGCGTCGCCCCCAGCGGCGAGCCGCCCTCGGGCAGGAACTGCGGCACCACGGCCACGAAGAAGACCCCCACCTTGGGGTTGAGCAGGCAGCTCAGCAGTCCCTGCCGGAACGCCTCACCCAGGCCGGGCGCCCGGCCCGCCGGCTCCTGCGCCCCGTACGCCTCCTGCGGCCCGGCGGCGGCTCGCGCGGCGCGGCGCTGGGCCCACAGCGCCTGCGCCCCGAGGAAGACCAGGTAGGCCGCGCCGGCCAGACGCACGACGGTGAAGGCCGCGTCCCACCGCTGGAGCGCCGCCGCCAGGCCGAAGGCCGCGGCCACACCCCAGGCGAGCGAACCGACGGCCGCACCGAGAGCCGTGGCGCTCCCCGTACGGCGGCCGCCGCGAAGACAGTTGCGCAGGACGAGCAGGGTGTCGGGGCCGGGGGCCATGGTCACCAGGAGGGAGAACAGAGCAAAGCCGAGCATCGCGGTGGTCACGGGTGGACTCCTCTCACGTGATCGTTTACAGGAGCCTAGCCATGGGTCGGCCGCCGTGCCCCGTGGGGGCAGGGCACGGCGGCCGTTGGCACGGGACCGTACCAGGGGTCACCCCCGAGGCCGAAGGTACGGTGGGCGGTGATCGGCCCGGGACGGATCCCGGGGGTGGACGAGGGGCGGTAGGGACGACGTGGTGGACGCGGCATTCACGGAGCAGCGGGCACGGGCGCTGCTCGCCCTGACGGACGCGGCCGGGTCCGCCGCGGACGCGGAGCTGCTGGCGCTCGGCGAGAACGCGGTCTTCGCCGTCGGCGGCCTGGTCGCCAAGGTGGGCCGGGACGCCTCGCTCGTCCCGCGCGCCCGCCGTGAACTGCGCGTCGGCGCCTGGCTGGAGGACTGCGGCGTGCCCGCCGTACGGCCGGCCGCCTCCGAGGTGCTGATCGCCGACGGCCACCCGGTGACGCTCTGGCACCGTCTCCCCCAGGCCGTGCGCCCGGCCTCCCCCGCCGATCTGGCCAAGCTGCTGCGCCGCCTCCACGCGCTGCCGGCGCCCGGCTTCGGCCTGCCCCGGCGCGACCTCCTCGGCGGGGTCGAGCGCTGGCTGCGGCTGGCCGGCGACGCCGTCGACCCGGCTGACGCGGACTATCTGCGTGAGCGCCGCGACGGCTTCGCCGCGGCGACCGCGGCGCTGACGCCGCACCTGGAGCCGGGGCCGATCCACGGCGACGCGCTGCCCCGCAACGTCCACGTCGGCCCCGACGGCCCGGTGCTGGTGGACCTGGAGACCTTCGCCGTGGACCTGCGGGAGCACGACCTGGTGGTGACGGCGCTCAGCCGGGACCGGTACGGGCTGGACCCGGAGGCCTATGCCGCCTTCGTGCGCGCCTACGGCTGGGACGTGCGGGAATGGGAGGGCTGCGCCGTGCTGCGCGGGGCCCGGGAGACGGCGAGTTGCGCCTGGGTGGCGCAGCACGCCCCGGGCAACCCGGCGGCGCTGGCGGAGTTCCGCCGGCGGGTCGCGTCGCTGCGGGACGGTGACCCGGCCGTGCGGTGGTATCCCTTCTGAGCCCCGGCGCGCTCCGGTTCCCTCTCACGGGGCGCAGTCGCCGGCGGGGAAGCCGGCCCGGCTCAGCGCAGCGGCCAGGCCCCGTCCACCACCGCGTCCGCGTCGCCCTGGCCGCGCAGCCACGTCTGATAGCCGGCCGCCCACTCCCCGTACCACCGGATCTGGTCGCGGTGCAGCTCCTCCAGGGCGGCCCCGGCTATCCGCTCGTGCCGCGCCGCCAGCGCCCGGGCCACCCGGACCGCCGCCAGGGCGTCCGCCCCCGCCTCGTGCCAGTCGTCGAGCACCACGCCGTACTCCCGGCAGACGGCCTGGAGGGTGCGCCGGCCCTTGCGGTAGCGGTCGACGGCCCGGTCGATGGTGTACGGATCGACGACGGGCCCGGTCTTGCGGCCGTCGTCCAGCCGCTCGCCGAGCGAGGGCAGCCGGTGGCGCCGCAGTTCGGCGGTGAGGAGACTGAGGTCGAAGCCGGCGTTGTACGCCACGACGGGCGCGCCCGTCGACCAGTGGCCGGTCAGGACGGCCGCTATCTCGTCCACGACCTCGCGGGCGGGCCTGCCCTCGGCGGCCGCCCGCTCGTCCGTGACGCCGTGGATGGCCGCCGCCTCGGCCGGGATCGGCACGCCCGGGTCGGCCAGCCACAGCCGGCTCGCCACCACCTCGCCGCCCTTGGTCTCCAGGACCGCCGCCGTGACGATCCGTGCCCGGGCCGGATCCGTGCCCGTCGTCTCCAGGTCGAAGCCGATCAGCGGCTCCTCGTGCCAGCCCATGGCGGTTCCCCCTTCGGTGGTGCTTCCCCCGTCTGGTTCCCCAGCGTCGCACAGCCCACTGACAATTCAGCGGCCCGAACGGAACCGGCTGCGGCCCGGCATGGGCGGGCTTCACGAGACCGACCGGGAGTCCGCCCACACCCCTTCGAACTCCTCGCGGTAGGTCTCGAAGAGGCCGCCGTCCTGGTCGACGCCCTCCCGGAGCACGTCCCGGCCCCGGCCCCGCAGCACCAGGACCGGCGACTCCATGCCCCGCGCCTTGCGCAGGTAGGACTGCACGACAGCCAGTCCGTCGGAGCCGTCGCCGTTGACGAGGTAGGCGGTGAAGCGGGGCGTCTCGTCGAAGACGCGGATCTCGAAGGCGCCGGTGTCCCGCAGCCGGTCCCGCACCCGCCGCATGTGCATGATGTTCATCTCCACCGAGCGGCTCATCTCGCCCTTCTTGATGCCCAGTTCCCGCTCGCGGCGGCGCACCGCGCTGCTGGCCGGGTTGAGGAAGAGCAGCCGGGCCCGGCAGCCGGACTCGGCGAGCCGGACGAGCCGCCGCCCGGAGTAGTTCTGGACCAGGAGGTTCAGCCCTATGCCGACCGCGTCGAGGCGGCGGGCCCGGCCGAAGAGGTCCTCGACGGGCAGCTGCCGCTGGAGCCGCACACGGTCCGGGTGGACGCCGACGACGTCCGCGTAGCGGTCGCCCACGAGGTCCTCGACGGCGTCGATGGGCAGCCGGTCGGCGGAGGACGCCCCGGCGCCGTGCCCGCTGCCGAGGATGTCCAGCAGCCGCGCGGAGGCCCTCTCGGCCTGGGCGAGGACGGTCTGGGACAGGGCCCGGTTGCGGGAGACGACGTTGCGGGCCACCTCCAGCTCGTCCAGCGCGAGTTCGAGTTCCCTGCGGTCGTCGAGGTACGGCTCGAAGCAGGGCCAGTGCTGGACGAGCAGCTCGCGCAGCTGCGGCAGGGTGAGGAAGCTGAGGACGTTGTCGTCGGCCGGGTCCAGCAGGTAGCCCTTGCGGCGGCTCACCTCCCGTACGGCCACGGCGCGCTGCACCCACTCCTGGCCCGCGGGGCCGGCCGCGGCGACGACCCACTCCTCCTCTCCGTGCACCGGCTCGTAGACCGGACGCAGCACGGCGGCGACGACGGCCCTCAGTCGCTGTTCGACCAGATTCAGCCAGATGTAGGCACGCCCGGCACGGCGGGCGCGGGTGCGCACCTCGCCCCAGGCACCGGCGTCCCAGTCCAGTTCAGCCCCGATTTCCCGCGGACGCGCCAGGGACACCACGCCCGGTGGTGTGCCGGCCCCGCCGTCCTCTTCCGGACAGCCGTCTCCAGGGGGCAGTTCCAGCCCGCCCGAGCTCACCAGTGCACCGCCTTCCGCCCCCGTCCCAACGATCAAGGCAGAGTACTGTGCGCGCGGGAGGCGGTGCACCCGCGTCCGTCCGGCCGTCAGCCAACTGACGGTCCCAACGTGCCGGTTGTCCGACGGCCCTGCGGGGGACGTGAGCTGATTCATAGCCAGAAGGGTGGCTCTCACCCGGTTGGACCAGTCCCGGGGCGCGGTGGGGACGTTCGTTTCGGGAAGATCTGCGGAAAGAGCCGCCGACAGTGGAACACTCGACCCCATGCAGGTCTGGCCTGGACAGGCGTACCCACTCGGCGCCACCTACGACGGCGCCGGCACCAATTTCGCGGTCTTCTCCGAGGCCGCCGAGCGGATCGAGCTGTGTCTGCTGCACGACGACGGCTCGGAGACGGCGGTGGAACTGCGCGAGAGCGACGCCTTCGTGCGCCACGCCTATCTGCCCGGCGTGATGCCGGGGCAGCGCTACGGCTTCCGGGCGCACGGCCCGTACGAGCCGGAGCGGGGGCAGCGGTGCAACTCCGCGAAGCTGCTGCTCGACCCGTACGCGAAGGCGGTGAGCGGAGCCGTCGACTGGGGCGAGGCGGTCTACGGCTACCACTTCGGGCGGCCCGACAAGCGCAACGACATGGACTCGGCGCCCCACATGATGACTTCGGTCGTGGTCAATCCGTACTTCGACTGGGGCGACGACAGGCTGCCGCGCACGGACTACCACCGGACGGTCATCTACGAGGCCCATGTGAAGGGCCTGACGATGCTGCACCCGGCGCTGCCGGAGGAGGTGCGCGGGACGTACGCGGCGCTCGCCCACCCGGCGGTGATCGAGCATCTGACGGAGCTGGGGGTCACGGCGATCGAACTGATGCCGGTCCATCAGTTCGTCAACGACCACCGGCTGGTGGACGCGGGTCTGGCCAACTACTGGGGGTACAACACCATCGGTTTCTTCGCCCCGCACAACGCCTACGCGTCCTGGGGCGACCGGGGTCAGCAGGTGCTGGAGTTCAAGTCGGCGGTGCGGGCCCTGCACGCGGCGGGCATCGAGGTGATTCTGGATGTGGTCTACAACCACACCGCCGAGGGCAACCACCTGGGGCCCACGCTGTCCTTCCGGGGGCTGGACAACTGCTCGTACTACCGGCTGGCGGACGACCCGCGGTACTACATGGACACCACCGGCACGGGCAATTCACTGCTGATGCGCAGCCCGCACGTGCTCCAGCTCATCATGGACTCGCTGCGGTACTGGGTGACCGAGATGCGGGTGGATGGCTTCCGCTTCGATCTGGCGGCGACGCTGGCGCGGCAGTTCCACGAGGTGGACCGGCTCTCGTCGTTCTTCGACCTGGTCCAGCAGGACCCGGTCGTCAGCCAGGTGAAGCTGATCGCCGAGCCCTGGGACGTGGGGGACGGCGGTTATCAGGTGGGCAATTTCCCTCCGCTGTGGACGGAGTGGAATGGCAAATTCCGGGACACCTGCCGGGACCTGTGGCGGGGCGAGCCGGCCACCCTGGCCGAGTTCGCCTCCCGCCTGACCGGTTCCTCCGACCTCTACCAGGAGGACGGCAGGCGCCCGCTGGCCTCGGTCAACTTCGTGACCTGCCACGACGGCTTCACCCTGCACGACCTCGTCGCGTACAACGACAAGCACAACGAGGCCAACGGCGAGCACAACCAGGACGGCGAGAGCCACAACCGCTCCTGGAACTGCGGGACCGAGGGCGCGAGCGACGACCCGGCCGTGCTCGAGCTGCGCGAGCGGCAGATGCGCAACTTCATCGCCACCCTGATGCTGTCGCAGGGCGTGCCGATGCTCAGCCACGGCGACGAATTCGCCCGCACCCAGCACGGCAACAACAACGCCTACTGCCAGGACAACGAACTGTCCTGGGTGCGCTGGCCCAGCACGGCGGACGAGTCCTCCGCGACGGCGCGCCGGATGCTGCGTTTCACCCGTTCCCTGGTCTGGCTCCGCCGCGACCACCCCGTCTTCCGGCGCCGGCGCTTCTTCCACGGACGCCCCATTCAGGGGACGGGAGATGATTTGTCGGACATCGCCTGGTTCACTCCGGAGGGGGAGGAGATGCGGGACGGCGACTGGCAGGCCGCCCACGCCAAGTCCCTGACGGTCTTCCTCAACGGCGGCGCGATCTCCGAGCCGGGGCCGCGCGGCGAGCCGATCGTCGACGACTCCTTCCTGCTGATGTTCAACGCGCACGACCAGCCGCTCGACTTCGTCGTGCCCGTCGACCACGGCCGGCAGTGGCAGATCGTCCTCGACACCGCGCGGGCCGACGGCGTGACGGCCGACGGCCCGAAGGTGCAGGCCGGCGACCGGCTGACGCTCACGGGCCGGAGCCTGGCGGTGCTCCAGCGGCCCCTGTAGGGAACGGATCCGGCACTCGGCCGTCATGCGGGGCGCACCTAGCGGGTACGCATGTTCCCGTGAAGCGTGAGAGGTCCGCCCCGCCCACCGCCACCTACCGGCTGCAGCTCCAGCCCGCCTTCCCCTTCGCCGCCGCCGAGCGCGCCGTGCCGCACCTCGCCGCGCTCGGGGTGTCCCACCTGCATCTCTCCCCGGTCCTGGAGGCCGTCCCCGGCTCGGCCCACGGCTACGACGTCGTCGACCACACGACCGTACGGGCCGAGCTGGGCGGCGAGGAGGGCCTGCGCGCGCTCGCCCGCACGGCGCACGCGCACGGGCTCGGGCTGATCCTCGACATCGTGCCGAACCACATGGCCGTGCCCGCGCCCGAGCGGCTCAACCGGCCGCTGTGGGAGGTGCTGCGCGACGGCCCGGCCTCGCCCTTCGCCCACTGGTTCGACATCGACTGGGCCGAACACGGCGGCAAGGTGCTGCTGCCGGTACTGGCCGGACCGCTCGGCGAGGAGCTGGAGCGCTTCACCGTCACCGACGGCGCCCTGCGCTACCACGACCACGTCCTGCCCCTGCGCCCCGGCACCGAGCAGCTGCCGCTGCCCGAGCTGCTGGACGCCCAGTGGTACCGGCCCGCGTGGTGGCGCCTGGCCCGCACCGAGCTGAACTACCGGCGTTTCTTCACCGTTTCGGAGCTGATCGCCGTGCGTGTCGAGGACCCCGCGGTGTTCGCCGACACCCACGCCGCGGTGCTCGCCCTGCTGCGCGAGGGCGTCCTCGACGGGCTGCGGGTCGACCACCCCGACGGGCTCGCCGACCCGCCCGGCTATCTGGACCGGCTCCACGAGGCCACCGGGGGGCGGTGGACGGTCGTGGAGAAGATCCTCGGTGGGGACGAACGGCTGCCCGCCGGCTGGCCCGTCGCGGGCACCACCGGCTACGACGCCCTGCGCCACCTCGACGGCCTCTTCACCGACCCGGAGGGCGCGGCGGAACTGGCCGCCGCCTACCGCGCCTTCACCGGAGCCCCTCCCGACCGCGGCGGCGACTGGCCCTCGACCGTGCGCCGCGCCGCCCACCGGGTGGTCACCCGGGAGCTCGCCGCGGAGGTCGAACGGCTGGCCCGGACCGCGGGGCGGATCTGCGACGCCTCCCACCACCTGCGCGACCACGCCCCCTGGGCCCTGCGCACCGCCCTGCGCGAGACGCTCGTGCGGCTGCCCGTCTACCGCCCGTACGCCCTGCCGGGCCGGCCGGCCGCGCCGGCGGACGCGGCGATGCTGGACGAGGCCGCGCAGGGGGCCCGCGCCGCCTTCGCCGTGCCGGAGGAGGCCGCGGTCGTCACGTTCGTCCGGGACGCGGCGCTCGGACGGCTCGGCGACGGTCCGGACCACCGCGACTTCTGCGCCCGTTTCGCCCAGACCGCCTCCGCGCTGCGCGCCAAGTCCGTCGAGGACACGGCCTTCTACCGCTACGTGCCCCTGCTGTCGGCGAACGAGGTCGGCGGCGACCCGCAGCGGCCGGCCGTCGGCCCGGCGGAGTTCCACGCCTACTGCGCGCGTCTGCAACGCGACTGGCCGGCCACGGGCACGGTGCTGTCCACCCACGACACCAAGCGCAGCGCCGACGTGCGGGCGCGGATCGCCGCGCTGAGCGCGTGCCCGGACCGCTGGACGGAGCTCATGGGCCGTCTGCACTCCGCCGCCCCCGCGCCCGACCCGCACGTGGCCTGGGTGGCCTGGCAGACCGCCTTCGGGCTGGGCGGCGAGGGCGCCCCGGAGCCGGCGCGGCTGGAGCCCGCCCTGCTCAAGAGCGTGCGCGAGGCGGCGCTGTGGACGACGTGGACCGAGCCGGACACCGCCTACGAGGAGGCGGTGCGGGCCTTCGTGGCGGCCGGCCCGTGCGGGGCGCCGTACGGCCTCCTCGCACCGCTGGCCCGGGAGACGGGGCCCTGGGTGCGGGCCCATGTGCTCGGTGCGGCGCTGCTGCATCTGACCATGCCGGGCGTCCCGGACCTGTACATGGGCACCGAGCGGGTGTACCGCGCCCTCGTCGACCCCGACAACCGCCGCCCGCCCCGCTTCGGCGACGAGGACGGCGGGGACGACTGCGCGGACGGGGGCGGAGGCGGCGCGGGCTTGGAGCCGACGGGGCTGTCGGCCGCGAAGCTCCACCTCACGCGTACCGCTCTGCGGCTGCGGCGCGCGCACCCGGAGTGGTTCGGGCCCGGCTCCTCGTACGAACCGCTGACCGCGCTGGGCCCGGCGGCCGGCCACTGCGTGGCCTTCGCCCGCTCCGGCGAGGTGGTCACCGCCGTGCTCCGCCTTCCGCACCGGCTCGCCGCAAGCGGTGGCCCGGCCGGAACGGCTGTGCCGCTGCCGGGCGGTGGCGCGTGGCGGGAGTTGCTCACGGGGCGCACCTACGAGGGACGGATGCCCCTGTCGGCGCTGTCGGGAGAGTGGCCGGTGGCCCTGCTGACACGGGGGTGAGCGGCGGGCCCCACGCCTCCCCGCCCACGAGGGCGGTCAGCGGCAGACGGCCTCGCACGCCGCCGGCGCGGTCACGCGGGGCCTCCGACGCCGGCCGGGGCCCCGAAGGCGAGTTGCTCGCAGAGCCGGACGAACGCGGCCGCCGCGCCCGCCAGCTCCACTCTGGAGAAGGCCGTCTGCTCCCGCTGCCAGGCGGGCTCGACGCGCACGGCCACCGTGCCCTGCGTCGTCCGGGCGAGGTGCGTGGGGGCGGCGACGATGCCGACGCCCGCCGCCGCCATGCGCACGGCGGTGGAGGAGTGCTCGGTCTCCAGGGCCGTGAGCGGGACGAAGCCGTGCCGGGCGCAGACCCAGTCCAGCCAGCGCCGCCCCTCGACGAGCGGTTCGAGGGCGCAGCGCACCCAGGCGCGGTCCGCGAGCTCGGACAGGCGCACGGGAGTGGTGCGCGCGGCGAGGGGGTCCGCGGTGGCGGTGACGACGACGATCTCCTCCTCGCCGAGCGGGACGACCGGGCCCGGCCAGGCCTCGGGGCGGGGACCGACGGCGACGTCGGCGACGCCGCGTTCCATGCCGTCGCGCAGGTCCTCGGTGGTCGCGTACTCGTGCAGGTGGAGCCGGACGCCGGGGGCGTCCCGCCGCCAGCGGGCGAACACCGGCGGCAGCACGCCGACGGCCAGCGCGTGCAACGTGGCGATGTGCAGTTCGCCGCCCTCGGCTCCGGCGGCGGCCCGGGCGGCGCGCCGGGCCTGGCCGGCGCTGCGGACGGCGCGTTCGGCGTGCGGGAGGTAGGCGCGGCCCATGGGGGTGAGCCCGACGCCGCGCGGCAGGCGTTCGAGGAGCGGCCCGCCGACCTCCCGTTCCAGCGCCTTGACCTGGTGGGAGAGCGCGGACTGGGTGACGTTGAGCGTCTCGGCGGCCCGGGTGAAGGACGCGTGCTCGACCACGGCGACCAGGTACTCCATCTGACGCAGGCTCATCGGCTGCGGTCCCCCTCCCCCGAGCGTCCCATGAAGAGTCTTCATCGACTCGATCGAGACATTGCGTTGGACTCATCATCCCAGCTGGGAGGAGGGTGAGGGCATGCATGAGACAGATGTCATCGTTATCGGCGGCGGCACCGGCGGCTACAGCACCGCGCTGCGCGCCGCCGCCCTCGGCCTCGAGGTCGTCCTGGCCGAGCGGGACCTCGTGGGCGGCACGTGCCTGCACCGCGGCTGCATTCCGAGCAAGGCGATGCTGCACGCCGCGGAGCTGGTCGACGGGATCGCGGAGGCGCGGGAGCGCTGGGGCGTGAAGGCGAGCCTCGACTCCGTCGACTGGGCGGCCCTGACAGCGACCCGTGACGACATCGTCTCCCGCAACCACCGTGGTGTGGAGGGGCACCTGTCGCACGCCGGAGTGCGCGTGGTGCGAGGTTCGGCGACGCTGACGGGCCCCCGCACCGTCCGTGTCGAGACGGGTGCCGAGGCGGGGACGGCATGGCGTGCCCGGCGCGGGATCGTCCTCGCCACCGGTTCCCGGCCGCGGACCCTGCCGGGCCTCCAGCCGGACGGTGCCCGGGTCGTCACCAGCGACGACGCCCTCTTCGCGCCCGGGCTGCCGGGCTCGGTGCTGGTGCTGGGCGGCGGTGCCATCGGGGTCGAGTACGCCTCCCTGCACCGTTCGATGGGCGCCGAGGTGACGCTGGTCGAGGCGGCCGACCGGCTGCTGCCGCTGGAGGACGCCGAGGTGAGCCGCCATCTGACGCGGGGCCTGAAGAAGCGCGGCATCGACGTCCAGACGAGCGCGCGCCTGGAGGAGGCGACGCCCCACGAGGACGGCGTACGGGCCACCTTGCGCACCGCGCGCGGCGAGGTCCGCGAGGTCCGGGCCGACCGGCTGCTGGTGGCCGTGGGCCGCGTGCCCGTCACCGACGGCCTCGGGCTTGCGGCGGCCGGACTGGCCACGGACGCCCGGGGGTTCGTCGCCCCCGCCGACTGGTCGCGTCTGGAGACGGCCGTGCCCGGCGTCCACGTGGTGGGCGATCTGCTGCCGCCGCCCTCCCTGGGGCTCGCGCACGCCTCGTTCGCCGAGGGCCTGGTGGTCGCCGAGGCGCTCGCCGGCCTCACGCCCCGGCCGGTGGACTACACGGCCGTCCCACGCGTGACCTACTCCAGCCCGCAGACGGCGGCGGTCGGCCTCTCCGAGGCCGAGGCCCGCGAGCGGGGACACGACGTCCTCGTCAACTCCATGCCGCTGACGGCCGTGGCCAAGGGGATGGTGCACGGGCGGGGCGGGGTGGTGAAGGTCGTCGCCGAGCGGGACGGCGGCCGGGTGCTGGGCGTCCACCTGGTGGGCCCGCACGTGTCGGAGATGATCGCCGAGAGCCAGCTGGTCGTCGGCTGGGACGCCGAGGCCGCGGACGTGGCACAGCACGTCCACGCGCATCCGACGCTGTCGGAGGCGGTGGGCGAGGTCATGCTGTCGCTGGCGGGACGGGGCCTGCACCAGCAGTGAGGGGCGAAAAGCGTTCGACGGGGGTGGGGCGGTGCCCTACGGTGCGCCTGAGCCGCCCACCACAAGGAGCTTCATGACCGAGCTGGTCCTGCACACCCTCTCCGACCGCGACACCGCCCTGTTCACCTCCCTCCCCGGCCCGTTCCTCGTCGGCCGGGCCGCCTTCGGGCACGTGTGGAAGCCCGTCCGGGACGGCGGGGAGTACCGCCCCGACTGGTGCCGGGTGGCGCTGCGTGACGGCCAGGTGGTGGCGCGCGCCGCCTGGTGGGGGGCGCGTGACGACCAGGAGCCGGTCGTGCTCGACTGGTTCGACTTCGCCGAGGGCGAGGAGGAAGCCGCCGCCGAGCTGTTGCGGACGGCGCCCTTCCGGACCGAGTTCAGCCTGCTGGCCCCGCCGGGCTGGCGCGAGGAGGCACAGGTCCGGGCCGCCGTGGAGGCCCGCGTCGCGGCGGCCGTCGCGGCCGGGATGAAGCCGCTGGTCGAGCGGTACCGCTACGAGTGGACGACGGCGTGCGGCCTGCCGGAGCGCCCCGGGCGGCTGGTCTTCCGCGCGGAGCCCGACGACGCCGTCATCCGCGAGGTGCTCGGCCGTACGTTCGAGGGCACGCTGGACGCCCACGACGGCGGGAACGTCGCCGAGTCGGGCCTGGAGGCGGCCGTCGACGACGCCATGGACTTCCTCAACTGGTGCCCCTCGCCCCGCGCGTGGTGGCGGCTGGCCCACACCCCCGGGGGCGACCTGGTCGGCATCCAGGTGCCCGCGCACAACCCCAACGGCCCGTGCGTCGGCTACGTCGGCGTGGTCCCCGAGCAGCGCGGCCACGGATACGCCTACGACCTGCTGGTGGAGTGCACCCACGACCTGGTGGCCGAGGGCGCGGAGCGGATCACGGCCGCGACGGACCGGGGCAACCTGCCGATGGCCGCCCACTTCGCCAGGGTCGGCTATCCGATCGCGCAGGAGCGCATCGACCTGGTGCCGTAGGGCCCCTCCGGACGGCACCATGGAGAGCACCGTCGTCGACCCGTCGGGAGGAGCCGTCGTGCTGTTCGAGGTGTGGGCGCCGCGAGCCGGACAGGTCACGCTGTGGGCGGACGGGGGGACGTACGCCATGGCACCCGGCCCGGCCGGGACCGGCTGGTGGCGGTGCGAGGCGCCGGGGACCGAGGGCACCCGCTACGGCTTCCGCCTGGACGGCGGGCCACCGCTCCCCGACCCGCGCTCGCGCCGCCAGCCCGACGGCCCCGACGGCACCAGCGCCGTCGTCGACGTCTCCCGCTTCGCCTGGCGGCACGCCTGGCCCGGCCGCCCGCTGCCGGGGGCGGTGCTCTACGAGCTGCACGTCGGCACGTTCACCCGCGAGGGCACCTTCGAGGCGGCGGCGGCCAAGCTGCCGCACCTGGCGGAACTGGGCGTGACCCACGTGGAGGTGATGCCCGTGTGCCCCTTCCCCGGCCGGCACGGCTGGGGGTACGACGGCGTGGCGCCCTGGGCCGTGCACGAGCCCTACGGCGGCCCGGAGGGGCTGGCGCGCTTCGTGGACGCGGCGCACGGACGGGGGCTCGGGGTCGTCCTGGACGTGGTGCACAACCACTTGGGCCCGTCGGGCAACCATCTCCCCTCCTTCGGCCCGTACTTCACCGACGCCCACCACACGCCGTGGGGCGCGGCCGTCAACCTCGACGGCCCCGGATCCGCCGAGGTGCGGGCGTATCTGACGGCCAGTGCGCTGGCGTGGCTGCGTGACTACCGGCTCGACGGGCTGCGGCTGGACGCGGTGCACGCCCTGGCCGACACCTCTCCCGAGCACTTCCTCGCCGAGCTGTCGGCGGCCGTCGACGACCTGGCCGCGCGGCTGGGGCGTCCGCTGTTCCTCGTCGCCGAGTCCGACCGGAACGACCCGGCCACCACGACGCCGCGGGAGGCGGGCGGCCTGGGCCTCCACGCACAGTGGAACGACGACTTCCATCACGCCCTGCACACCGCTCTGACCGGCGAGTCCCAGGGCTACTACGCCGACTTCGCCGCCGACCCCGCGGCGGCCCTCGGCAAGACGCTGCGGTCGGGCTTCTTCCACGACGGCGCGTACTCGTCGTTCCGGGGCCGGCGCCACGGCCACCCCCTGGATCCGGGCGTCACCCCCGCGCACCGCCTCCTCGGCTACGCCCAGACCCACGACCAGGTGGGCAACCGGGCGCTGGGCGACCGGCTGTCGGCCGCCCTCTCCCCCGGGCTGCTCGCCTGCGCCGCCGCGCTGGTGCTGTGCGCGCCGTTCACACCGATGCTGTTCATGGGCGAGGAATGGGGCGCCCGGACGCCGTGGCAGTACTTCACCGACCACACCGACCCCGGCCTGGCGGAGGCCGTACGGACGGGACGGCGGCGCGAGTTCACCGCCCACGGCTGGCCGGAGGAGGAGATCCCCGACCCCCAGGACCCGGCGACGCGCGACCGCTCCTGCCTGGACTGGGCCGAGCCCTCGCGCGAGCCGCACGCCGCCCTGCTCGCCTGGTACCGGCGGCTGATCGCCCTGCGGCACACGGAGCCGGCGCTGACGGACCCCCGCTGGGCCTACGGGGACCTGAGCGCCGACGCCCGTACCGTCCGTTTCGCCCGCGGTCCGCTCCACGTGGCCGTGAACCTGGGGGCCGAGACGGCCGCGCTGCGGATGGGGGCGGCGGCGGCCGGCGCCGAAGTCGTCGCCGCCTGGCGGCCCGTCCCCCCGCCGGACGCCGAGGGCGTCCTGCGGCTGCCTCCGGAGACCGCGGTGGTGCTGCGGGCGGGGGCGGCGCCCGCGCCCCCGGTTGCGGCGGCCACGGGAGCGGGCGGAACCTGAAAGGGACGCGACCGCATCCCGCTGGGGGCGCGGTCCGGGTGCCCCACGCGGCCGCGCCGAAGGAGTGAGGCCGATGCGCACGCTACTGAGGGCCCGGATGGACACCCGCGCCGGCAACGAGGCGGTCCGCGACGGCACGATGGGCACGGTGGTCCAGGAGCTGATGGAACAGCTCAAGCCCGAGGCCGCCTACTTCACCGCGCTGGACGGCGGCCGGACCTGCCTCCTGGTCTTCGACATGGACGACGCCTCACAGATGCCCAAGATCTGCGAGAAGCTCTTCACCGAGATGGAGGCGGAGGTCGAGCTGCACCCGGTCATGGACGCCGAAGACCTGAAGAAGGGCCTGGCGGCGCTGAAGTAGAACGGAAGCCGGGGCGGAGCGGGAAGAGGCCCCTGCGGCCCTGCTCCCGGCCCGCCCTCCTCAGCCCTCCGCCGGCTCCAGCCGCAGTGAGATGGAGTTGATGCAGTACCGCTGGTCGGTGGGCGTGGGGTAGCCCTCGCCCTCGAAGACGTGGCCGAGGTGCGAGCCGCAACGCGCGCACCGCACCTCCACGCGGACCATGCCGTGCGAGCGGTCCTCGACCAGCTCGACGGCGGAGGAGTCCTTCGGGTCGTAGAAGCTCGGCCAGCCGCAGTGGCTCTCGAACTTCTCGGTCGACCGGAAGAGCTCCGCCCCGCAGGCGCGGCAGGCGTAGACGCCCTCCGTCTTCGTGTCGGTGTACTCACCGCGGAAGGCGGGCTCGGTGCCGGCCCGGCGGAGCACCTCGTACTCCGCGGGGGTCAGCTCCGCGCGCCACTGCTCGTCCGTCTTCTCGACCTCGTACGTCATCTCGCACGCCCTCCGCGGTGTGTCGGTCAGCTCTCCAGGCGGGCCAGGATCTTCGGACCGAGGTCCGTCACGTCGCCGGCGCCCATGGTGAGAACGAGATCGCCGGGGCGGGCCATTCCCGCGATCACGTCGGGAACGGCGGCCATCGCGTGCTCGGGGCGGACGTCCGCGCCGGCCTCCTTCGCCGCGTCGATGATCAGGTCGCTGGTGACGCCCGGGATCGGGTCCTCACGGGCCGGGTAGATGTCGAGGACCACCGAGGCGTCCGCGAGGGCGAGGGACTGGCCCATCTCGGTGCCCAGCTCCTGGGTGCGGCTGAAGAGGTGCGGCTGGAAGACGACCAGGACCCGGGAGCCGGCCGCCGCGCCCCGGATGGCCTCCAGGTCGGCGGTCATCTCGGTCGGGTGGTGGGCGTAGGAGTCGATGACCTGCACGCCGTTCGCCTCGCCCTTGAGCTGGAGGCGGCGCTTGACGCCGGTGTACTTGCCGAGGGCGGAGGCGAGGTTGTGCGCCGGGATGCCGAGGGCGACGCCCGCGGCGAGGGCCGCGACGGCGTTGTGCGCGTAGTGGCTGCCGGGCACGGAGACGGCGAAGGTGAGCATCTTGCCGTTCAGCAGGACGGTGACCTCGCTGGCCAGGCCGCGCGGGGTGACCTTCAGGACGCGCACGTCGGCGTCCTCGGCCGCGCCGTAGGTGACGATCTCGATGTCGTGGCGGCCGGAGACCCGCTCGGTGAGCTCCCGGGCACCCGCCTGGTCGGCGGAGACCACGAGCGTGCCGCCCGGGCGGACCCGGCCGACGAAGGTCTCGAAGGACTCGTAGATCTCGTCCATCGACGCGTAGTTGGCGTGGTGGTCCAGCTCCACGTTGAGGATGATCGCGACCTCGGGCGCGTACTTGTGGAAGCTGCGGTCGCTTTCGTCCGCCTCGGCGACGAAGATGTCGCCGCCGCCGTGCCGGGCGTTGGAGCCGGGGCCGTCGAGGTCGCCGCCGATGGCGTACGACGGGTCGAGGCCGAGGGCGGCGAGCGAGACCGCGAGCATGGAGGTCGTGGTCGTCTTGCCGTGCGTGCCGGCCACGGCGATCGGCCGCAGGCCGTCCATCAGGCGGGCCAGCGCGTCCGAGCGGTGGACGACGGGGACGCCGCGCTCGGCGGCGGCGGCCAGCTCGGGGTTGTCCGCGCGGATGGCGCTGGAGACGACGACGCAGGTCGCGTCCTCGTCCAGGTGGTCCGCGGCGTGCCCGATGTGCACCGTGGCGCCCAGGGCGCGCAGCGCCTCGGCGGTCGCGGACTCCTTCGCGTCGCTGCCCGCGACCCGCGCGCCGCGCTGGGCGAGGATCTTCGCGATGCCCGACATGCCGGCGCCGCCGATGCCGATGAAGTGCGGTCGGTCCATCGTCGTGGGGACGGCCGGTGCCATGTGCGGTGCTCCCTGGGTCTGGAGGACTGGATCTAACCAACGGTGATTCTCGCACCCGCCGCCGGCGGCCCGGTCCACGGCCGGGCCGCGCACCCCGTGCCGCAGCCGTCCCCGGCTGTCCCTCGGCTGCCCCTCGACCGTTCCTCGGCCGTCACACCGCCCGGATCAGACCCGCCGCCAGGCCCGCGGCGATGGCGGCCGTACGGCTGTCGACCCCCAGTTTTCCGTAGATGTGCACGAGGTGGGTCTTGACCGTGGCCTCGCTGATGAACAGGCGGCGGGAGATCTGCCGGTTGGCCAGGCCCTCGGCCAGCAGGCCCAGGATCTCGGTCTCGCGCGGCGACAGGACGGGCCGGCACCCGGCCCGTACGCGCCCGAGGAGGCGGGCCGCGACGGGCGGGGCGAGGACGGTCTCGCCGCGGGCGGCGGCGTGCACGGCGGCGGTGACCTCCTCGGGCGGGGCGTCCTTGAGGAGGTAGCCGGTGGCCCCCGCCTCGACGGCGGCGAGGATGTCGGCGTCGGTGCTGTAGGTCGTGAGGATCAGCACGGCGGGCGGGCCGGGCCGGGCGGTGATGCGGCGGGTGGCCTCGACACCGTGCATGCCGGCGCCCATCTGGAGGTCCATGAGCACGACGTCGGGCCGCGCCCCGCCGTCGAGCAGGCGCAGCGCCTCGGCCCCGTCGGCGGCCTCGCCGACCGCCTCGACGTCGGGCAGCTCGTCGACCATGGCGCGCAGGCCGCGCCGTACGACGGGGTGGTCGTCGACGAGGAGGACGCGGACGACACCGCCCGGACCCCGCGGGGCGCTCATGCGGCGACCGTCCCGGTGGCCGGGGCCCCGGCGGGCGCGGAGGCGTCGCCGGGGTGGGGGGTGTGGCCGGGACCGGGACCGGGGCGGGGGCCGGGGTCGGGGTCGGGGCCGTGACCGGCGGCCGGCTCCGGAGGGACGGCCGACTCCAGTCGAACAGCCGGCTCCGGGCCGGCGGCCCGGACCGGCACCGTCGCGGCGATGGCCGTGCCCTCGCCGGGGGCGGACTCGACGGTGAGGGTGCCGCCGAGCTCGGCGATGCGCTCGCGCATGCCGTGCAGACCGAAGGTGCGGCGCCCGTCGGCGGGGCCCTCCCCGGGGGCGAAGCCCACGCCGTCGTCGAAGACGTCGAGGGTGACCTGTCCGTCCAGGTAGGCGAGGGTGACGGCGGCGTGCTCGGCGCGGGCGTGGCGGGCGACGTTGGCGAGGGCCTCCTGTGTCAGGCGCAGGAGGGCGACCTCGGTCTCCACGGGCAGGGGGCAGGGCTGGCCGTCGAGCCGGAAGGCGGCGCCGGGGACCGTGCGCGCGGTGACGCGGCGCAGGGCCTCGGGCAGCGGCGCGTCCTCCAGGGCGGGCGGGGTGAGGGCCTGGACGAACCGGCGGGCCTCGGCGAGGTTGTCCGCCGCCGTCCGGCCGATCTCCCGCACCCGCTCCCGCACGGCCTGCGGACCGGCGCTCTCGGCGGCGCGGGCGAGCAGCACGATGCTGGACAGGCCCTGCGCGAGGGTGTCGTGGATCTCGCGGGCGAGCCGCTGCCGCTCGGCGAGCCGGCCGGCCTCGCGCTGGGCGGCGGCGAGCTCGTCGCGCGTGCGGACCAGGTCGTCGATGAGGAGCTGCCGCCGGCGGCTCTCCTTGGAGAGCGCGGCGTAGCCGTAGCCGGTGAGGACGGCGACCGCGGCGCCGGCCACCGGCCCGATCACCTTGGCGGGCGTGAGCCCGCCGGGCCCGGCCGCCTGGGCGGCCACGACCGCGGCGGTGGCCGCCGCGATCGCCGGGTGCGCCCAGCGCACGGGCATGGCGTGCAGGTAGAGGAAGAACAGCGGGAACGCGACGTAGCTGAAGCCGTGGTCCATGGCGAGGAGCACCAGCCACAGCGCGGTGACCGCGGCGAGCCAGGGCCCGGGCCGCCGCGGCCGCCGGACGACCCCGGCCGCGTAGACGACGGCGAGCACGCAGGCGGACGGCAGCACGGCGGCGGGCCCGGCGCCGAGGAGCGCGGGGGCGAGGGCGACGAGGAGCAGGGCGTAGAAGGCGCCGTGCAGCGCGAGCCGCACCAGGCGCAGCGAGGGCACGTCGAATCCCGCCCGTACCCCGGCGAGCGAGGCTGCGGGCTCACCGCCGGGCGTCGTCCGCGCCGTCCGGGGGAGCGCGCGCAGGCGTGCGAGGGGTCCGCGGGCACGGGCGGGCGCGGCCTGCGCGGCGGGGCGGGGAGGGCTGGTGCGGCTCATCCCGTCGAGCGTACGGGCCGCGGGGCCGGGAGTCCGCCGCCGTTTCCCTCAACCGTTCGGTTGATTTCCGGGTACCCCCTACGGACGGGCCGGCAACCGGTCCTTGCCCTGATGGCGCGGGGGCTGCCGGGCGGGAGGGTGGGGCGGTTCCCACTCGTCTCGTCCGCCGGAGGGTTTCCGTCCGTGTTCGTCGCGCTCCGTGACATCCGCTTCGCCCGAGGACGGTTCGCCCTCATGGGTACCGTCGTCGCGCTAATCACCACGCTCGTGGTCTTCCTCTACGGGCTGACGGGCGGCCTGGCCCGGGAGGCGTCGTCGGCCGTCGCCGCCCTGCCCGCGGACCGGATCGTCTTCGGCGCCCCCGCGGGGGCCGAGCCGGAGGTGTCGTTCGCCAACAGCACCCTGGACGAGCGCCAGGGGGACGCGTGGCGGCGGGCGCCCGGCGTCGCCTCCGCCGAGCCGCTGGGCGTGGCGATGGCGCGGCTGACGGCCCACGGCACGGCCACGTCGGTGAGCGTCCTCGGGACGGCCGCCCGGCTGCGTCCCGCGCTCCTGACCGGTTCGGCGCCGGACGACGCCGGCGTGGCGGTGAGCGAGCGCCTCGCGCGCGAGAAGGGACTGCGGGTGGGAGACCGCGTCACCCTCGGCACCGTGGAGCTGACCGTCTCGGGCGTCACCCCGGACCGGGGCTACGGGCACGCGCCCACCGTCTGGACGACGCTCGCCGCCTGGGGGCGGGCCGCCCACCAGCAGCAGCCCACGGCCCTGGCCGTGCGGGGCGGCGGAGGCCCCACCGGCGCCGTCGCCCGGACCACGAGGGCGGTGGCGCTGGACGACGCGCTGGACGGCATCGACGGCTACGCCGCCGAGCACGGCACGCTCCAGCTGGTGCAGGGCTTCCTGTTCGTGGTCAGCGCGCTGGTGGTCGGGGCGTTCTTCACCGTGTGGACGGTCCAGCGGCGCCCGGACGTGGCGGTGCTCAAGGCGGTGGGTGCGAGCAGCGGCTACCTGCTGCGCGACGCCCTGGGGCAGGCGGCGGCCGTCCTGGCCGCCGGAGCCGTGCTGGGCGGGGCGGCCGGCGTCGCCGGCGGCGCGCTGGCGTCCCGGGCGGTGCCCTTCGAGCTGGGCGCCGAAACGGTGGCCGTCCCGGTGGCGGCCATGGTGCTGCTGGGCCTGGCCGGCTCGGCCCTGGCCGTGCGCCGCATCACCTCCGTCGACCCGCTGACCGCGCTGGGAGCAAGCCGATGACCTCGACACCCTCGGGCGGGGCCTCCGCCACGACCGCCCTCTCGCCCCTGTCCCTGGAGGACGTCACCCTCACCTATCCGGACGGCGACCGCCGGCTGACCGCCCTGGACGGGGTGTCCCTGGCCGTGGCGCCCGGCGAGCTGGTGGCCGTGGTGGGGCCGTCCGGGTCGGGGAAGTCGAGTCTGCTCGCCGTGGCGGCGACGCTGCTGCGCCCCGACGCGGGGCGCGTGGTCGTGGCGGGCCGGGACGTGTCGGGGATGAGCGCCGGAGAGCGTACGGCGCTGCGGCGGGACCGGGTGGGCGTGGTCTTCCAGCAGGCGAACCTGCTGCCGTCGCTGACGGCCGAGGAGCAGCTCCTGGCCGTCGAGCACCTGCGGGGCGGCCGGGTGCGGCCGGCCCGGGCGCGGGCGGCGGAGCTGCTGGAGTCGGTGGGCCTGGACGAGGCGAAGCGCCGCCGCCGGCCGCACCGGCTGTCGGGCGGCGAGCGGCAGCGCGTCAACATCGCCCGGGCGCTGTTCGGCGGTCCGTCCGTGCTGCTGGTGGACGAGCCGACGTCGGCGCTGGATCATGAGCGGGGCGCGGCGGTCGTGGAACTGCTGGCGGAGGTCACGCGGCGGCACGGGACGGCGACCGTGCTGGTCACGCATGACCGTGGGCTGCTCGGCCGGGCGGACCGGGTGCTGACGATGGACGACGGCCGGCTGCGCTGAGGCGGGGCGGCCTCTGCGCTGGGCGGGGGCGGGCGGCGGCGGCACGGTGTGACGGGCCGCCGGTGCGCGCGGCCGCCCGGCGCGCGGACGACCACCCGGTACGACCACCCGGTGGGCGCGCGAACGCCCACCGGGTGATCATGCCCACCCGGTGGGCGTACCGCCGCCTTCATCCCTGGTCAGCCCTGCCTCAGTTCCGGGTCAGCCCTGGTCAGCCCTCGTCGGCCGTCTCCGCCTGGTTCACGTCCTCGTCGTTGTGCGCGTACAGCTTCAGCACGGGCACGCCGACCTTGTGGCGTGCCTGGGAGGCCCAGTCGCGGTGGAAGAACTCCTCGACCAGGTGGGGGGCGGTCAGGACGATCACCTCGTCGGCGTGGGTCTGCTCGACGACGGACCGCAGCAGGTCCAGGGGGTGGCCGTCGATGATCTGGCCGACCGCCTCGCAGCCCGCGTCGCGGAGCCTGCGGAGGGAGTGCTCCAGGGCGAGCGCGGCAGGCCGCAGGGCCTCCTCGCCCTCCGGCTCGTCGGCCTCGTGGACGGCCTGCTCCAGCTCCCCCAGGGCGACGTCGTCGATGGCCCGCAGCAGCCGGTCCTCGTTGCCCCTCGGCCGCATGAGGACCACGAAGGACATGCTGTCGTCGTGGAGGGTCGTGACGAACTCGACATCCGCGGCGGACAGCGGCTGCTCGATCATCAATACGCTCGTGAACACGGTGGGAGCCCTTCTTCTCCGTGGGCCACCGGGCCCAACAGAAACCATCCTGCGCGTGCTCCCCGTGAACCCGCCTGTTGTGGGCCGGGGCCTCGGGGGAGCGTCTGTCTCAATTCTGCCCATCGAAACAGAACCGGAACGGCAAATTCCGCCGATTGTCAGATCCTTTGCGAGGCCCTGGTCGACCGGCGCCGTCGACAGTGGTCAGACCATGCCACGCCTATCCCTCGGCGGCCACCCTGCGGTAGCTGGTGAACAGGAATCCGCCCTCTTCCAGAACGGAACCGAGGGCGAACCGCTCCGGGACCTCCAGCGGCGGCCCGGCCATGATCCTCGGTGCCGCGCCGGTGGCGACCACCGGGGCCAGGGACAGACACATCTCGTCGAGTACCCGCGCCGAGGCGAACTGCCCCAGCAGCCGGGGCCCGCCCTCGGTGAGCAGCCGGATCAGGCCACGCTCGGCCAGCAGCCCCGGCACCCGCGCCGCGTCCACGCCGCGCCCCTCCCCCGCGACGACCACCTCGGCGCCCGCGGCCCGTGCCGCCGCGACGCGGTCGGCGGGGGCCTCGGAGCCCGTCAGGACGAGGGTCTGCACCAGCGGGGAGGTGAAGAGCGGGAGGGAGAAGTCCAGGTCGAGCCCCGCGCTCACGACGGCGATCGCGGGCGCGGGCCCCTGACCGAGCGCCGTGCGCCGCGCCGCGAAGGCCTCGCGGGCCCGGGCGGGCCGGTAGCCCTCCTGCCGTACGGTCTCGGCGCCGACCACCACCGCGTCGGCCAGCCCCCGCAGCGTCCCGAAGATCCGCATGTCCGCGGCGGAGGACAGCGGCTGCGAACGCCCCTCGTGGTGGGCCGCGCCGTCGAGCGACGAGACCATGTTGGCCCGCAGCCACGGGCGCCCGGCGGCGGCCTCCTCGTGCGGGTAGGCGTAGAGGCCGGCCAGCTCGTCCAGCCCCCATTCGCGGTCCTCGAGGTCGGCGGGGCTGAGCGGGGAGGGGAACAGGCGTCGCATAGGCCGCAGTGTGACATGCCTCGCTCCCCGCGCGACGGGGACGGCCCACTTCCGGGGCTACGCTGGATTGCTGTGTCGTCCACCATCGCATCGCCCTCCAGCGCCACCGGCTCCGCCCCCGTCACGGGGCAGGGGACGGACCGGCCCGTCGCGCTCACCTCGCGCGCCCCGCACGTACCGGCCGACCGCCTGGTCGCCGAGATGGTGCCGCCGCCGCGCTTCGACACGGTGCGCTTCGACAACTACATCCCCGACCCGAACCAGCCCAGCCAGACCGAGGCGGTCAAGCTGCTCAGCGGCTTCGCCGACGGCCTCGGCGACAGCGCGGCCGGCGGCCGCAAGCGCTGGTTCCGGTCCCGTCCGGCCGCTGCGGCGGGCCCCCGCGGGATCTACCTGGACGGTGGCTACGGCGTCGGCAAGACGCACCTGTTGGCCTCCCTCTGGCACGCCACCCCGGCGCCGCCCGAGCGGAAGGCCTTCGGCACGTTCGTCGAGCTGACGAACCTCGTGGGCGCGCTGGGCTTCCAGCAGACCGTGCGGACGCTCAGCGGCCACAAGCTGCTGTGCATCGACGAGTTCGAGCTGGACGACCCGGGCGACACCGTGCTCGTCTCCACCCTGCTCGGCAAGCTGGTGGACGCGGGCGTGGCGCTCGCCGCGACCTCCAACACCCTGCCGGGCAAGCTCGGCGAGGGCCGCTTCGCGGCCGCCGACTTCCTGCGCGAGATCCAGGGGCTGTCCGCCCACTTCCGGCCGCTGCGCATCGACGGCGAGGACTACCGCCACCGCGGCCTGCCGCAGGCCCCTGCCCCGTACGACGACGCGACCGTCGAGCGCGTGGCCCACACCACGCAGGGCGCCTCCCTCGACGGCTTCCCCGCCCTCCTGGACCACCTCTCCAAGGTCCACCCCAGCCGCTACGGCGCCATGTGCGACGGCGTCCGGGCCGTGTGCCTGACCGGCGTCGAGCCGGTGCCGGACCAGTCGACGGCCCTGCGCCTGGTCGTCCTCGCCGACCGCCTCTACGACCGCGAGGTCCCGGTCCTGGCGTCGGGGCGGCCCTTCGACGAGCTGTTCAGCGAGGAGATGCTCAAGGGCGGCTACCGGAAGAAGTACTTCCGAGCGATCTCCCGCCTGACGGCGCTGGCGCGCGACGGAAAGCCGTTGACGGAGGGGTAGCCGGGCTTCGGCCCGTCGCACCTCCTGCGGCGCCTCTTTCTCGACACGCCGCAGCGCAGCGAACGTCGGCCGGCCATCGCCGAGGGCGTGCCACATGCGGGCGGTGTCCGTCCAGGCCCGAGCCCTCCGCCCCACCGGAGAAAATCTGTCCGTGACCCGAACCCCGCGCACCCTCCCGCGCACCGCCCCGCGCTCCGGCGCCGTCCTCGCCGCAGTCCTGTGCTGCGCCCTCGCCGCCTGCGGCGGCAGCGGTGGCTCCCACGCGGCCGAGACCTCCTCCGGCGCCCGAGGGAGCCGGGCGGCCTCCCCGGCCGTCAGCCCCTCGCCGTCCGCCGCGCCCGCCGCCCCCACGCTCCCGCCCGCACCCGGTGGCGCCGTCCCCGTCTTCTCGCACGGTTCCCGCGACGGCGGCAAGCGCGTCGCCCTGACCTTCGACGCCGACATGACGGCGGACCAGGGGCCCCGGGCCGCCCGCGGGGAGCACTTCGACAACCCCGGGCTCGTGGAGACCCTGCGCCGCCTGAAGGTGCCCGCCACCGTCTTCATGACCGGCAGGTGGGCGGAGCAGTACCCCGACCAGGCCCGGTCCATCGGGGCGGACCCGCTCTTCGAGGTCGCCAACCACTCGTACAGCCACCACGCCTTCTCGACCCCCTGTTACGGGCTGCCGGCCGTGCCGCGCGGCGGGGCCCGCGCCGACGTGGAGCGGGCCTTCGCGGTGTTCCGGCGCGCCGGGGTCGAGCGGGTCGTGCCCTACTTCCGCTTCCCCGGCGGCTGTCACGACGCCACCGTGCTGCGTGAGCTCGGGCCCACGAAGGTGACCGCCGTGCAGTGGGACGTCGTCAGCGGCGACGCCTTCGCCAAGCAGGCCGGGCCGGTTGCCGCACAGGTGCTCTCCCAGGTGAAGCCCGGGTCGGTCGTGGTGATGCACTGCACCCGCAGCGCGGCTCCCACGACGCAGGAGGCGGTGGAGCGCGTCGTGCCGGAGCTACGGGCCCGCGGCTACGAGTTCGTACGGGTCTCGGACCTCGTCGGCGCCGGCGCCCACCAGCCGGGCACCCCGTGAGCGGCTGGCAGACTGGGGGTGTGACCAGCACTGACGCCCTTCCGCACGGCGAAGACCCCCGAGAAGCCGCCCGCGAAGTCCCCAGCGAAGACCCCCGCGACGACGCCCCTCAGTTCGTCCTGCCGCTCGTGGTGCGCATCGAGAAGGCCGCGCCTCCGTCCCGCACCGACGCCCTCCAGACGGCGGCTCGTGCCGTGCTGGCGCTGCTGTCCGACGAGCGGGCCACGGCGGAGGACGGTGAGTGGGCGCGGGCGGTGCGGGACTGGCAGGACGCCCGCATCCGCAAGGTGGTGCGGCGGGCGCGGGGCGCGGAGTGGCGCAAGGCGGCGGCGCTGCCGGGGCTGACGGTGGCCGGCGAGCACGCCGAGGTGCGGGTCTTCCCGCCCGTGCCGCTGGACGGTTGGCCCAAGGAGCTGGTCAAGCTCCAGGTGTCGGGCACGGACCTGGACGATCCCGGACCGCCCGCGGAGGCGGACCCCGCGCGGCCGGTGCTGTGGCTGAACCCGGACCTCGCGATGTCGGCCGGCAAGGCCATGGCGCAGGCCGGGCACGGCGCCCAGCTGGCCTGGTGGGTCCTGGACGACGCCGCCCGGCGGGCCTGGCGCGAGGACGGTTTCGCCCTGTCCGTACGGACCGCGGACCCGGCGCGCTGGGCCGCGCTGACGACGAGCGGGCTGCCGGTGGTGCGGGATGCGGGGTTCACGGAGATCGCCCCGGGATCGTGCACGGTGGTCGCGGACCACCCGTTGCTACGGAGTTGTCATACAAGCCTGTGATACTGACGCCTGAACAGATGTGCTGGCGCCAGGGAGTGCGAAGTTGTCGATGAAGTCCATGCGCGGCAAGTCCATGTACGGCGCGACGGCTCTGGGCTCCGTGTGCGTCGTCGCGGCGCTCGTGGTGGGGCTGACGGGCGGCGGTTCCGATGACCGCGGAAGCTCCGCCGCCGCCTCCTCGGGCCGCCCGGAGTCCGGGAACCCCAAGGACGAGGCGCACGGCGGGGCCAAGGAGGAGGAGGTCTGGGACGGCAAGGTCCACGTCCTCGGGGACGGCTCGACGTCCTACACCGGCCCGCAGCCGAACGTGAAGAAACCCGAGAAGCTCAAGCCGGGCGAGAAGCCCCCGCAGTTCGTGGTCTTCTCCTGGGACGGCGCGCTGGAGGGCGACGACCACCTCTTCTCGCACTTCCAGGAGGTAGCCAAGGAGAACGACGCGCAGATGACGTTCTTCCTGACCGGCATGTACCTGCTGCCGAAGTCGAAGGCGACGCTGTACAAGCCCCCGCAGCACAAGCCGGGCGACGCGGCGATATCCTTCGCGACCGACGCGCACATCCGGGACACCCTGAAGCAGGTGCGCAGCGCGTGGCTGGCCGGCAACGAGATAGGCACGCACTTCAACGGCCACTTCTGCGGCGCCAAGGGCGGCGGCGACTGGAGCCCGGCGGAGTGGAAGAGCGAGATCGAGCAGTCGTATTCCTTCGTGCAGAACTGGAAGACGAACACCGGCTACAAGGACCTGCCCCCGCTGCCCTTCGACTACAAGAAGGAGCTGGTGGGCGGCCGCGCCCCCTGTCTTGAGGGGCAGAAGAACCTGCTGACGGCGGCGAAGGAGTTCGGCTGGCGGTACGACGCCAGCTCGCCCGGCGACTTCCAGCTGTGGCCGTCCAAGGTCAACGACATCTGGAACTTCCCGCTGCAGCTGCTGCCGTATCCCAAGAGCGACAAGCAGGTCCTGTCGATGGACTTCAACTTCCTCTTCAACCAGTCCGGGGACAACACCAAGGGCGACCCGGCGAAGTACGAGGAGTGGCGGAAGCTGACGCGTGACGGCTATCTGAACGGGTTCGAGCGCGTGTACAACGGCAGCCGGGCGCCCCTGTTCATCGGCAACCACTTCGAGGACTGGAACGACGGCATTTACATGAAGGCCGTGGAGGACGTCATGAAGTCGGTGTGCAAGCGGGACGGGGTGCGCTGCGTGTCGTTCAAGCAGCTGGCCGACTGGATGGACGTCCAGGACCCGAAGGTGCTGGCGAAGCTGCGCGGGCTGGACCCGGCGCAGGCCCCGGACTGGAAGAGCTTCCTGAAGTAGTCCGCCGCGAGCGGCCGGCCGCCCGCGGGGAGCGCGGGCGCGGCTCCCGTGCTCCCGTCCGGGCCGCCCCGGCCCGGCCGCCGCTCAGCCGCCGGTCTTCGCCATGCAGGCCGTCCAGATGTCGATCGGGTACGGGCTGCCGGTCGCGGTCTTCGGGGCGCCGCCGAGGCCGTCCAGGGGCAGCAGCTCCTGGGTCTTGGGGTCGATGCGGGTGAGGGAGACGGCGGTCGAGACCTTGCCGCGGTAGCCGGCGAACCACGCGGACTTGTTGTCCGGTCCGGTGCCGGTCTTGCCGGCCGCGTCCGGCCCGGCCGCCTTGGCCGCGGTGGCGCTGCCGCGCTTGACGGCCTCGTGCAGCGCGTCGTCCACGGACGTGGCGACGCCCGCCGGCAGGGCCCGCTCGGCGGTGGGCTTCTCCACCTCCACCGCGTCGCCGTTGCGCCGGAGGCTGCCGACGGAGTAGGGCTCGCTGTGCATGCCCTTGGCGGCGAAGGTGGCGTAGGCGCCGGCCATGCGGATGGCGCTGGGCGTGGAGGTGCCGAGCGAGAAGGCCGGCACCTGGGGGCCGAGGCTCTCGGGGAGCAGCCCCGCGCCCACGGCCGTCCGGCTCACCCGGTCCAGGCCCACGTCCATCCCCAGCTGCATCATCGGGGAGTTGACGGACTGGGCGACCGCCTCCTTGAGCGTGATCCTGCCCCAGGACTTGGAGTCGTCGTTGAGGGCCTTGACGATCTTCCCCGAGCGGTCCCAGTAGGGCCCCTCGGGGGTGCGTATCGCCACCTTGTTGTCGCCGTTGTAGAGCGTGGCGGGGGTGACGGGCGTACGGGTCGCGCCGCGTTCGCGCTGGATGCCGTCGCGGAGGGCGGCGGCGTAGACGAAGGGCGTGAAGGCGCCGCCCGCCGGGACGACGGTGGAGTTGGCGTCGTTGAAGCCCTGCTTGAGGTAGTCGGGGCCGCCGTAGAGGGCCACGATGCGTCCGTCCGTCGCGACGGAGGCGGCGCCGATGCGGACGTTCTGGTCGGCTTCCCGCTCATCCGGGTCGAGGTGGGCGCGCGCGCCGTCGACGGCCTTGGCGAGGGCCTCGACCCTGGGCTTCTCGAAGGTGGTGCGGATCTGGTAGCCGCCGAGGTCGAAGTCGGCGTCGGAGACGTTCGTGTGGGCGCTGACGTAGGCGCGGGCGGTGTCCACCAGGTAGCCGGTCTGGCCGGTGAGGTTGACGGGCTTGGGCGGGGCCTTGGGCTCGGGGAAGGTGGTGTAGCGGGCCCGCTCCTCGGCCGAGAGCTTGCCGGTGCTGACCATGCGGTCGAGGATCCACTTCCAGCGCTCGACGGCGCGCTCGTGGTTCTTGGCGCCGACCGCGGGGTCGTACAGGGCCGCGCCCTTGAGCAGCGAGGCGAGGAAGGCGCCCTCGCTGGCGTTGAGCTGCGAGACGTCCTTGTCGTAATAGGCGTGCGCGGCGCGCGCGATGCCGTAGGTGCCGCGGCCGAACCAGCTGGTGTTGAGGTAGCCCTCCAGGATGTCGTCCTTACTCATCCTGTTGTCCAGCTTGATCGCGATGAACGCCTCGGTGAGCTTGCGGCTGAAGGTCTGCTGCTGGTTGAGGTAGGCGTTCTTCACGTACTGCTGGGTGATCGTGGAGCCGCCCTGGGTGTCGCCGCCGGTGACCATCCGGGTGACCGCGCGCATCATGCCGCTGGGCGAGACGCCGCTGTCGGAGTAGAAGGTCTCGTTCTCGGCGGCGAGCGCGGCCCAGCGCACCTTCTCGGGGACCTTCTCCAGCGCCGTGTCCTGACGGTCCACGGGGCCGGTGCGGGCCATCTCGGTGCCGTCGGCCCAGTAGTAGACGTTGTCCTGCTGGGTGGCGAAGGCGTTGAGGTCGGCGGGTATCTCCGTGCGGGCGTAGAGGATCATGACGATCGCGGTGAGCGTGCCGAAGACGAGGCCGAACAGGCCCAGCGCCTGGCGCCACGAGGGCACCCAGCGGCGGTAGCCCGTGCGCCCCGGGCGGGGGTAGGCGGGCCGGAGGCGGGCCGCGTCGAAGCGGGGCGGCCGGAGGCGGGGCAGGCTGAAGCGGCGGGCCGGCGGCCGGCGCCGCCTGCCGTGGGCGGAGGCGGATGGCTTGTGGGCGCCTGTCCCGTTGTCCCGTTCGACCACTGACTTACCCCGACCTCGTCCGAACACCTGTCGCCGCTTCTCGCACTCGATATCCCGCGAGTCTGCCACAACCGAAATCTTCAGATCCGTCAGGTTCTGAGCTGACGTCCGCGTCCTTTACACTCCTGTAGAGGGAGAACCCGGAGATCAGCGGTAGCTCGGCAGAAGGAACACTCAAGAAGATGGACGCGGCCACACCCGTCGTCGTGCGCCAGGGCCGGCGCCGCCCGAGCGGAGCGCTCGAAGGCGAGGTCCTCGCGGCGCTGCAGCGGGCGGGCATCCCGCTGACACCCCGTGAGGTGCAGGCCACCCTGCCGGGCGAGCTGACGTACAGCACGGTGGTCACGATCCTCTCCCGGCTGCACGGCAAGGAGGTGCTCACCCGCACCCCGCGCGGCCGCGCCTACGCCTACGCGCCCCTGACCGACGAGGCCGGGCTCGCCGCCCGCCGCATGCACAAGATCCTCGACGGCCGCACCGACCGGGAAGTGGTGCTGACCCGCTTCGCCGACGGCCTGGACGAGGCGGACGCGGCGCTGCTGCGGCAGCTGCTGTCCGACGGCCTTCCCCGGCCCCGCTAGGGGGTGTCCGATGGGTCGGTGCGGGTCCTGCGGTGTCCGGTGCGGTGGATCGCAAGGCGGAGCATTTGCCTCGGACCGGGCGTCCTCGGCTGATGTGACAACGCAGCGAGGTGCCGTGCCGGGCGCCGCAGGGCCTGTGCTGACCCATCGGACACCCCCTGGCCCCCTCACGCCCCCAGCCAGACGCGGCGGTTGCGCGCCACCGTGTGGATCCGGTCGACCCGGTGCGGGTGGAGCGCGCCGCCCAGGGCGCCGAGTCCGGCCACCTCCCGCTCCCCGAGGACGCGGACGTCCTCCAGCGAAGCCGCCACCTCCCAGCTCGGGGGCCCCACCAGCACCAGGACCGGCAGGACGCGCACCAGGAAGCCGCACCCCCGGGAGAGCGCCAGCGACGCCCGAGCCGCGCTGTGCCGGGCCCGGCGGACGCAGGGGCGGGGATGCCGTTCGCCGACGACGCGGACGGCGGAGTCCCCGACCTCCGCATGAGCCCTGCGGGTCGGCTCGGAGGCGACGCAGAAGACACCTCCGGGGCCGATGAGCAGGTGGGAGATCACGGCGCTGGCGGGGCCGCCGGGCAGCACGATCGAGTGCACCACCTCCCAGCCACCGGCCGTCAGCTCCTCCAGCTCCGCGCCGACGACTTGCTCGGCGGCCAGCCGCCTGCGCCAGGAGTCCTCCACGGGCCTGCGCCCCAGCAGCCGGGCCAGGACGAGCCCGGCGCGCCCCGTCCGCGACGCGTCGAGCCTCGCACGCAACGTCTCCCCCGGGCGGTTCGGGGCGAGGTCGTCGTCGGGGGGCAGGAAGAGCCGTTCGGGGTCGTAGGGCCTTCCGATCGCGCTCCTCTTCGCTTCCGGCCGCTCGCACACGCCCATCACCCCCACCCGCCATCCTGCCGCAGAAGCGGGGGAGCCAACCGTGTCCGCGCGGTTCGGCGGCAGCGCGGGGGCGAACGGGGGGCGGGGGCGCCGGGTCGAGCCCATTAGTGCCCGAAACGCTCGACATCGCCGGTCAGTCCTTTACTTCACCAACCCCTGACCTAATTATCCCTTTTGCCGTATTACATATGAAGGGATAAGGCTAGTGAGAACAGCAGCCTTGTACGGAACCCTCGGATCCCTGATCCTCACCGGGCTCACCGGCCTCCCCGCCACCCCGGCACAGGCCTACGACGGGCAGGCCGAGACGCGCGGCGTCGCCCTCGCCGCCCGCCGGGCCGCCGACCGCGGCATCGACTTCGGCGCCTGCCCCGCCGTCGAGGGCCTCGCCGCCCCCGTGCAGTGCGGCACCGTCGCCGTACCGCTGGACTACGCGCACCCCGACGGCAAGCAGATCCGCCTGACTGTCAGTCGCTCCCGGGCCCTCGGCGGCGGCGCCGCGCGCCAGGGAGCCATCGTCTTCAACCCCGGCGGGCCGGGCGGCAACGGCATGTTCTACCCCCTGCTCGCCCGGCTCCCCGCCTGGCGCAACATCGCCGACGCCTACGACCTGGTCGGCTACGCCCCCCGCGGCGTCGGCCGCTCCGCACCGCTGTCCTGCGTCAGCCCCGGCTTCGCCAAGGGCCCCAGCAAGTCGCCGGAACACCCCTCCCGCGCGTACAAGGAGCAGCAGCTCACCAAGGCACGGGCCTACGCGCGCGGCTGCGCCCGCCGGGGCGGCCACGGCCTGCGGCACTTCACCAGCCTCAACAACGCCCGCGACCTCGACGTCCTGCGCGCCGCGCTCGGCCAGCGCAGGCTCACCTACGTGGGAGCCTCCTACGGCACCTACTTCGGCGCGCTCTACGCCACGCTCTTCCCCCGGCACGTGCGCCGCATGGTCTTCGACAGCGTCGTCAACCCGGACCCGCGCAAGATCTGGTACGGCAACAACCTCGACCAGTCCGCCGCCTTCGAACGGCGCTGGGCCGACTGGCGCCGCTGGGTGGCCAAGCACCACGCCGTCTACCACCTCGGGCGCTCCCCGGCCGACGTGCTGGACTCCTACGACAAGGCCGTCCGGCGGCTGTCCCGGCGGGCGGCGGGCGGCTCGGTCGGCCCCGCCCAGCTCCAGGCCCTCCTGCTGAAGGCCGGCTACTCCGACAGCTACTGGGCCCGGGACGCCCAGGCCCTCTCGGCGTACCTGCGCGGCGACGACAAGCCGCTGGTCGCTCTCGCGGGGGACGGCGGGGCGGACAGCGCGCGGGCCGCCGAGAACGAGAACGCCGTCTACACCACCGTGGAGTGCAACGACACCTCCTGGCCGCGCTCCTGGCGGCTGTGGAACCGGGACAACGACCGGCTCGCCGACCGTGCCCCGTTCGAGACGTGGAACAACGCCTTCATGAACCTGCCGTGCGCGTTCTGGCAGGGGCCCCACCAGCGGCCGCTCGACGTCCGCGTGAACCGGCGCTCCGGTCTGCCGCCCACGCTCCTGCTGGCCGCCGAGCGCGACGCGGCGACGCCGTACAAGGGGGCGCTGGAGCTCCAGCGCCGCCTGGCGGGCTCGGCGCTGGTCACGGAGCGGGGCGCGGGCACCCACGGCATCGGCGGCGGGCCCAACACCTGCGTCAACCGCTACCTGGAGACGTACCTGCTGACGGGCGAGGTCCCGGCGCGTCGCGTGTACTGCGCACCGCGACCGGAGCCGAGGGCGACGACCTGAGGTCCCCGAACGGGCCCGGGCCCGCCCCCAGGAGGGGCGGGCCCGGCGCCGTTCGGATCAGGTCCGACCACCGCCCCTTCAGGCCAGTCCCGCCACCAGGTCCGCCACGGCCTTGCGGCGGCCCGTGTAGAACGGCACCTCTTCGCGGACGTGCATCCGGGCCTCGGAAGCGCGCAGGTGACGCATGAGGTCCACGATGCGGTAGAGGTCGTTGGCCTCGAAGGCCAGGATCCACTCGTAGTCGCCCAGCGAGAACGACGCGACCGTGTTGGCGCGGACGTCCGGGTAGCCGCGGGCCATCTTGCCGTGGTCGGCGAGCATGCGGCGGCGGTCCTCGTCGGGCAGCAGGTACCAGTCGTACGAGCGGACGAAGGGGTAGACGCTGACGTAGTCGCGCGGCGTCTCGTCGGCGAGGAACGCGGGGATGTGCGACTTGTTGAACTCGGCCGGGCGGTGCAGGGCCATGTTCGACCACACCGGCTCCAGCGCCCGGCCCAGCCGGGTGCGGCGGAAGAGGTTGTAGGCGTCCTGGAGGGCGTCCGAGGTCTCGGAGTGCCACCAGATCATCACGTCGGCGTCGGCCCGCAGACCCGACAGGTCGTACGTGCCGCGCACCGTGACGTCCTTCTCGGCGAGCTGGGCGAAGAGCTCCTCGACCTCGTCGGCCCAGCCGGCGCGGTCCTGCGGCAGCACGTCGCGCAGCTTGAACACCGACCAGAGGGTGTAGCGGATGACCTCGTTGAGGTCCTTGGCCTTCTTGCCGGCGTTCGGGGTCTTCACGGTCGCGTCAGTCATGTCCCTATTCTCACTCGTCGCCCGCGGTGTCCCGCGTCAGGGTCTCCAGTACCTCGTCGGCGGCCCGGCGCCCGCTGGAGACGCACGCCGGGATGCCCACGCCGTCGTACGCGGCGCCGCAGACACGCAGGCCGGGCAGGCGCGCGACGTGCTCGCGGACGCGGGCGACGCGGGCCAGGTGGCCGACCGGGTACTGCGGCAGGCCGCCGTCCCAGCGGGTGACGACGCTCTCGACGGGCGACGCGGCGAGGCCCACGGCCTCGCCCAGGTCCGCGAGCGACAGCGCCACCAGTTCGGCGTCCTCGCGCCCGAGGTCCTCCTCGTCGCCGAACCGCCCGATCGAGGTACGCAGCACGAAGACGTCCGGGCCGGCGTCCGCGATCCAGCCCCACTTCTGGCTGGCGAAAGTAGACGCCTTGATCTTCCGGCCGTCGACCGGCGGGACCAGGAAGCCGCTGCCCGCCGGCAGCCCCGCCACGTCGCGGCGCCGGAAGGCCAGCGTGACCAGGGCCATGGAGGCGTACTCGACCGAGGCCAGGTCGTCGGCGGCCGCCCGGGCGTGCGGGGCGAGCAGCCGGGCCGTGGGGGAGGCGGGGGTGGCGAGGACGACGGCGTCGGCCGTCAGCGTCCGCCCGTCCAGGACGACCCGCCAGCCCTCCGGGCCGCGTTCGAGGCCGGCGACGGGGGCGTTCGTGAGGATCTCCCCGCCGGCCGCGCGCACCGCGTCCGCGACCGCGCCCGGCAGGGTGCCGATCCCGCCGTCGACGCCCATGAAGACGGGGCCGGCGGCCGTCTGCCGTCCGGCGGCGCGCTCCTGGAACTCGCGTACGCCCTCGATCAGCGAGCGGTGCGTGCGGGCGATCTCGAACAGCTGCGGGACGGCCGCCCGCAGGGAGATCCGGTAGGGATCGCCTGCGTACACGCCGCCGAGGAGGGGCTCCACCAGGCGGTCGACCACCTCGCGGCCCATCCGGCCGGCCACGTACTCGCCGATCGCGACGTCGTCGCCGACCTCGGTGCGCGGCAGCTCGGCGTCCCGGGCGACCCGGGCGACGCCCTCGTCGGAGAGGACCCCGGAGGCCGCCAGCGGGGCGAGGTCGCCGGGCACGCCCATCATGTGTCCCTTGGGCATCGGGCGCAGCCCGCCGCGCGACCAGATCCCCGCCGTGGCGGTGGCGGGCGGCTGGAGCCGGTCGCCGAGTCCCACCGCGCGGGCCAGCTCGACGGCCTCCGGCCGGCGGGCCAGCATCGACTCGGCGCCCAGGTCGACGGGCACGTCGGCGATCCGCCCGGCGAGCAGCTTGCCGCCGAGACGCCCGGACGCCTCCAGGAGGGTCACGCGCACGCCGCCCGCGAGCAGCCGGTGGGCCGCCGCGAGGCCCGAGATTCCGCCGCCGATGACCACCACGTGCCGGGAGGGGGTGTGCGCTGCGCTCATGGCCCCACTGTCTCAAACGGCCACCGGCCCCGGTCCGGCACCCCATTGACAGTGATCGTGGCCGGGCCGAGACTCGCGCGCACAACGACCGTCCCACTCGCCACGAACGTTTACGGAGCCCCCATGAACGACCGCATCCGGGATGTGTACATCGTCGACGCCGTCCGCACCCCGGTCGGGAAGTACGGCGGCGCCCTCGCGGGCGTGCGCCCCGACGACCTCGCGGCGCACGTCGTCCGGTCCCTGGTCGGGCGCACACCGGAGCTGGACCCGGCGCGCGTCGACGACGTCGTGCTGGGCAACGCCAACGGCGCCGGCGAGGAGAACCGCGACGTGGCCCGCATGGCCGTGCTGCTCGCCGGCCTTCCCGTGGCCGTGCCCGGCGCCACCGTCAACCGGCTGTGCGCCTCCGGCATGGAGGCGGTCGTCCAGGCGTACCGCGCCGTCGCCGTCGGGGACGCGTCGGTGGTCGTGGCGGGCGGCGTGGAGTCGATGAGCCGTGCGCCCTGGGTGCTGCCGAAGGCGGAGCGGGCGTTCCCCGTCGGTCACCAGCAGCTGTACTCGACGACGCTGGGCTGGCGGATGACCAATCCGGCCATGCCGGAGCGCTGGACCGTCTCCCTCGGCGAGGGCGCCGAGCTCGTCGCCGACAAGCACGGCATCGGCCGCGAGGCGCAGGACGCCTTCGCGCTCGCCAGCCACGAGAAGGCGGCCCGGGCGTGGAAGGACGGGGCGTTCGAGGCCGAGGTCGTGCCGCTGCCGGGGGTGGAGCTGCCCCGGGACGAGTGCGTTCGCGACACCACCTCGGCGGAGGCGCTCGCCGCGCTGAAGCCCGCGTTCCGGCGGTCCGGGGGCACGGTGACGGCCGGGAACTCCTCGCCCCTGAACGACGGCGCGGCCGCGCTGCTGCTGTGCGACGAGGAGGGGCTGCGGGCCACGGGGCGCGAGCCGCTGGCGCGCGTACGGGCCTCGGCCGTCACCGGCATCGAGCCGGACCTGTACGGCCTCGGCCCGGTCGAGGCGGTGCGGCGGGTCCTGGCGAAGGCCGGCCGGGGCTTCGGCGACCTCACCCACGTGGAGCTCAACGAGGCGTTCGCCGCGCAGGCGCTGGGGTGTCTGGCCGAGTGGCCCGAACTCGACCCCGCCCTCGTCAACCAGCGCGGCGGGGCCATCGCCATCGGCCATCCGCTGGGTTGCTCAGGCGCCCGGCTGGCCGGCTCGCTCGCCCACCAGCTCGCGGCGGCGGGCTCGGGGACGGGCCTGGCGACGCTGTGCGTCGGCGTCGGCCAGGGTCAGGCGCTGATCCTGGAGCGCTGAGCCCGCAGGCGTACCGAAGGCCGTACCAAAGGCCGTACGGGCGGTCCGGCGGGCCGGGCCGGGAAGTGGCCGAGAACCGCCTGCCCGGCGCGGATCACCGCCGTCCGCGCCGGGTAGGCCATGGCCATGGCAGCGCCTGAACCGATACGGGAACGCGAACCAGAACGGGCACGCGGGCGGCAGGCCCCCTCGGCCGCGGGCGGCGCCGCCCCGCCCTACCTCGGCCCCGTCGAACGCCGGCCGCGGCGACCGCCGGTACCGCTCCGCCTCGCTCCCGGGGCCGTCGAGCTGAGCGGCCCCGTCTTCGGGCCGGCCGACGTCGGCCCGCTGGACTGCGATCTGACGCGGCAGCACACCGGGGAGCCGCTCGGCGAGCGCATCACGGTCAGCGGACGGGTCCTGGACGGGTGGGGCCGGCCCGTGCGCGGCCAGCTCGTGGAGCTGTGGCAGGCCAACGCCGCCGGCCGCTACGTCCACCGGCTCGACCGGCACCGGGCCCCGCTCGACCCCAACTTCACCGGCACCGGCCGGTGCCTGACCGACGACGAGGGCCACTACCGCTTCACCACCATCCGGCCCGGCGCCTACCCCTGGGCCCATCACCGCAACGCCTGGCGCCCCTCCCACCTGCACTTCTCCCTCTTCGGCACGGCCTTCACGCAGCGTCTGGTCACCCAGATGTACTTCCCCGACGACCCGCTCCTGCCGTACGACGCGGTGTGGAACGCGATCGCGGACACCACCGCCCGCCGCCGGCTCATCGCCGCCTACGACCCCGGTCTGAACGAGCCGGACGAGTCCCTGGGCTACCGCTGGGACATCGTCCTGGACGGCCCGGACGCCACCTGGGCCGAGGAGGGCCGGTGATGTCCCTGCCGCCGACCCCCGCGCAGACCATCGGCCCCTTCTACGGCACCGCCCTGCCCTTCGCCGGCGGCGCCGACGTCGCCCCGGCGGGCCACCCCGAGGCGGTCACCGTCCACGGCTACGTCCACGACGGCGAGGGCGCGCCGGTGCCGGACGCGCTGCTGGAGTTCTGGCAGGCGGCGCCGGACGGTTCGGCCGCCGGGTCGCCGGGCAGCCTGCGCCGCGACGGTGCCCGCTTCACCGGTTTCGCCCGCGTGCCCACCGCCGGGGACGGCCACTACGCGCTGCGCACCCTGTCGCCGGGCGGGGCGCCCTATCTCGCCCTGTGCCTCTTCGCGCGCGGTCTGCCCCGCCACCTGTTCACCCGCGTCTACTTCCGCCTGCCCGACGGCGACCCGCTGCTCGCCGGGCTGCCCCCGGAGCGGCGCGCCACGCTGCTGGCCGTGCCCGAGCCGGGCGGCCACCGTTCGTACCGCTTCGACGTGCGGCTGCGGGGAGACGCGGACCACGCCGAAACGGTGTTCCTCGCCTTTCCCGCCGGCTCGTAACGTGGGCCGCGACGACGGGGACGACGAGACGAAGGGGACGCGATGGCACAGCGGCGGCTGGTGGTCGTCGGGGGTGACGCGGCGGGCATGTCCGCGGCCTCCCGCGCGCGCAGGCTCAAGGACCGGGAACAGCTGGAGGTCGTCGCGTTCGAGCGGGGCCGCTTCGCCTCGTACTCGGCCTGCGGCATCCCGTACTGGACCGGCGGCGTCGTCGACGGGCCCGGCGCGCTGGTCGCCCGGACGCCGGAGGAGCACCGCGAGCGCGGCGTCGACCTGCGGATGCTCACCGAGGTGACCGAACTCGACCTGCCCGGACAGCGGGTGCGCGCCCGGGACCTGACCTCCGGGCGGGAGACCTGGCACGGGTTCGACGACCTGGTGCTGGCGACGGGGGCCCGGCCGGTGCGGCCGCCGCTGGAGGGCGTCGACGCGCCGGGCGTGTACGGGGTGCAGACCCTGGACGACGGCAAGGCGCTCCTCGACGGGCTGGAGCGGACGACGGGCCGCCGCGCCGTGGTCATCGGCGCCGGCTACATCGGCGTGGAGATGGCCGAGGCCCTCGTGCGCCGTGGCTTCGCGGTGACGGTCGTCGAACGCGCGGCACAGCCGATGGCCACGCTCGACCCGGACATGGGGGCGCTGGTCCGCGAGGCGATGTGCGGCATGGGCGTCGAGGTGGTGACGGGCACGGCCGTGACCGGCGTCGTCACCGGCGGGGACGGCCGCGTCGCCGCGGTCGCCACGGAGGACGGCGAGCACCCTGCCGACGTCGTGGTGCTCGGCCTCGGCGTCCGTCCGGAGACCACGCTGGCGCGGGCCGCGGGGCTGCCGCTGGGCGAGTCGGGCGGTCTGCTGACGGACCTGGCGATGCGGGTGCGCGGCCAGGGGAACGTCTGGGCGGGGGGCGACTGCGTGGAGGTCCTCGACCTGGTCTCCGGCCGGACCCGGCACATCGCCCTGGGCACGCACGCGAACAAGCACGGCCAGGTCATCGGCACGAACGTCGGGGGCGGCTACGCGACGTTCCCCGGCGTCGTCGGAACGGCCGTCAGCAAGGTCTGCGACCTGGAGATCGCCCGCACGGGCCTGCTCGAGGAGCAGGCCACGGCGATGGGCCTGCGGTTCGTGACCGCCACGGTCGAGTCGACGAGCCGGGCCGGCTACTACCCGCAGGCGAGCCCGATGACGGTGAAGATGCTCGCCGAGCGACGGACGGGGCGGCTGCTGGGCGTCCAGATCGTGGGGCGTGAGGGGGCGGCGAAGCGCGTGGACGTGGCGGCGGTCGCGCTGACCGCCCGGATGACGGTGGATCAGATGACGGCCCTGGACCTGGGGTACGCGCCGCCGTTCTCCCCGGTGTGGGACCCGGTGCTGGTCGCGGCGCGGAAGGCGTCCGCGAGCGTGGCGACGGGGTGAGGGTGCCCCGGTTCTCAACCGCCGGGCGGGCTGGGAAATCCAGCCCGCCCGGCGTTTTCGAGGACCGGGGTCCGGCGCGGGGAGAGACCCGCCGGAGGCTCCTTTAGCGCGCCGTCTGCTCGTGCACGTACGCGACGAGGCGGGTCAGCGCGTCCGGGTCCATGCTCGGCATCACGCCGTGACCCAGGTTGAAGACGTGGCCCTCCAGGCCGCGCGCCGCGTCGAGGACCTCGCGGGCCTTCGCCTCGACGGCCTCGCGCGGGGCGAAGAGGACCGCCGGGTCCAGATTCCCCTGCAGCGCCTTGCCCGGGCCCACGCGCCGGGCCGCCTCGTCCAGCGGGACGCGCCAGTCGACGCCGACGACGTCCGCCCCGGCCTCTCCCATGAGGCCGAGCAGCTCACCGGTGCCCACGCCGAAGTGGATGCGCGGCACGCCGTAGCCGGCGACGGCCTGGAAGACCTTGGTGGAGGCGGGCATGACGTAGCGGCGGTAGTCCGCGGGGGCGAGCGCGCCGGCCCAGGAGTCGAAGAGCTGGACGGCGCTCGCGCCGGCCTCGATCTGGACGCGCAGGAACGCGGCGGTGATGTCCGCGAGCCGGTCGACGAGGTCGGCCCACAGCTGCGGGTCGCCGTACATCATGGCCTTGGTGTTCTCGTACGTCCGCGACGGGCCGCCCTCGATGAGGTAGCTGGCCAGCGTGAACGGGGCGCCGGCGAAGCCGATCAGCGGGGTGGCGCCCAGCTCGGCGGTGAGCATGCCGACGGCCTCGGTGACGTAGGGCACGTCGGAGGGGTCGAGCGGGCGCAGGCGCTCCAGGTCGGCGCGGGTGCGGACCGGCTCGGCGACGACCGGCCCGACGCCGGGCTTGATGTCGAGGTCCACGCCGATGGCCTTGAGCGGCACCACGATGTCGCTGAAGAAGATCGCGGCGTCGACGCCGTGCCGGCGCACGGGCTGGAGCGTGATCTCGGTGACCAGGTCGGGCCGCATGCAGGACTCCAGCATGGGGACGCCCTCGCGGACCTTGCGGTACTCGGGGAGCGAGCGGCCCGCCTGCCGCATGAACCACACCGGGGTGTGCGGCACGGGCTCGCGCCGGCACGCCCGCAGGAACGCCGAGTCGTGTGCCGCGGTGCGGCCGGTCTGCTGGTGGCTGCGCTCACTCATGCCCAAATCTTCGCACGGGCCGAACGAGTGACCCGCCCGCGTGGTGTCCCTACCCGGAACCGGCGCTCGTTCCGCCTAGTCTTCCGGGCATGGCTGCGGCGCAGGGACACCTCTCGGACGGTCCGGACGACGCGGGTGGGGAGGACACCCCGTCCGTCTTCCGGCAGGCGGTCGCGGGGCTGCAAGGAGTACGCCTGCGGCCCGAGATCGAGCTGGACGCCACGCCGCCCCCGCAGCGGCTCGCGCCGTACTCGTACGCGCTGGAGGCCGCGGTCGTCGTGGACGACGAGGAGCTGGCGGACGGGCGGCTGATCCTGCTGCACGATCCGGCCGGGCACGAGGCGTGGGGCGGCACGTTCCGGCTGGTGACGCTGGTGCACGCGGAGCTGGAGCCGGAGATGGCGGCGGACCCGCTGCTGCCCGAGGTGTGCTGGACCTGGCTGACGGGGGCGCTGGAGGCCCGGCGGGTGCCCTACGCCGCCCCGAGCGGCACGGTGACGCGGGCGAGCTCCCACTACTTCGGGGGGCTGCGGGAGCGGGAGCCGTCGACGCGCATCGAGATCCGGGCCTCGTGGTCGCCGGTGCTCCCGACCGGGTCGGCCGGCCAGGGCGCGGTGCCCGACACGGCGGCGCACCTGTCGGCGTGGTGCGACCTGCTGTGTCAGATCGCGGGGCTGCCGCCGGGTGGCGCGCCCGAGGCGGGGATCGTGACGCTGCCCCAGCGCCGGGGCCCGCACAGCAGGTGAACCGCGGCGGTCCCGTGCCGCCGTGGCCGGAGGCGGGGCGGCCGGGCGGTCGCCCGTAGCCGTTCGGGGCCGTTTCAGGGCCCGAACGGCCCCTGAGCAGCGCCTCCGGGTGAACATTCCTGAGCAATTTGATCGGGCAACCGTCCTAATTGCCCGAATTGTTACTCATCAATTCGTGATCATTCCCTAAAGCCGGGCCGTTTTGGTGCCGAAGGACCTTGTGACCCTTCCTGTACGGATCGCCCCGGCTTATCCCCAAGTCGGCACCCGTCCCCACCCCTACCCCCACTGGAGGCCTGGTGTCCGTTCTCCTCGAGCAACCCGCTAGCCTCGCCTATCGCCCGAACAAACCCACGGCCATGGTCGTCGTCGCCGACCCCCGGGTCCGTTCCACCGTCACCCGCCATCTGTGGGCACTGGGCGTACGCGACGTGATCGAGGCCTCGTCCATCGCCGAGGCGCGGCCGCGGATCGGCAACCCCCGCGACATCTGTGTCGCCGACGTCCATCTCCCCGACGGCTCCGGCCTGACGCTGCTCTCCGAGACCCGTGCGGCCGGCTGGCCCAACGGGCTGGCCCTGTCCGCCGCCGACGACATCGGTGCCGTGCGCAACGCGCTCGCGGGCGGCGTCAAGGGCTACGTCGTCACCGGTACGCGCACCAACCTCGGCGTGCCCGGCCGGCCCGGCGCCGCCCCCATCGGCTCCGCCGCCGCCCGTATGCAGCGCCGCCCGCCCGGCGCGCCCGGCCACCCCGGCGGGTACCGCGAGCTGTCCGGTCGTGAGGTCGAGGTCCTGCGGCTGGTTGCGGAGGGCCAGTCCAACAAGGCCATCGGCGTCTCGATGGGGCTCTCGGCACTCACCGTCAAGAGCCACCTCGCCCGGATCGCCCGCAAGCTCGGCACGGGAGACCGGGCCGGGATGGTGGCGGTGGCCCTGCGCACCGGCATCATCCACTGACCGCGCGAAACCGCGCCGCGCCCGTCGCCGGAACGTTCCGGCGACGGGCGCTTGCCATCCACAGATACCCTTGACCGGTGACCGACGCCCAAGAGACCGCAGAAGACACGACACTGCGAACCACCGGGGGCGGCCCCCCGGACGACGTCGATTCGGCGCCGGTTCCCCTGCTGGAACCACGCGAGGGCATGCCGCCGGTCGTCGCCGACGCCGACGCCCTGGCCGATGTCGTCGCGGCCTTCGCCGCGGGCACCGGGCCCCTCGCCGTCGACGCCGAGCGCGCCTCCGGCTACCGCTACGGCCAGCGCGCCTATCTGGTCCAGCTGCGCCGCGAGGGCGCCGGGACCGCCCTGATCGACCCGGTCGGCTGCCCCGACCTCAGCGCGCTGGGCGAGGCCGTCGCGGACGCCGAGTGGGTGCTGCACGCCGCCACCCAGGACCTGCCGTGCCTGCGTGAGATAGGGATGACGCCCACCCGGCTCTTCGACACCGAGCTGGCCGGGCGCCTGGCCGGCTTCGCCCGGGTGGGGCTCGGCGCCATGGTCGAGAACGTCCTCGGCTACGCCCTGGAGAAGGGCCACTCCGCCGTCGACTGGTCCACCCGCCCGCTGCCCGAGCCCTGGCTGCGCTACGCCGCCCTGGACGTGGAGCTCCTGGTGGACCTGCGCGACGCGCTGGAGCGGGAGCTGGACCGGCAGGGCAAGCTGGAGTGGGCCCGCCAGGAGTTCGACGCCATCGCCTCGGCGCCGCCCGCGCCGCCCCGCAAGGACCCCTGGCGTCGCACGTCCGGGATGCACAAGGTGCGCCGGCGCCGGCAGATGGCCGTGGTGCGCGAGCTGTGGACCGTGCGCGACCACATCGCCCAGCGGCGCGACGTCTCGCCCGGCAAGGTGCTCGGGGATGCCGCGATCGTCGAGGCGGCCCTCAACATCCCGCCGAACGTCCACGCGCTGGCCGCGCTCCCCGGCTTCGGGCACCGCATGAGCCGCAAGCAGCTGGAGCAGTGGATGGCCGCGGTGGACCGGGCCAAGGCACTGCCGGACGCGGAGCTGCCGCAGCCCGGCCAGCCCCTGACGGGTCCGCCGCCGCCCCGGGCGTGGGCGGACAAGGACCCGGTCGCGGCGGCGCGGCTGTCGGCGGCCCGGGCCGCGGTGTCGGAGCTGGCCGAGCGGCTGACGATGCCCCAGGAGAACCTGATCACCCCGGACACCGTGCGCCGGCTGTGCTGGGAGCCGCCGAAGGCCGCGACGTCGGAGGCCGTCGCGGAGGTCCTCTCGGCGCACGGCGCGCGGGCGTGGCAGGTGGAGCAGGTGACGCCGGTGCTCGTGAAGGCGCTGACGGAGGCGTCGGCCTGAGACCGCTGCGGCGTGCCGCCCAGGTGGGGCGTGCCTGATCGCCGTCCTGACGGCTTTCCCGCTCAGTCGCCGGACCGGCTGGCTCTCCAGCCCGTCCGGCGATTGGTGTCCGGGGCCGGGGCGCAGCCCCGGGAAACGGGGGGAGGGCGGGGCGGGGGCCCGCTTCCGCCCCGGTGGCGCCCAGCCCCGTATGCGCGGCCGGCGGTGCCGAACTCCCCCGCAAGCCCTGCGCACCGGGCAGCCGCCGTGCGCCCCCGCCCTGCGGAATGTGACCTTCGCCGCTCCCGCCGGGAGGTCTGTGCAGCGTGGTTACCCGCAAGTAGCATGACCGGTGTCAGCCCCGCACCGCGGCGGAGCCGTACCCGGCATGCCCGCGCGCAGCGATCCGCACCTGGAGGAGAGCCAACGTGCCTCGTACCGCTAGGGACGTCGTCTTCGTCGACGGCGTCCGCACCCCGTTCGGCAAGGCGGGCCCGAAGGGCATCTACCACGAGACCCGCGCCGACGACCTGGTCGTCAAGTGCATCCGGGAGCTGCTGCGTCGCAACCCGGACCTGGACCCGGCCCGCATCGACGAGGTCGCCATCGCCGCGACCACGCAGATCGGCGACCAGGGCCTGACCCTGGGCCGCACCGCCGGCATCCTCGCGGGCCTCCCGCAGTCGGTGCCCGGTTACTCCATCGACCGCATGTGCGCCGGTGCGATGACGGCCGTCACGGCCGTCTCGGGCGGCGTCGCCCTCGGTGCGTACGACATCGCCCTCGCGGGCGGCGTCGAGCACATGGGCCGCCACCCCATGGGCGAGGGCGTCGACCCCAACCCGCGCTTCGTCTCCGAGAAGCTCGTCGACGAGTCCGCCCTGTTCATGGGCATGACGGCGGAGAACCTGCACGACCGCCTCCCGCACCTCACCAAGCAGCGCGCCGACGAGTACGCGGTCCGCAGTCAGGAGAAGGCCGCCAAGGCGTACGCCGACGGCAAGATCCAGGCCGACCTGGTGCCGATCTCCGTCCGGCGCACCTCCCCCGAGGGCGGCGAGCTGGGCTGGGGCCTGGCCACGGCCGACGAGCCGATGCGCCCGGGTACCACGCTGGCGAACCTGGCGGGTCTGAAGACCCCGTTCCGCCCGCACGGCCGGGTCACCGCGGGCAACGCGGCCGGTCTCAACGACGGCGCCACCGCCTCCCTGATCGCCGCCGAGGACGTGGCGCGCGAGCTGGGCCTGCCGGTCAAGATGCGCCTGGTCTCCTACGCCTTCGCGGGTGTCGAGCCCGAGGTCATGGGCATCGGCCCGGTCCCGGCGACCGAGAAGGCCCTGGCCAAGGCCGGCCTGTCGATCGACGACATCGGCCTCTTCGAGATCAACGAGGCCTTCGCCGTCCAGGTCCTCTCGCTGCTGGACCACTACGGCATCGCCGACGACGACCCGCGCGTCAACCAGTACGGCGGCGCGATCGCCTTCGGCCACCCGCTGGCCTCCTCCGGCGTCCGTCTGATGACGCAGCTGGCCCGCCAGTTCGAGGAGCAGCCGCACGTCCGCTACGGCATCACCTCGATGTGCGTCGGCTTCGGCATGGGCGGAACGGTCATCTGGGAGAACCCGCACTTTGACGGAGGCAACAAGTGAGCACCACCGCTGAGCTTCTGAAGGGCGCGGCCGAGCTGTTCCCCGACGAGGTCGTCACCCAGGCGCACGTGCGCCACCTCGACCTGCCCTACGGCGCGGGGCGCTTCGCGCTCATCACGCTGGACAACGGCTTCGACCACACCAAGCCGACCACCTTCGGCCCCCAGTCGCTCGCGAACCTCAACACCGCGATCGACCAGGTCGAGGCGGAGGCCGCGGCCGGCGAGATCACCGGCGTCGGCATCACCGGCAAGCCGTTCATCTTCGCGGTCGGCGCCGACCTCAAGGGCGTCGAGCTGCTGAAGAAGCACGAGGACGCGCTGGCCATCGGCAAGGGCGGCCACGACGTCTTCAAGCGTCTGTCGTCGCTGGCGGTGCCGACCTTCGCGTACTACAACGGCGCCGCGATGGGCGGCGGCGTCGAGGTCGGCCTGCACTGCACCTACCGCACGGTGTCCAAGGCGATCCCCGCCTTCTCGCTGCCCGAGGTCTTCCTGGGCCTGGTGCCCGGCTGGGGCGGCTGCGCCCTGCTGCCGAACATCATCGGCGCGGACCGGGCGGTCTCGGTCATCATCGAGAACTCGCTCAACCAGAACCGCCAGCTCAAGGGCAAGCAGGTCTTCGAGCTCGGCATCGCCGACGCGATCTTCGAGGGCGCGGACTTCCTGGAGCAGTCGCTGCTGTGGACCGCGTCGGTCCTCAAGGGCGACACCGAGGTCGTCCGGGCCGAGGTCGACCGCGGTGAGGCCTGGGACCAGGCCGTCGAGCGCGGCCGGTTCATCGCCGACTCCAAGGTGCACGGCGCGGCCCCGGCCGCCTACCGCGCGCTGGACATCATCGCCGCCGCCAAGAACGGCGACCTGCGTCAGGGCTTCGACGCCGAGGACCAGGCCCTCGCGGACCTGATCATGGGTGACGAGCTGCGCAGCGGCATCTACTCCTTCAACCTGGTGCAGAAGCGCGGCAAGCGCCCGGCCGGCGCGCCGGACAAGTCGCTGGCCCGCCCGGTGAACAAGGTCGGTGTCGTCGGCGCCGGTCTGATGGCCTCTCAGCTCGCGCTGCTCTTCGCGCGCCGCCTGGAGGTGCCGGTCGTGCTGACCGACATCGACCAGGAGCGCGTCGACAAGGGCGTGGGCTACGTCCACGGCGAGATCGACAAGCTGCTGCTCAAGGGCCGCATCAACCAGGACAAGGCCAACCGTCTCAAGGCCGCGGTGACCGGCTCGCTGGACAAGGCCGCCGCCTTCGGCGACGCGGACTTCGTCATCGAGGCCGTCTTCGAGGAGATGGGCGTCAAGCAGCAGGTGTTCGCCGAGGTCGAGGCGGTCGTGCCGGAGCACGCGATCCTCGCCACCAACACCTCCTCGCTGTCCGTCAGCGAGATGGCGTCGAAGCTGAAGCACCCCGAGCGGGTCGTCGGCTTCCACTTCTTCAACCCGGTCGCGATCCTCCCGCTCCTGGAGATCGTGCGCGGCGAGCGGACGGACGACGCGGCGCTGGCCACGGCGTTCGGCGTCGCCAAGAAGCTCAAGAAGACCGCGGTGCTGGTGAAGGACGCCCCGGCGTTCGTCGTCAACCGCATCCTGACCCGCTTCATGGGCGAGATCCAGAACGTCATCGACGAGGGCACCCCGGTCGAGACCGCCGAGAAGGCCGTCGAGCCGCTCGGTCTGCCGATGTCCCCGCTGGTGCTGCTGGAGCTGGTCGGCCCGGCGATCGGTCTGCACGTCTCCGAGACGCTGCACGGCGCGTTCCCGGACCGCTTCACGGTCTCCCCCAACCTGGCCGCCGTGGTCAAGGCGGGCAAGCGCGGCTTCTACGTCCACGACTCCGGCAAGCCGGAGCTGGACCCCGAGGTCCTCGCCCTCATGGAGCAGGGCGACAGCGTCCTGACGGAGGAGCAGGTGCGGGCCCGCGTCCTGGACGCGGTCGCGCAGGAGATCGGCCTGATGCTGGACGAGGGCGTCGTCGCCGAGGCGCAGGACATCGACCTGTGCCTGATCACGGGCGCGGGCTGGCCCTTCCACCTGGGCGGCATCACGCCGTACCTGGACCGTGAGGGCGTCTCCGAGCGTGTCAACGGCAAGCGGTTCCTGCCGGTGGGCGTGGCGAGCGTTCCCGCGTAACGCGGCCTGACGCCAAGGGGCGGGCCGGGGATTCGTCCCCGGCCCGCCCTTTGCGTCGTGTCCCGTCGTGTCCCGTCGTTTCCCGGAGCGTTCGGCTCCGGGGCGAGGACACGGCCTACGTCCTGCCCGCGGCCCACCGCTTCACGACGTCCGTCAGGGCCCGTACCGCGCTCGCCAGCAACTGGTCGTCGGCCCGTACGCGGCGGCTGTGCTCGACGTGCAGGAAGGGCACCCCGACCGTGTCGGCGTAGTCGCCCTCCACGTTCGTGCGGCCCTCCAGGCGGCCGCAGTAGCGCTGCCAGACCTCGCACGCCCGCAGGTCCTCCCGGCGCAGCGCGGCCGACAGGCGGCGGGCGTCGGGCAGGCCCGCGTCGCCCTTGCCGGGGGAGACGACCACGTCGTGGTCGGGCAGGCTGCTGTCGGCGAAGCCGTGCACCTGGACGGCGGGGAGGCGGCGGTCGGCGAGCGCGTCGGAGACCGCCGCGAAGACCGAGTCGGCGCGGTGGGCGACGTCCGCGGCGTCCCCGTCGGCGGGCGCGTCCGAGGGCGTCCCGTCGCCCTCGGTCCGCGGGGCGGTCGCCGCCGCGGCGCGGTGCGCGCCGGCCAGGACCAGCACCCCGCCCGGGGCGCCGCGCAGCAGCCCGACGCCGAGCTGCTCGGTGCGCTGGTCGGCGGTGGGGTGCGGCACCTGTACGGCCCAGCGCGCCGGTCCGCCGAGGGCGACGTAGACCCGGCCCCAGCCACGGGTGGCCTCGCCGTCCTTCGTCGCGTCGGCGATCTCGGCGTACCGCCGGCCGCCCGCCCGGTCGGCGAGGGTGCGCAGGCCGTAGCCCACCGTGGCCAGTTTCCGCTCAGCCCCGGACGGGTCGCCGTCCAGCAGCAGCCGGACGCCGTCGGCGACGGCCCGGCGCTCGCCGGGCGTGGGGACGCGGTAGTGGCCGTCCTGGGTGACGCGGTCGGTGAAGCTGGTGATCCACTGGCCGAGGTCCACCGAGCCGGCCGGGGCCGGCATGCCCGAGGCGCGGCTCCCGTCGGTGCCGGCGCGGCCGGGGGCCGGGGCCGGGGCGCAGCCGGCCAGCCCGCCGAGCGCCGTCAGCGTCAACGCGCCGAGCAGCGCGGACGCGACGGGGGCGGTGAACACCGGCTTGGACTTCATGGCGGTCAAAGGTACCTCGGGGTGGCGGCCGGATCGCCCGGAGAACGATCACGGTACGGGCACGGGTCCTGCCGGAACGTGACTCAACCGGAATGGGGCTTTTTGCCTGCCCTTTAGGCGTTGCCTACAATTCGAACCTACAATCCGAACGACTCACGCCCGTTCGTGCGCGTGACGGATCATTTTCAGGCACCCCGCGGTCCCGGCATGCCCCGCGCGCCGCGACCGAGAGGAAGACCTTTGTCCGCTTCGCGCGGTCCGCGCCGGCACAAGGTCCGGCGTCGCGCCGACATGCCCCTGCTGGGCGGTGCCCGGCCCCCGATAGCCGCCCTGCTGGTCCTGCTGCTGGTGGTGGCCGCGACGACGGCCCTGGTGCTCGGCGACCGGGAGCGGGCGGCGGCCGACACCGCGGTCCTCACCTCGCAGCAGCACGTGGCCGAGGACGGCGCGCTGTCGCTGCGGGCCTCGCTCGACGAGAGCATCACCGACATCGAGCGCGCGGCGACCCAGTTCGGCACGGGCGGCGGCGGGGCGCCGGACGAGATCCTGGACAAGCTCGGCAAGGTCTACAACAAGTGGCGCGGCACCGCCGTCGTCGACCCGGCCGGCGGCACCCTGCTCGCCGCGCGCGGCGAGACCATCCCCCTCGCCCCCGTCCTCGGCAACGGGGACGGCAAGGGCAAGGACGCCAAGGACCTGCTCGGCCCGCGGCTGGTGAGGCTCGCCTCCGGCGAGACCCGCATGCTCGTCGTGGCCGCCCTCCGCGGCGCCGACCATCCGCTGCTGCTCGTCGCCTCGGGCACGTTGAACGCGCCGGGCATCTCCTCCGGCGAGGGCCGCTCGCTGCTGGTCGTCGACTCGGCCGGCACCGTGCTGGCCAGCGACGGACCGTCCGTGGCCCGCAAGTCCTGGGCCAAGCGCGTCCGTGAGACCGCGGCCGCGGACTCGGCGAAGACCCCCGAGCCCGGCGGCCACCCCGGAGCCAGCGGCCACCTCATGGGCGACAGCCGCGGCAAGGTCCGTACCGCCGTCGGCTACGCGGCCGCGGGCCGGGCCCCCGGCGAGACGTCGGCGGCCGGCGGCCTGGGCCTGTCGGTCATCACCTCGGTCAAGGTCGAGGGCGACCCCACGGCCGTCCGCACCCAGGCCTTCGGGCTGGTCGCGGCGGGCATCCTGCTGGTCCTGGCCCTCGTGGTGGGCTGGGTGCTGCTGCGCACGGTCCAGCGGCCGCTGCTGCGGCTGTACCTGGAGAGCCGACGGCTCGCCCGGGGCGAGCTCGACCGGCCGGTCGCACGCTTCAAGGGCCGCGAGCCCGCCCGGATCGGCGCCGCCCTGGAGAGCCTGCGCCGCCAGCTGCTGGGCGGCCGGCCCACCCGCGCCGGGCGGGCCCGCGGCGGCTTCGGCACCCGGGGCACCGTCGTCGTGTGCGCCGTGCTCCTCCTCGCCTGGGCCGCTCCCCTGCTGCTGTTCCTCAACCGGCCCGGCAGCAGCGTGTCCGTGCCCGAGCAGCTCGTCGACGACCAGCGGCGGCGCACCGACACCGCCTCGGACCGGGTCCGCAGGGCGCTCAACGAGGGCTGGGCCGACGTGGCGTCCGTCGCCCAGGCCCTGGCGGGCGGCGAGCGCGCGAAGTCCGGGGACCCCGCCGCCTACGACAAGGCCGTCCTGGACCAGACGCTGCGCGAGCACGGCCGCTACCGCGCGGTCTACGTGATCGACGGCGAGGGCAAGGTCCTCTCCCGGTCCGGCGCCTCCCCGCGCCACCCGGCCGGGAAGCCGCCCGTCGAGGACTCCGTCGCCCAGCTCAACACCTCCGGCAAGGAGCCGGCCGTCGCCGCGTACGCCGCCGTGCCCGGCGCCAAGGGCCTGACGGTCGTGGGCGAGTACGACCCCCAGTTCCTGATCTCGATGGTCACCCGGCCCGGCCTGGGCCAGGTGTGGCTGATCGACAAGGGCCACCGCATCATCGCCGCCGACCGCGCCCACGGCTTCCGTGCCTTCGCGAAGCTGCCCTCCGGCCACCTCGACGCCCTCGCGGACACCGCCGTGAAGAAGGCCGGGCGGACCACCGGCACCGCCGTCCTGCACCGCTCCTCCCGCTCCTCCGACATCGCGGCGGCCGCGCCCTTCACCGGCGGCGGCGCGGTCAAGGACCTCGGCTGGCAGGTCGTCAGCTCCCAGCCCACCTCCTGGCTGGAGCTGCCCGAGTACACCGCCCAGCGGCACACCATGCTCGCCGGGCTGCTCGGCGTCACCGCGGCCGTCGCCTGCCTGGGCTGGCTGCACATCATCGTCATCCGCCCGCTGCGCTCCCTCGCCGACCAGGCCGAGGCGCTGGCCGCCGGCGACCGCAAGACCGTGCTCTTCCCCCAGCACCACGACGAGGCCGGGGCGGTCGTGCGCAACCTCGAGCTGATCCGCCAGCGGCTGCGGCCCACCCAGAAGCCGCAGGCCCGGCCGGCCGGAAGGAACTGACCCCGTGCTCTTCCTCTACACGGTCCTGGTGATCTGCTGTGCCGTCGTGCTGGTCGCCGGCGTGATCGAACAACGCCGGCACTTCACCAACCTGGACCTCATCCCCACCCGGGTGCTCGTCAACGGCATCCGCGGCAAGAGCTCCATCACCCGGCTGTGCGCGGGCGCGCTGCGCGGCGGCGGGCTGGTCACGGTCGCCAAGACCACCGGCACCGCGGCCCGCTTCATCCACCCGGACGCCACCGAGGAGCCCGTCTACCGCAAGTTCGGCATCGCCAACGTCGTCGAGCAGATCGGCATCGTGCGCCGCGCCGCCGCCTACCGCCCGCACGCCCTGGTGATCGAGTGCATGGCCGTCATGCCGGCGCTCCAGGAGGTCAACCAGACCAAGCTGATCCGCTCCACCATCGGCGTGCTGTGCAACGTCCGCGAGGACCACCTCGCCGAGATGGGCCCGACGCTGGACGACGTGGCCCGCTCGCTGAGCCGGTCCATGCCGCTCGGCGGCGTCTGCGTCACCGCCGAGCGGGACCGGCTGCACATCCTGCGCGAGGAGGCCGCCAAGCGGGACTGCCGGCTCGTCTCCGTGAACCCCGAGACGGTCACCGACGCGGAGCTGCGCGGCTTCAGCTGGTTCACCTTCAAGGAGAACGTCGCGATCGCCCTGGCCGTCGCCGAACTCCTCGGCGTCGACCGCGCCACCGCCCTGCAGGGCATGTACGACGCGCCGCCGGACCCGGGCGTGCTGTCGGTCGAGCGCTACCTCACGCCCGAGGGCACACCGTTCCGCTTCGCCAACGTCTTCGCGGCCAACGACCCCGAGTCGACGCTGATGAACGTCGAGCAGCTGCTGAGCCTGGGGGCCGTCGAGCGCCCCCTGCACGTCCTGATCAACTGCCGGCCCGACCGCGTCGAGCGCAACGGCCAGATGGGCGAGATCGTCCCGCGGCTGGCCCCCGACTCGGTCTTCCTCATCGGCCACCCCACCAAGAGCGCCCACGACGCGATCCCCGCCGAGTGGCGCGAGAAGGTGGTCGACCTCGGCGGGGACCGCCGCGACCCCGCCGAGCTGGAGCGCGAGATCCTGGGCCGCCTCGGCCCGGGCGCCTCCCTGGTGGCCATCGGCAACATCCACGGCCAGGGCGAGCTGCTGCTGGAGCGGCTGGCCGAACTGCCGGCGGACGAGTCGGCGCAGTCCCGGCAGCCGGAGGAGCCCCCGGTGTATGTCCCGACGTACATAGATCCCACAGGAGACTTCCGTTGATCCCCGCCGTCCTCACTCCGGAGATCGCAGCCATCGGGATCGCCCTGGGCCTGCTGTTCTCGCTGGTCTGCTACCTGACGACGAACCTCTCCCCCGGCGGCATGATCACCCCCGGCTGGCTGGCCCTCACCCTCGTCGAGGACCTCCAGCGCGCGGCCATGGTCGTCGGCATCACCGTCCTGACCTACCTCGGCACCCTGCTGCTCCAGCGCTACGTGATCCTCTACGGCAAGCGGCTGTTCGCGGCCGTCGTCCTGACCGGCGTGGTGCTCCAGGCGACGCTCTACGTGGTCCTCCAGCAGCAGTTCCCGCTGATGTACGCCAACCAGACGCTCGGCTTCATCGTCCCCGGCCTGATCGCCTACCAGCTGGTCCGGCAGCCCCGGGGGGCGACGCTGCTGGCCACCGCCACCGTGTCGCTCGCCAACTACGTCGTCCTGACCGCCGGGATCCTGCTCGGCTTCATGCCCACCGCCTGACGCGGCCGACCCGAGACGGAGCACGGACCCATGTCCCGCAAGAAGACGACGTCCCGCAAGAAGGCGGCAGGCCCGGCCCGCCGGCGGACGCTGCACGCGCTGGTCGTGCTCGGCCTGCTCGGCACGAGCGCCTACCTGACCGTGGAGCTGCGCGACCGGCAGCAGGAGAAGGCGCCACCGGTGCAGTCCGTCGGCCGTCCCGAGGGTGCCGCGGCGGGCAAGGCGGTGCCCTCGGGCGAGCGCCGTTTCGAGCGCCTGGCCGGCCCGGCCCGTACGGTCGTCCGCGCGGCCGACGGCAGCGTCCTGGCCACCTTCACCGACAACGCCCGCACCGCGGTGCTCACAGGCCCCAGCCGCACCTTCACCGAGCCCAACTTCACCGAGGCGAAGGTGACCTCCGACAGCTGGGTGCGGCTGCTGCCGCAGCAGTGGAAGGAGGGCGCCGAGAAGTCCGCCTGGTTCAAGGACTGGTTCGAGCGGTACCTCGGCAGCCAGGAGCCCGACGTCCTCGCGTTCTCGATGGAGTACCTGGACGGCGCCCCGCAGAAGAAGGACGTCCACGGCCTCGTCTACGCGGGCGACGCCCAGTTCGGCCCCGTCAACCCCAACGGCTCGCAGGCCGGCGACCTGCGCCTGGAGCAGTCGGACTTCTACGACTACCTCGGCATCCCGTACACGTTCCGCGACGGCACGGTGGAGCGGCCCGAGCCGCAGCGCCTGCGCGCCATCGACTGCTCGGGCTTCGTCCGCACGGTCTTCGGCTACCGGGCCCGCTATCCGCTGCTGGGCAAGGACGTCAAGGGCGACGGCCTGCCGCGCACCGCCGACGGCATGGCCCGCCTCTCCCCCGGCGTCCCGGTGCTGGAGCTGACCGGCAAGCGGCCCGAGAACATCGACAAGCTGCAGCCGGGCGACCTGGTCTTCTTCGAGATCGACAAGCGCACCGGGGAACGCCTCGACCACGTGGGCATCTACCTGGGCCTGGACACCGACGGCAAGCCCCGCTTCGTCTCCAGCCGCGAGGAGGCCAACGGCCCCACCTTCGGCGACAAGGGTGGCACCGCCCGCCTCGACGGCAACGGCTTCTACGCGGCGGGGCTGCGGAGCGCCAAGCGGCTGTGAGGGCGGGGGCGGCGGCGCCTCAGGCGGTTAGGGGGTGTCCCCCTACGCCCGCTCCCAGGGGCCCAGGGCCAGCCCGGCCTCGGCCGTGCGCTGGCGGGCGACGCGCAGGGTGCCGTCCGTGGCGATGACGGCCAGGACCACGCGGCCCTGGGCGTCCAGGGCCAGCGCCGGCGCGCCCGCGCACTCCTCGCCCGTCTGCGACCAGGCGGCGTCCGTGGGGACGTCCTCGCCGTCGGGGTAGGCGGTCACGGCCGGCAGGCCCGACCCGGAGCGCTGGGCCAGGACCGTGGAGGGGTGGCCGTCCAGGGTGGTGCGCAGGGCGGCCACCGGGCCGGTGCCGTCGCCGCCGAGGGAGACCAGGGCCGTGGGGGCCGCCGCCTCGGCGCCCTCCTCGCTGCCGGGGCCCGTGGGGGCGGCGGGGCTCAGGTGCTGGAGGACGGAGTCGGTGGCGTCCCGCCAGACGTGGGCGACGCGGCCGTCGCCGGTGGGGAACGAGGTGGCGGTGCCGGTCAGCGGCTTGGCCGGGGTGTTGAGCACCCGGCGCAGCGGGCCGCCCGGCTCCTCCTGCCGCCAGCGGAGCACGAACTCGGAGGCGGGGCCGAAGAGTTCGATGCGGCCGTCGGCCGTCGTGGCCCCCGAGACCGTGTCCAGGAGGTGGCTGCCCTTCATGTCCGTCCACGGCCCCCAGATGCCGCGGGCGTCCTGGCGCCGCCCGCAGACGCCGCCGCCGGCGTTGCGGACGAGGAGGTGCAGGCCGACGCTGTCGCGGACCGCGGTGGGGACGCCGATCTGGTCCGCCCGCTGCCAGTCCTGGCCGTAGGGGGTGCCGACCGACCGCCAGGTCGTCATGGCGCGCCCCGACTGGAACTGCGTGGAGTAGACGACGTCGGTCTCGGCCCGGCCGTCGTCGTGGGCGCGGCGGCGCAGGCCGGCCAGGCTGACGTAGCCCTCGGGGCTCTGGGCTATGGACAGGTACGGCTCCAGGCCGGGCACCTCCACCCGCTCCGGACCGGTCCACTCCGGGCCGCCGGGGCGGGTCTCGGTCCAGCGGACCACGCCGCCGGAGACCGGTGCGTAGGCCGTCAGTCGGCCGTCCTTGCCCCTCAGCAACCAGCCGGTGGTGGGGGTGGACGTCCGCACTGCCATGACTCGCCGCCAGCCTCTCTTGGAGCGTCTGCGCCGGCCTTCTCCACCGGCACTTTGTTGACTCTCGACAATAACATTGCCCTTGATCATCGATGCCGGGCGGACGGCGCGCGCGGGCGCCGTGCGAGGCTGTCCGCATGACCGTCCCTCTTCTCGTGGTGGACGCGGCCAACGTGGTCGGATCCGTGCCCGACGGCTGGTGGCGCGACCGCCGGGGCGCCGCCGAGCGGCTGCGCGACCGGCTGGCCCCCCGCGCCCGGGAGGGGCTCCCGCCGGGCACCGTCACACCGCCGCTGCCGGGTCCGGTGGAGGTCGTGCTGGTGGTGGAGGGTGCCGCGCGCGGCGTGGGCCCGGTGCCGGGCGTACGGGTCGAGGCGGCGGCGGGCAGCGGGGACGACGAGGTGGTCGCGGTGGTGGCCGGGCGGGTGCCGGGACGGCGCTGTGTCGTGGTCACCGCCGACCGGGAGCTGCGCGAGCGGGTGACGGCGCTGGGCGCCGAGGTGGTGGGGCCGCGGTCCGTGCGCCCGTAGGGCCGCGCGGCCCCGGCGCCAGACGGCCGCCCGCGTCCCGGGTGGGACGCGGGCGGCCGGACGGACGCGGGGTGGCCGTCAGACTCCCGGCGGCACCGGCCGCTCCCCTTGCCGGACGCGGCTGTTGCGGCGCCCGTAGACGAAGTAGACGACGACTCCGAGCAGCATCCAGACGGCGAACCGCGCCCAGGTCTCGGCGGGCAGGTTCAGCATCAGCCACAGCGACGCGAGGACCGACAGCACGGGGACCACGGGCACGAACGGGGTGCGGAAGGCCCGCGGCAGGTCGGGGCGGGTACGGCGCAGGATGACGACGCCGAGGGCGACGACGACGAACGCGAAGAGCGTGCCGATGTTGACCAGTTCGGCCAGTACGTCGATCGAGGTGAAGCCCGCCACGACGGCGACGATCGCGCCGAGCAGGATCGTCGAGCGGTAGGGCGTGCCGAAGCGCGGGTGGACGGTGGAGAAGAACCGGGGCAGCAGTCCGTCCCGGCTCATGGCGAAGAACACCCGGCTCTGCCCGAGCAGCAGGATCATGCAGACGGAGGTGAGCCCGACGGCCGCGCCGAAGCTGATCAGTCCGGCCCAGAAGGGGTGTCCGCGGTCCTTGAAGGCGTCGGCGAGGGGTGCGTCGGTGGACAGGAGCTTGTACTTCTGCATGCCGGTGACGACGATCGACACCGCCACGTAGAGCACGGTGCAGATGGCCAGCGAGCCGAGGATGCCGCGGGGCACGTCGCGCTGGGGCCTGCGGGTCTCCTCGGCGGCGGTGGCGACGATGTCGAAGCCGATGAAGGCGAAGAAGACGACGGCGGCGGCGGCGAAGATGCCCATGACGCCGAAGTTGGAGGGCGTGAAGCCGAAGATGAGCTGGATGAGCGGCGCGGCGAGGCCACCCGAGCCCCCGGCGTTCTCGGCGGGCGGGACGAACGGGTCGTAGTTGGCGCCGCTGATGAAGAAGGACCCCGCGATGATGACGATCAGCACGACGGTGACCTTGATCCCGACGACGACGGCCGTCACACGGGAGGAGAGCTTTATTCCGGCGATCAGGATGCAGGTCAGGACGAGGACGAGGGCGCAGGCGAGGACGTCGAAGCCGAAGGCGCCGTGGTGCGGGCCGGTGAGGACCTGCGGCAGGCTCCAGCCGGCGTTCTCCATGAGCGAGCGGATGTAGCCCGACCAGCCGACGGCGACGACGGCGCAGCCCAGGGCCAGCTCCAGCACCAGGTCCCAGCCGATGATCCAGGCGGGCAGCTCGCCGAGCGAGGCGTACGAGAAGGTGTACGCGGAGCCGGCCACCGGCACGGTGGAGGCGAATTCGGCGTAGCACAGGGCCGCCAGCGCGCACACGATCCCGGCGAGCACGAAGGAGAGCGCCACCGAGGGGCCCGCGTTCTCCTTGGCGACCTTGCCGGTGAGGACGAAGATGCCGGTGCCGATGACGACGCCCACCCCGAAGACGGTGAGGTCGAACGCGGAGAGGTCCTTGCGTAGGGCGTGCTCCGGCTCCTCCGTGTCCTGGATGGACTGCTCGACCGATTTGGTCCGGAACATGGCGCTCCTGCCGCGGCCGCTCCGGACGGGTTGCTCTGTGGTCATCGGCTCACCTCCACCTGCTCGGCGTCGCTCGGTTCCCCCTGAACTGAGCGAGTGTCCGCGATGATCCAGGCCGTACGAGGGCGGGCACAGCCGCCCGGTCCAGGATTCACCCGATGGGAGGCGGTGGCACCCATGCGGAAGGGCCGACCGGACCACCCTTTCCGGATGATCGTCGGCCGGCCCTGACCCGCGTGACGCGGGAGCGCTCGTGTGGGGTCGTCAGTCGCGTACGGCCTCTGCGGGCTCGGCGGAACCTCCGGCCTCGGGGGCCACGGCGTCCTCGCCGGTCCCGACCGGCCCGGCCTCCTCGTAGCGCCCGTCGAGCTTGGCGACGAGCCCGGTGACCTGACGGGCGATGTCGGGGGCGGTGAGCCCGATCTCGGCCATGACCTCCTTGCGGGAGGCGTGGTCGAGGAAGCGCGGCGGGATGCCGAAGTCGCGCAGCGGCAGGTCCACGCCCGCGTCGCGCAGCGCCTGCGCGATCGCGGCGCCGACGCCGCCCACGCGGCCGTTGTCCTCGACGGTGACGACGACGCGGTGCTCGGCGGCGAGGCCGGGCAGGGCCTCGTCGACGGGCTTGACCCAGCGCGGGTCGACGACGGTGGCGGAGATGCCCTGCTTGTCGAGGAGGTCGGCGATCTCCAGGCACATGGGGGCGAGCGCGCCGACGGAGACGACGAGGACGTCGGGCCGCTCGGTGCCCGGCGCGGGGCGGCGCAGGACGTCCATGCCGCCGACGCGGTCGACGGCCTCGACGGCGGGGCCGACGGTGCCCTTGGAGTAGCGCACGACCGTGGGCGCGTCCTTGACCTCGACGGCCTCGCGCAGCTGGGCGCGGACCTGGTCGGCGTCGCGCGGGGCGGCGATCCGCAGGCCGGGGACGACCTGGAGGATCGACATGTCCCACATGCCGTTGTGGGAGGCGCCGTCGTCGCCGGTGACGCCGGCCCGGTCCAGGACGAAGGTGACGCCGCACCTGTGCAGGGCCACGTCCATCAGGACCTGGTCGAAGGCGCGGTTGAGGAAGGTGGCGTAGACGGCGAAGACCGGGTGCAGTCCGCCGGTGGCCAGGCCGGCGGCCGAGGTGGCCGCGTGCTGCTCGGCGATGCCGACGTCGTAGACGCGGCCGGGGAAGGCCTTGGCGAACTTGCCCAGGCCCACGGGCTGCATCATGGCCGCGGTGATGGCGACGATGTCCTCGCGCTCCTGCCCGAGCTTGACCATCTCGTCGGCGAAGACGGAGGTCCAGCTGGCGCCGCCGGAGGCGACGGGCAGGCCGGTGTCGGGGTGGATCGCCCCGATGCCGTGGAAGCGGTCGGCCTCGTTCTGCTCGGCGTGCTTGTAGCCGCGGCCCTTCTGGGTGAGGCAGTGGACGAGGACGGGGCCGCCGAAGCGCTTGGCGCGCTGGAGCGCGGACTCCAGGGCCTCGATGTCGTGGCCGTCGATGGGGCCGACGTACTTCAGGCCCAGGTCCTCGAACATGCCCTGGGGGGCGATGAAGTCCTTCAGGCCCTTCTTGGCGCCGTGCAGGGTCTCGTAGAGCGGCTTGCCGACGACCGGGGTGCGCTCCAGGAGGTCCTTGCCGCGGGCCAGGAAGCGCTCGTAGCCGTCGGTGGTGCGCAGGGTGGCCAGGTGGTCGGCGAGGCCGCCGATGGTGGGCTCGTAGGAGCGCTCGTTGTCGTTGACGACGATGACGAGGGGGCGGTCCTTGGCGACCGCGATGTTGTTCAGCGCCTCCCAGGCCATGCCGCCGGTGAGGGCGCCGTCGCCGATGACGGCGACCACGTGGTCCTTCTTGTCGAGGATCTGGTTCGCCTTGGCGAGGCCGTCGGCCCAGCCGAGCACCGTGGAGGCGTGGCTGTTCTCGATGACGTCGTGCTCGGACTCCTCGCGCGAGGGATAGCCCGACAGGCCCCCCTTGGCCCGCAGCCGGGAGAAGTCCTGGCGGCCGGTGAGGAGCTTGTGGACGTAGGCCTGGTGGCCCGTGTCGAAGAGGATCTTGTCCTTGGGCGAGTCGAAGACCCGGTGGAGCGCGATGGTCAGCTCGACGACACCGAGGTTGGGCCCGAGGTGTCCGCCGGTCTTGGAGACGGCGTCGACGAGGAAGGTGCGGATCTCCGCGGCCAGCCTGTCGAGCTGCTCCGGGGTCAGCCGGTCCAGGTCGCGCGGTTCCCTGATGCGGGTCAGCAGGGCCACCCGTGCCTCCTTCATCGAGCTGTCGGCGTGTAGAAGCTTGCAGAAGCTCTTCGGAAGCTTCTAGATCCGTCGAGTCTAATGTTCCGCCCGCAGTGGCGATGAACGGGTGATGCGACCTGTGTCACGCGATCGGCCGAACAGCCACCCAAACCGCCCGAAAGGGCAGGGTGGGCCCCGGACCTCCCAGGTCCGGGGCCCACCCGTTCGTACGTACGGGCCTTACGCCCGTCCGGCCGTCTTCTGGGTGCGGCGGGACACCGAGTCGATCACCACGGCGGCCAGCAGGACCGCACCGGTGATCATGTACTGGACCGCCGAGGCGATGCCCAGCAGGGCCATGCCGGAGGCGATGGACTGGATCACCAGCACGCCCAGCAGCGCGGACCAGGTGCTGCCGCGGCCGCCGAAGAGGCTGGTGCCGCCGATGACGGCCGCCGCGATGGCGTTCATCAGGAGGCTGCCGGCGCCGGAGGACTGGTTCGCGGCGTTGATCTGGGACGCCAGGAACATGCCGCCGAGGGCCGCCATCGTGCCGGACAGGGCGAAGACCGAGATCCGGATGGCGGAGACGTTGATGCCGGCCCGGCGGGCCGCCTCCACGCTGCCGCCCAGGGCGAAGACCTTGCGCCCGTAGGAGGTGCGGCGCAGGACGAAGTCGAGCGCGATCACCACCCCGAGGAAGATCACCACGGCCAGCGGCAGGCCCTTGTACTGGTTGAACAGCCAGGCCACCACGTAGGCGGGCACCGCCAGCGCGACCGTGCGCAGGACGATCTCGCTCAGCGGGCGGCTGGGGACGCCCATCGCCTCGCGCCGTCTGCCGTCCCGCCAGGAGGTCAGGAAGAACGCCGCCACCGCCAGCGTGGCCAGGCCGTAGGCCGCCGCGACGTCGCTGAAGTAGTGGTTGGTCAGTCCCGCGACGAGGCCGGAGTCGTCGAGGTTGATGGTGCCGTTGGAGCCGAGCACCTGGAGCATCAGGCCGTTCCAGCCGAGCAGGCCGGCCAGGGTGACGACGAAGGCGGGCACGCCGATGCGGGCGAAGAAGAAGCCGTGCACGACGCCGACGACGGCCCCCGAGAGGATCGCCAGGACGAGCGCGAGCCACTCCGGCATGCCGTGGTTGATGTTGAGGACGGCGAAGACCGCGGAGGCCAGGCCGCTCACCGAACCGACCGACAGGTCGATCTCGCCGAGGATCAGCACGAACACGATGCCGACCGCGATCAGACCGGTGCCGGCGGCGGTGACGAAGAGGTTGGAGAGGTTCTCCGCGCCGAGGAAGGCCGAGTCGTTCAGCTGGAAGACCAGGCCGATGACGATCAGCCCGACGACCACGGGCAGCGAGCCCAGCTCGCCGCTGCGCAGCTTCCGGCGGAACTCGCCCCAGTAACCGGCGAAGCCCTCCTCGCGGACCAGCAGGCGCGGGTCGACGGCGGTGACGGCGGCCGGGGCCGCCGGAGGGGCCTCCTGGGAGTCCGCGGATCCCGGGGAGTCCTGGGGTTCCTGGGCTTCCTTGGACAGGTCGGTGGTCACTTCGCGGCCTCCGCGCTCTCGCTCTGTGCGGTACGTGCCTTGCGACGGGTCACCGCGTTGTCCGTGGCGCCGGTGATGGCGGAGATGATCTCCTCCTGGGAGGTCGTCCGCACATCGAAGGTGCCGTTGTTGCGGCCGAGGCGCAGCACCGCGACCCGGTCGGCGACGGCCTTCACGTCGGCCATGTTGTGGCTGATGAGGATCACCCCGAGGCCGCGCTCGCGCAGCCGCTCGACGAGGTCGAGGACCTGCGCGGTCTGCTCCACGCCGAGGGCGGCGGTGGGCTCGTCCAGGATCACGATCTTGGGCTCGCCGAGCAGCGAACGGGCGATCGCGACGGTCTGGCGCTGGCCGCCGGAGAGCGAGGCGATGGGGATCCGGACGCTGGGGATGCGGATCGAGAGGGTGGAGAGCAGCTCGCGGGAGCGCCGTTCCATCTCGACCTCGTCCAGCACGCCGGCGCGGGTGATCTCCCGGCCGAGGAAGAGGTTGCCGACCACGTCGAGGTTGTCGCACAGGGCGAGGTCCTGGTAGACGGTCGCGATGCCGAGCTCCTGGGCGGTGTGCGGCCGGTCGATGGTGACGGGCCGGCCCTCCCACTCGATGACGCCGTCGTCCGCGGGGCCGGCGCCCGCGATGGTCTTGACCAGGGTGGACTTGCCGGCGCCGTTGTCGCCGACCAGGGCGACCACCTCGCCGGGGTGGATCTCCAGCTCCACGTCGGTGAGCGCCTGGACGGCACCGAACCGCTTGGAGATTCCGCGCAACGCCAGCACGGGCGCAGCGGTCACGTGAATCATCTCCTTCGCCGCCTGACCGGCGGATATATCGCCTGACCGGCGGGGTTTCCGCCCGGCGGGCGCCTTCTGGCGCCCGCCGGGCGGGTCACGGGCTTGCTTCGGACCGGCGGCTTACTTCAGGCCGGCCTGGTCGCACTGCGCCTTGTACTTGTCGGTGCAGATCTCGTCCAGGGTGAAGAAGCCCTCCTTGCCGACGTACTGGCCGATGTCGGCCTTGGTCAGCGCGAAGGGGGTGACGATGATCGCGGGAATCTTCTTCTGCGAGCCGCTGTCGACGGTGGACTTGGCGACGGAGTCCAGGCCCTTGCCCTGGGCCAGGGCGACGGCCATGGAGGCGGCGGCCTCGGCCTCGGGCTGGTACGGCTTGTAGACGCTCATGAACTGCTCGTCCGAGAGGATCCGCTGGACGGCCGACAGCTCGGCGTCCTGGCCGGTGACCGGCGGGAGCTTGTCGAAGCCGGCGCTGCGCAGGGCGGTGATGATGCCGCCGGCCATGCCGTCGTTGGCGGAGTAGACGCCGACGATGTTCTCCTTGCCCAGCGAGGAGATGGCGCCCTTCATGTTCTCGTTGGCGTTCTCCGGCTTCCACTCCTTGGTGTCGTACTCCTTGCCGACCTTGACCTTGCCGTCGAGCACGGAGTGGGCGCCGTCCTTGTACATCTTGGCGTTCGGG